>CAZYER010000077.1:0-1639 GCA_964646525.1 uncultured Francisella sp. | reverse complement strand
CGTCGATGCCATTATTGAGGCAGTAGACTTATCATTAATGCGCCAAGGTATTCCAAGTGAAGATGCGTCCTTTATCGGCTTTGTTTCTCATCAACAGCGTGTTATTCCGGTCATATCGCCTGTGCGCTGGCTAGGACAATCCGTTGATATAGCACAAGCACAGCTGTTAATTATCGAGCATGATTTTATTCGTTTTGCCCTAATGGTTGATCAGTTGGGGCACATTCAGCATTTAACTCCTGAGCAAATCATGCCCTCACCCAGCAATATCGGTCAAGGATTGGTACAAGGTTTAATTAGTGTTGGTGAAGCTGATGATGATGTTATTTTATTGTTATCCATCGACATCATGGTTCAGAGCCTGACCAGTAAAACCCCTCATTGACGACAGCCGTAATCGTGACAATCTTTCCCCACACAACGATAACGTTTGGTCGAAACATAATCTGGTGCCTCTCGCTGGGAAACCTGTTCGCAGCTTTTCGTTTTATTGATACGCTGTTCGACATTCGTTACTTGTCGCTCAACCCACGTGCAGGCACTCATTTGCAGGAACAAAAGCGCTAATACCACTGTTTTAAACAACGCCCACCCCCTTAACCATAACCATTTATTGGCAGTTACTTTTTAATCATCTTTTTGCTAACTATAACAGAACTTTGTAACAAATATGGAAAACACTAATCTCCCCGTTCAAGACGTCCTATTCTTACTCATTGGCGCTGTCATGGTACTGGCCTTGCATGCTGGATTTGCCTTTTTAGAGGTGGGTACGGTACGTCAAAAAAACCAAGTAAATGCTTTGGTTAAAATCTTGGCCGATCTAGCCGTTTCAACACTCGCTTACTTTTTTATCGGTTATACACTCGCTTATGGCTCTCACTTCTTGATGAATGATCAAGCGCTATCTGTTGACGCTGGTTATGCCTTAGTGAAATTTTTCTTTCTCATGACATTCGCGGCTGCTATTCCAGCGATTGTTTCTGGCGGGATTGCTGAACGAGCTAAGTTTAATCCTTAATTAGCAGCAACCTTCGCTATCGTCGGCTTTGTCTATCCTTTTTTTGAGGTTATTGCTTGGAATGGTAATTTTGGTATTCAGGCTTGGTTAGCAACCACCTTTGGCGCTCAATTTCACGACTTCGCTGGTTCTGTCGTCGTTCACGCCGTGGGTGGCTGGATTGCACTCGCTGCTGTATTACATCTTGGCGCACGTCGCGGACGCTACACCAAAGAAGGCCTAGTATCAGCTCATCCCCCTTCGAACATTCCCTTTTTAGCACTAGGATCATGGATTTTAATTGTTGGCTGGTTTGGCTTTAACGTGATGTCAGCACAAAAACTCGAAGCCATTACAGGGTTGGTTGCTCTAAACTCACTAATGGCAATGGCTGGAGGCACCTTAGCCGCATTGGTCGTTGGCAAAAACGATCCTGGCTTTGCTTATAACGGACCACTTGCTGGTTTAGTAGCCATTTGTGCGGGCTCCGATATTGTCCACCCGATTGGTGTGCTTGCTATTGGTGCCATGGCTGGTGCTATGTTCGTCACTTTGTTTACCTTAACGCAAAACAAATGGAAAATCGATGATGTACTTGGTGTATGGCCACTACATGGACTTTGCGGTGCTTTTGGCGCC
>CAZYER010000076.1:0-2049 GCA_964646525.1 uncultured Francisella sp. | reverse complement strand
GCGCCATAAAGGACACTTGATTTAATTGAAATTAGTAAGCCTGCATATACTCGTTGTTAATGAAACGATTTAATTCCACAAATTGATCGTTCATACGTTTTACCGTAGTATGGATAGAGCGGGTAATGGCACGCATGACATGATAAACCACGTGTGGATTGGTTAGCAGTAGCTGTTCAAACGCATCGCGTTGAATGGTCATGAGTTCACAATCGCCATGAGCGCGCAACGTCAGGCTATGTGTGTTACCGTCAACAAAACTCATTTCACCAGCCATATCTCCAGGTTGTAGAGTGTGCAGCACCATATAATCAGGTAGGATTTTGTCTTTAGTTACATTGATTTTGCCACTAACGATCACGTACAAGCTATCTGTTTTTTCGCCAGCTTTAAATAAAATCTCTTCATCGGCAAGTTGTTTGAATTCAACAATACTCGATAAAACCGCACAGTCATCTAAGCTTAGATCGCGTCCGAGTGATGAGTTAAGAATTTTTTGGCAGTCAATATTACTCATGAAGATGTTTCTCTAGGATTTATTTTGATTTGGTTAAAAGACTAATCATGATGTGTTGGTAAATTTCTGTCAACTGAATTAAGTCATTAACACCGACATGTTCATCGATTTTATGAATGCTTTCATTCAACGGACCTAGCTCAATAACCTCAGCGCCTGTGGGAGCAATAAACCGACCATCAGAAATGCCGCCACCCGTTGAATGGACAGGTGTTAAGCCAGTAACAGTCAAAATGGCTTGATCTGCTGCGGCTACCAGTGCCGATTGTTTTGTTAGCCAAGGTGTACCAGAGAGATTCCAGTTGAGATCGTAGCTGAGCGATTGGCTATCGAGTAGGGTGTGTACGCGTTGTTTAATTGTGTCGGCTGTTTGTTCAGTAGAGAAACGAAAATTAAAGTCGATGGTGATATCGGGTGGAATGACATTGCTCACCCCTAAACCACTGCGTATATTGGAAATTTGAAAACTGGTTGCTGGAAAAGCATCATTGCCTTTGTCCCATTCAATTTGAGTTAGCTCGGCCAAAACTGGCATGGCTTTATGAATGGGATTGTCGGCGAGATGTGGGTAGGCAATATGACCTTGCTTACCCTGAATGACTAATCGACCTGACAAAGAGCCGCGACGACCAATTTTGATCATATCCCCAAGTTGCTGTTCTGCGGTCGGCTCGCCGAGCACACAGTAGTCGATTTGCTCACCGCGTGCCATGAGCGTTTCGACCACTTTAACCGTGCCGTTAATGGCTGCGCCTTCTTCATCGGAGGTGATTAGTACGCCAATACTGCCATCATGGTCAGGATGTTGCGCTAAAAACTCAGTAAGTGCCGCTATAAATGCGGCGACGCCACCTTTCATGTCGGCACTGCCGCGACCATAGAGTTGCCCATCGACAATAGCAGGAAGGAAAGGATCGAAAGTCCATTTGTCTTTATTGCCTGGAGGAACAACATCGGTGTGACCGGCAAAAATAAAGAGCGGCGCTTGTGAGCCTTTGCGTGCCCACAGGTTAGTGACGTCTTCGAAAACGAGCGTTTCGCAAACAAAGCCAAGCGCTTCGAGCTGTGTTCTTAACACTTCTTGGCATCCCTTATCTTCAGGGGTGACTGAGTCTCTCGCCACCAATTCGCCTGTTAAAGAAACCGCAGGATGGCTATGCTGGCGAGCATCAGTATAAGTGTTTGTTGTAACGTCGGGGGTTATCATAAAAACAGGTTTCCTTCAACTATAAGTTTTTGCTTACCAACATATTTCACGATCGGGAGTAGCCGTGATATGGTGAATGGTCATATCAGCACCATCATATTCTTCTTCATCGCTTAAGCGAATGCCAACCACTAACTTTAGCAAACCATAGACTAAGTATCCACCGATAAATGCGATACTAATGCCTAATAATGTACCGATAATTTGTGAAATAAGCGATACACCACCCATGCCGCCTAGGCTTTCAAGCC
Organism: uncultured Francisella sp.; assembly: GCA_964646525.1. GTDB lineage: Bacteria > Pseudomonadota > Gammaproteobacteria > Thiomicrospirales > Thiomicrospiraceae. Next base: position 74 of record CAZYER010000076.1, on the reverse strand, counting down.
CAAAAACGCCTGCTGCTAGGGCGCCAAAAGCACCGCAAAGTCCATGTAGTGGCCATACACCAAGTACATCATCG
>CAZYER010000075.1:0-2316 GCA_964646525.1 uncultured Francisella sp. | reverse complement strand
AATCGGCGGCATAAGACAGGCATTTGAACCTCTTGGCGGCAGATGTGTATTTACAAGCGAGTGGGATGCTTACGCACAAAAAACATATAAGGCAAACTTCGCCGATAGCCATGACATTGCTGGCGACATAACGAAAGTTGACGCTGTAAGCGTGCCAGATCACGACATCCTTTTAGCTGGATTCCCCTGTCAGCCATTTTCCATTGCTGGTGTATCTAAAAAGAACTCACTTGGTAGAGCACATGGGTTTGCTTGTGAAACACAAGGAACATTGTTTTTTGATGTGTGTCGCATCATCGAAGCAAAGCAACCAAAGGCGTTTTTGTTAGAAAATGTCAAAAATCTAACCTCTCACGACAAAGGCAAAACCTTTGAAGTAATTAAGCGCGCCTTGTTTGAGCTTGGTTATGATATCCATTTTAAGGTCATTGATGGAGCGCATTTTGTACCACAGCATCGCGAACGTATTATTATCGTCGGCTTCAAAAAAGAGGAAAACATCAAATTCTCGTGGACTGCCTCATTGCCGCCCAAAGGCGTTCGTGCTTTATCGTCAATATTGCATAAAAACGATGGTACTGAGCCAGTTATCAGTCATGACATGGGACGATTTTTTGACTATGATAAACAGCAACAGCTTGATTCATTCACCCTTTCTGATGGCTTGTGGGCTTATTTACAAAACTATGCTCAAAAGCACAAAGAAAAAGGTAACGGCTTTGGTTACGGGCTAGTTACACCAGAAACGACAACTACAAGAACCTTGTCAGCACGATACTATAAGGACGGTTCTGAAATCTTACTGCATCAAGGGGCAGATAAAAACCCTCGAAAATTAACACCTAGAGAGTGCGCTCGCCTAATGGGGTTCCCTGATTCATTTGTAATTCCAGTATCGAATACACGAGCTTACAAGCAATTTGGTAATTCTGTTGTTGTGCCTGCTATTGCTCATGTTGCCAACTTAATGATTTCTGCTATCAACGAAGCAAACAGACGGAAAGTGCGTAGAGTTCGCTATATTACGCAATCTTCAGCGGCGGTACGTCATGTCGCTAGTATGTGAGCAAGCCATAGAAAAAAGCCTTTCTTGTGGCAAGGCGATCCTAAAATACATCTCGCCTAACGATTTAGGGCTTACAGGTGGGCATCAAAAAGGGTTTTATCTTTCTAAAAATTCTTGGCAATACTTTACCCTATTTAAGCCTACCAAGGGAGTAAATCACGATCATCTTGTAACTGTAGATTGGTATTTTGGTGTCCAAACGCAATCAACGGTTAAATGGTATGGAACAGGTACTCGAAGCGAGTATCGGTTGACGGGATTTAACAGCATCAGAAATTTTGAAGCGTTACGGCCAGACAAGCTAGGAGCACTACTGGTATTGGTTCCAGAAACGCTCACTCAATTTTACGCTTATATCTTGGAAACCGATGAAGACATTGAAACCTACCAAGCGTACATCGGTATTGAAATTATCAATCGCTGGGCTGTTTATGATGTTAATCAAGTACAAGAAAGTGAAGAAGCCTGTCTTGAGCGTCGATTTACCTCATTCGTGCAAAACTTAACGGATTTCCCGCCAACAAAAAACTTTGCTGAAGAGTCTAAACGTTCATTGATTGAGTGTGCAGCTAATTTCATGAACCATCCTACAGACAAGCAATTATCTATGCTTGTTGAGACTGAATATGCCTTATTCAGAACGGTAGAACGAAAAGTTTATCAACCATTTCTACAAAAACTGTTTAGTTCTATTGATGAGTTTTTGGTAACAGCGCAAACAGTGTTGCAGCGCAGAAAAGCACGCGCGGGAAAGTCACTGGAGCACCACGTAGCTTATTTACTTGAATCATCAGGCATCCCATTTGACCACCAGGCGAATGTTGACGACACTAAACCCGATATTATTATTCCTAGTGCTTTAGCCTATAACGATAAGTCTTGGCCAGATGATAAGTTGTTCGTATTAGGAATCAAGACAACCTGCAAAGATAGATGGCGGCAAGTGACCAAAGAAGCACCAAGAATACAACACAAGCACTTATTGACGCTTCAGGAAGGTATTTCAACTAATCAAATGCAGGAAATTGCAAAGGCTAATATAACGCTTGTTGTGCCAGAAGAAAGACACACCCATTTTACGAGTGAAGATAGAGAGCGTTTGCTAAGTGTCGAATCATTCATACAGCATGTAAAAACTGCCATTAACCGTTAATCATGCCTAACATCCTTAACCTAAAAAGCTTTAGCGTACTTCAGGTCGAAGAGAATGAGTACGATTATCACATTAAAGCTGAAACAACACAAAAGCC
>CAZYER010000074.1:0-2609 GCA_964646525.1 uncultured Francisella sp. | reverse complement strand
AAGATAACCATATCACCTAGTTGATGGAACTCGGTAACAGCAAAAGCCAGCAAAACATGCTGGCTTTTTTAATGCTCAAAACAAGCTGGCTTATGTCGATTAGTGAGCATAAAACGTGAAAAGGCTTCCGCAGCGGGCGATTGAACCTTACGCATTTGCACCAAATGCCAGTGCTTCACCACAGGCAGACCAACCACATCCAAAATAGCTAAGCGCCCCAAAGATACCTCCATTCGGACCGTATCCAAAGAAACAAAAGACAAACCCAAGTTCACCATAACAGCTTGCTTAATGGTTTCATTACTGTTCATAACCATAGCATTGGCAGGTTCAACATCGTAAGCCTTAAAAAAAGACTCCATTGCAGCTCGTGTACCCGATCCCTGCTCACGCACTAAAAAAGGCATTTGGTTGAAAAAAGCCACCGGAATATTCTTCTTATGTGCTAAAGGATGTTGCATTGAGGCAATAATACCGTGCGGATTGGGCGCAAAAGATTGTGACATCATTTCCGACTCAGCCGGTGGACGTCCCATGACTGCCAAATCTAACTCACCAGCACTGAGCTTTTCTAATAACTGATCTCGATTACCCTCAAAAAACAAAATATCCACCGCATGATATTGCTCTTTAAAGGCTGCTAAGATGCTCGGCAAAAAATATTTGGCCGTGGTTACCATGCCAATGACCAAACGCCCACCCTCAACACCTTTAATGGCATCTAAAGCCATTTCTGCATCGCGCAATTGTTGGAATATGCCTTGTGCATGCGTCAGTAACACTTCGCCTGCTTGAGTCAACTGCACCGATTTACTGCTGCGTTCAAATAACGTCAGACCAATCTCTTCCTCAATTTGCTTAATTTGCATAGAAACTGCAGGAGGTGTTAAAAATAACTCTTGCGCCGCGCCGATAAAGCTAAGCTGCTTGCAGACAGTGACAAACGTTTTCAGTTGACGTAGGGTAACTTGATTCATACTAAATTCGCCCTATAAAAAAACCGTTTCTCTCGAAACGGTTTTTGTGCTGCAGTCATTAATGACCGACGAATTGTTCAGGCATCATCGAGGAGTGGTGATGCGAGATAACCCACTTACCTGCTTCCAGCTCATAAATAAAACTGTAACGTGCTTGTACAGTACGACCATCATCAAATTGGAAGGTATAAATGCCCATATCTTGTACGCTGTTACAGCCAATTTTGATACTACGATCATCAATCTTGCCAACGGGTGATTTAGCCAAAAAGTGAGTGAAATAATCTTCAATCGCAGCATGATCCGTACGAACCGTATCTGAAACTGTTGGTAGCAATACAGCAGATTTGCTGTAGTTTTCAGTCACTTTACGTGGATCTTTTGTTTTCAAAGACTCATTCCAACGCTCGAACAAAGCCGCCACTTCCGCTTCCGTAATAAAAGCACAAGTGGTTGATTGACCCATCGCATTTGCTTGAACATCCAGAACTTCCACATGCAAGGTGACTGGCTGATTTGGCATCACACCACGCAAACTCGGATGTGAAAAACGCAATTCACGCGGACGCGCACGATAGTTGGCTTTTTCACCCTTAGCAACACCAACACAAGCCACCTCCAGCGCTGGCATCACCTGTCCCTGACCAACAACAAAGGTTTCAACAAAACAATCAGTAACCATACGACCCGATAAATCGTGCGCATGAAATTGAAGGGTAACTAAATCGCCTTCACGAACTGTCTGAGCCATGACTTGCTATCTCCTAAAACCTATTATTTTCCTAATCGAGCTTGAGCAAAATGCCAAATAGTATCTCTAACCATTTGTGCTTTCACCACTAGCCCCAAATCAATCATCTCGGCACATCCCGTTGGTGGACAACTCACCCCCTCTTCCTCTCGGTAGAAAACGGATGAAATGACACCAATAAAATTAAACTTATTCTGCTCTGGATCGTGCGCAAAATCAGGGTTGTACAAAAATACTGGACTACCACTCGAACCAGGATAAACGGAAGCATCAATTAAAAACTCTGCTCTACCCTCGAAGTCAAACTGCAACGAAGTCGCTGTCGTACCACGTCGAATAATCGGCATCAGATTCACATGATCCCACACACCATTGGGATAACCAAAAAACACAACTGGCTCCAATGCATCAAAATCAGCCAACTCTTCCTGAGTTGGAATCAAATTGATATCAATGGCGTGAAAATAAACCTGCTTACCCTGTTGTGCCACTGCTTGCTCAATCAACGCCACTGGCAAAATAGCCAAATCAACCGTTGGATCAGGATGGTAAAACCATTGATTAGCAAAATCGGCAATCTCTAGCTCAATTTTGTCGCCAATCGCAGGTAAACCGTCGTGAGCCGCTGTAAAGCTAAGCAAGCCAACAGCCGCATTTTCCACCACATGGCGGTTGGTTACCAAAAAAGGATAAGGGCGCTCACTTAAAAAACAATTAAAGAAAAAACCTGTACCCGCACCTTCCGAACCATCCACCAAAGTGGTATCAATACGCATGGTGTTAAACAGCAGTTTTTTGGAGAGCGTATTCAATCGCATCGGTTATTCCTAGACTAGCTGGTCAATGACATATAAAGCATCGGTAGTTTTTCGGGCAAGCGT
>CAZYER010000073.1:0-3295 GCA_964646525.1 uncultured Francisella sp. | reverse complement strand
CCCCGTCTAAACGCACCTTACCCTCGCTTACCGGCCACACACCCATCACGGCACGCGCCAAGCTCGACTTACCTGCTGCACTCGGTCCTAAAATGCCTAACACCTGCCCCGCTGGCAGGGTAAACGAAATGCCATTTAAGGACGGCAACTGCGCCCCTGGTGGCACCACCACCAACTGCTCCACCTGAACATTGCCCTTGGGTGCGGGTAATGGCATGGGTGCTTTCGTCGCGGGAAAATCGGTTAACAGACTATCCAAACGCTCATAGGCCGAACGGGTCGAACCAAACTGTTTCCAGCTACCAATCATCAAATCGACAGGTGCTAAAGCGCGTCCCATAATAATCGAACCCGCAATGAGCATACCGGCGGTAATCTCATTTTCGATGGCTAAATAAGCACCGACACCCAAAATTAACGACTGAAATAATAAGCGTAACGATTTAGAAGCATTCGCCCAAATAGACGCTTTATCCGACGCCTGAGACTGCAAAGCCAAAAAGCCCAAGTGTTTGCCTAACCAGCGCTGACGCAAAGTCGACAGCATCCCCATCGCCTGCACCACTTCCACATTGCGTAACTGTGCCGCAACCATCATATTAGAACGCACACTCTCCGTATTGGCATCGGCCAAAGGTTGATGCGTCGAACGCTCATTCACCAGCGCAATGGCCAACAGCACTAACAAGGCCGCTACCGAAAACCAACCAAACCACGGATGAAACAAGAAAAGTACCGCCAGATATACCGGCACCAAAGGCAAATCGAAAAAGGCAAACAGACCATTACTGGTCATGAACTGACGCACCGCGGTCATATCACTTAACGGCTGTGCACTACCCGAACCTGGCTGTTTAATAGCCGACTGCACCATCGCTTGGTACAAACGTGTATTCAAATTCGCGTCCAGCTGGGCGCTTAAGCGAATCATCATGCGAGAACGCACAAATTCCAGCAGTGCCATTACCACAAACAACCAAATCACAATCGCCGTGAGCATCAACAGCGTTTCATGACTGCGACTGAGCATGACGCGGTCATAGACTTGCAACATATACAAAGCTGGCACTAACATGAGAATGTTAATCACCGCACTAAACAGTGCCAAATAACCCAAAGACGACTTAAAACCAGCGAAAACCTGCGCTAATTCACTTTTACTACCGACCTGCATTCTTAAAAACCCACTTGTGCTGATAGTGCAAGATTATAACATATCAACCAAAAACAAACCCCAGCCTTGCGAGCTGGGGTTACTTGAGCTTATGCCCAGAGAATAAACTTACTTAACCGATTTAATCAGCTCGATAAATGCAGGGTTTGCAAAGGTTAGCCCAAACACCATTAAACCAATCAATACTTTTTGCAGCGTTTGCATGTTTCTCATTTCTGCACGCACTTCACTGATCTCCGCACGCACTTCACCGATCTCGGCACGAACAAACTCTTTCGTTGCCAATTCGCTACGTAAATCGTTATAGAGTTCGGCTTTTAACTGCTGTTTCTTTTCGGTAATCGACTCAACGGCTTTGTCATCAATTGCTTGAATAGAAGATTCGATTGCACGCGCAAACACTTCTGTTTTTTGCTTATCGCCTAAGGCTTCAAGCAACATATCAAAAATATTTCTTGGTAACGTATAAGTCATGGCTATCTCCTAGCGATTCATAGGGTTATTGTAGCACACAACCCAAAAACAAACCCCAGCCGAAGCTGGGGGATTCTGCTTATTAGGCTTTGGCTAAATAAATGAACATAGCCGCTATCGAAAGCCCTAACAACAACATCACTAAGGTTGCCATTTTCACAACTCCTCTATTTCTTTGGTTTTTTGCTTAATGCGCATGACGGTTATAAACCCAGCCTTGCGAGCTGGGGTGATTAACAAAGTCTATGCTGGCACGAAGCGCACAATGGCATAAAACAAGCCCATAATGACCGTTAAATAGGTGACCGTTTTCATGGTTTGCTTACCCATTTCTTTGGTCAAATCTGTGCGAACTGATTCAATTTCTTTGGTCAGTCTTAACTCGACATCTTTAATATCTAAACGTGTTTTTTCAATCTCGGCCATCAGTCGCAGTTCGGTTTCCGAAAGATCGCGCTTGGTAGCGGTGTTACCTAGGTCGGGATAGTTTTGTTGAACCGTTTCTAGCGCTTCGGCAATGATTTTGGCACGCTCACGATCATCCACACCTGGGCGAGAGAGTAAATCATATACCTGAATGCCTAAATGATTGGGATCAAATACGTGTCTTGTTTCCATGCCACAGACTCCTAATAACTTCATGCACTTATTGTAGCACACAACCCCAAAAACAAACCCCAGCCTTACGAGCTGGGATTGCCCTTGTTCAATTAGCCAAACAAGTCAGCGTGTGAGGGCTGTTCGTTCAAATCTGACCATTGTATCCGTCACTTTATAAATTAATAACCAATTAGGTTCAATATGAGCATCCCGATAACCCTTCCAGTTACAGGGGTCGGTTGGGTATCAGAAAGATTACACTGCCTTATGGCGGCTTGGACTGATAACCAAACAACGAAGCCACGCTAATATCGTGGAGGTAACCATGCGTGCATGGACAATACCATTACACCGAAAAAGTTAAGCCTCTCTTACTGCGGGCGCGACCTTGGGAATACCGCGCTGTTGTGTTTGCCATAAATCATAGGCCAACTGCATTTTAAGCCATGTTTCGGCGGTTGTTGTATTAAGCCACTGTTCTAATCTTAACGCCATCTCAGTCGAGATAGCCGCGTGTTCGTTAATCAGCCTTGAGAGTTGCACTCGCGATACGCCTAACTGCTTGGCAGCCTCAGTAATACTCAAACCTAATGCTGGCAAAACATCTTCACGCAAGATGCTTGCAGGATGTGGTGGGTTAAACATGGTCATGGTCAATTCCTCAATGGTAATCTTGATAATCAACGAGTTCAGCATCTTCGCCATCAAATTTGAAAGTAAGACGCCAGTTTTGATCGACCCAAATTGCATAGTGATGATGTAAATTATGGCTAAGCGGATGAAAACGCCAACCGGGTAGATTCATTTCATCGGGGTGACTTAGCATTATTCAGCAAGGATAGTTGACGCGCTAATTTAGACGCATGATTCGCCTGTATCCCTGCCTTTGAACCTGTTTCAAAAAACAGCTTAAGCCTTTATGTTTGAAACTTTTTATCATGCTTTTATTGTATCTTGCAACGTTACACAAAGCAAATTTAGTTAAAACTACCCCAAAAACAAACCCCAGCCTTGCGAGCTGGGGTTACTTGAGCTTATGCCCAGAGA
>CAZYER010000072.1:0-3421 GCA_964646525.1 uncultured Francisella sp. | reverse complement strand
CAAGATAACAAGACTTGAGATAATTATAACTTATCCAACCAGTTGAGACCCTACAGCTTGCTGGATTCGAGTGATTATGGCATCCGCTTCGCAGGCTGTCCAAGAATCTGTTGGTGAATATCCCCATACAGGGCGCGGCCAGGCATCATCATCGGCTCGACGACCCACCACATGCCAATGCAGTTGTGAAACGACATTACCTAAAGCACCGACATTGATTTTATCCAGTGCAAAACACTGGTTCAATGCCTGAGCACAGCGGCTACTCTCGTCAATCAGCTGAGCTTGTTGTTCCCTCGTTAATTGATGCACTTCGGTGAGGTTGTTTATTTTGGGCACTAAGATTAGCCAAGGAAAGTTGCGCACATTTTCTAAGCGCACTTGGCACAGCAGTAAGTCGGTAATAAAAATGCTATCTTGTTCAAGGCGAGGGTCTAGGGTAAAGGACATGATTGTGTCTCGTTTTGGGGTGCTTTCTCAATTATAATGAATTTATTTTGACGATGTTGGAATCTTTGTGCGTTTACCTGTTGGTTTTGTTTTAGTCATGACCTTTCTCACCCGTTTGCCGATGCCCAAAGTAGTGGGTTTTCAACCGAGCGATATGGCGAAAGCGGTGGTTTGGTTTCCGCTCGCTGGTATGGTGGTGGGTGGCTTGGTGGCCGGTTTTTGGTGGCTGGGTAATTTGGTTCATCCAATACTGGCTGGTTTACTTGGGCTGTTAGTCTGGGTGTGGGTGACGGGTGCGTTGCATTTAGATGGGCTGTCCGACCTTGTAGACGCACTCGGTGCAGCTCATGCCAATGAAGAACGATTCTTTAAGGTGCTGGAAGATCCCCATGTTGGCAGTTTTGGTGTGGTGGCGCTGGTATTGCAACTGCTCGCTAAGTTTATCCTATTAACCTTACTTGCCAACGTCGATATGTCGGCATGGTGGCTGGTTTTTGTTGCCGCTTGGGCCAGATTGGGTGCGGCTTGGTGGTCATTGAGTTTGCCGAGTATCAAACCTGGCTTAGGTGAAACCTTCGCTTGGCAAGGTAAAGCCAGTCAACTCTGGTTGGGGGCGGGCTTATTAACGATAGCGAGTTTAATCCTATCGCCTTTGTTGTTGTGTGCGTTAGTGCCTGTGTTGCTATGGCGTGTTTGGTTGCACTGGCGTTTAGGTGGGCAAACGGGCGATGCGCTAGGTGCGGGTATTGAGTTGAGCGAAAGTGTTACGCTATTGTTATTTGTTTTGATGATACCGTTGTTGGTTTAGGAAGTAAAAAATTATGATGACTTATCAAACCATTGATCCCGTTGCTCTTGATTTGGGGCTGGTGCAGGTGCGCTGGTATGGATTAATGTATTTAATCGGTTTTTTAAGTGCTTGGTATTATGGTACGGTGCGAACCCGTGATAGCTGGCGCAATTGGAATAAGGATCAGGTGAGTGATTTATTGTTCTACTGTGCCTTAGGGGTGATTTTAGGTGGGCGATTAGGCTACATTTTCTTTTACGATTTTGCTCACTACCTTGATCAACCTTTCGATATGCTGAAAATATGGCAGGGCGGCATGTCGTTTCATGGCGGTCTATTGGGTGTTATTACTGCGGTTTGGCTTTATGGTCGTAAAATCAATAAGTCATTGCTCGAAATTACCGACTTTATTGCGCCATTTGTGACGATCGGTTTGTTTTTTGGCCGTATTGGTAACTACATTAACAGTGAGTTGTGGGGTAAGGTGGCGCCAGAGGATAGTCCTTGGGCAATGCTGGTTTACGATCCGCAGTTACAAGCCTTGGTGCCTAAATATCCGACGCAATTATTAGAGGCACTCTTAGAAGGGCTGGTATTAGGCGTGATTCTTTGGTGGTATTCGCGACAACAACGCGGTGTTGGTGCGGTATCGGGACTTTTCTTATTAGGCTATGGTTCCTTCCGTTTCGTGGTTGAGTTTTGGCGCATGCCTGATGCTCAGTTAGGCTATCTCGCTTGGGATTGGTTAACTATGGGTCAAATTCTGTGTTTGCCGATGATTGCTGGCGGACTCTTCTTAATCTTTTTCTGGAGTAAGCGTCATGCAACAGTATCATGATTTATTACGATTAATTTTGGCGCAAGGCTCAGCAAAGGATGATCGCACGGGCACGGGAACCGTCGGTATATTTGGTCATCAAATGCGGTTTAATTTACAGCAGGGTTTTCCGCTGTTAACGACGAAAAAACTGCATTGGAAATCCATTGCAATTGAGTTGTTGTGGTTTTTACGAGGCGATACCAATATTGCTTATTTGAAAGAACATGGCGTGCGTATCTGGGATGAATGGGCGGCGCAAGACGGTGAACTAGGACCTTTGTACGGTAAACAATGGACGCGCTGGGCAACGCCTGATGGTCGAGAGTTAAATCAAATCGCGCAAGTGATTGAACAAATCAAAGCCCGTCCTAATAGTCGTCGTTTAATTGTTTCGGCTTGGAATCCGGCCGATTTACCCGATGAGAGTATTTCACCCCAAGCCAATGTCGAGCAAGGTCGCATGGCCTTGGCTGCTTGTCATGCTTTGTTTCAATTTCAGGTGAGCGATGGCAAGCTGAATTGTCAGTTGTATCAACGCAGTGCGGATGTGTTTTTGGGCGTTCCTTTTAATATTGCCAGCTATGCGTTGTTAACCCATATGATTGCTCAACAATGCGATTTGGAGGTGGGGGATTTTGTTTGGACTGGCGGTGATGTACATTTATATCGTAACACGCTTGAACAGGCGAAATTGCAATTAACGCGCGAACCCTATCCTTTACCAACCCTCAAAATATTGCGTAAACCTAACAGTATTTTTGATTATCAGTTTGACGACTTTGTTATCGAAAACTATCAGGCGCATCCGCATATTTCAGCCAAGGTGGCAGTATGATTATTTCGCTCATTGCTGCTATGGATGAACATCGAGCCATTGGTTTTGATAATCAACTACCGTGGCACTTACCCGATGATCTCAAGTTTTTCAAGGCTTGCACGCAGGGCGGTGTGGTGGTGATGGGACGCAAAACCTTTGAGTCCTTAGGCTGTCGTCCGTTACCCAACAGACGCAATATTGTGCTGACAAGACAAACGGATTGGACACATGAAGGTATCGAAGTTGCGCATGATTGGTATCAGCTTTATAACAGCTTGATGTTGCAAGGACTAGATAGAGTATGGATTATTGGTGGCGGAGAGATTTACACTACTTGTTTTGAGCAGGCGACTGAATTAGTATTAACCCACGTAGTAACGCGCTTGGCGCAAGCTGACGCTTGGTTTCCTGTGTGGAATGCTGAACAATGGCAATGTGTGGAGTCTCAGCTTCATGATGCTGATGAACGTCATGCCTATTCATTTACTTGGCAGCGTTGGCAACGAAAACCCTAAAAAATACCACGACAAAAAATAAGACTAGG
>CAZYER010000071.1:0-3772 GCA_964646525.1 uncultured Francisella sp. | reverse complement strand
CGGCTTAGGCTGACATGACTAATGCGGTGCGTACTTCAATAATTTGCGTTGGAGTGTTCTTCGGTGCATTTCAAGTGAGCGAGCCGTGGCCGAAATGTTGCCGTCATGTTCTTTTAAGACCTTTTGAATATGTTCCCATTCTAGGCGTTCAACGCTTAAAGGTTTGGCTTGAACGTCTAGTTGGGCATTGCCTTGGCTTTGTTCTAATGCCAGTAGTATTTCGTCGATACTAGCTGGTTTGGCAAGATAATGACGGGCGCCCAGTTTAATCGCTTCTACCGCGGTGGCAATGCTGGCATAACCAGTGAGCACCAGAATGGGTAGTTCTGGATCGCTATGATGCAGTTGTTCCACTAAAATTAAGCCCGATTCTCCTGGCATTACAAGGTCAGTGATCGCAGCATCAAAAACCTGACTTTCCACTGCTGCTAAAGCTTCTTCACTGGTGTGAGTCAAGGTGCACTGATGACCACGGCGCGTTAGCTGTCGTGCTAGGGTTTGGGCAAAGAGATGATCGTCATCGGTAATTAAAATTTTCATGCTTTCTATTATGACAGGGGAAGCGAATGATTGAGTGCGACATTTTGTCGCAGCTGCCATTTTTCGATTGAAATCGGCATGATGACGCAGGCTTGCGCGCCACCTGCTTCAGGATTGCTCAGCACTAATTGCCCGCCAAGTTGCTGTATGTTCGCATGAGCTAGGGCTAAACCGACGCCATGTCCATCTGTTTTATCACTGAGTTGTGGCTGTGGAAATTGTGCCAGTAGGGCTTCAGAAAATCCTTGTCCTTGATTATGCAAACACAAACACACTTGTTGTTCATCCCAGTTTAATTGCAGCTGTAAAGGTTCAGGCGAAGCTTCGCAGGCATTATTCAATAAACTGGTAATGCTCTGACTCAGTATGGGTAAATTAATCGTTTGTGGGGCTTGCTTAGGATCACCACTGATGGTTAGCACCACCTTAACCTGAGGACGGAGTGTTTTCCATTGTGTCAGTAGGCTGTCCAAATAGTCTGGCCATGACAATAAACTCAGTCGTTCACTACGTTCAAGGTGATGTTGTTTCAAGCTGGCGCTAATTTGTGTTTTGCAATGTCCCACAAGCTGCTGAATCTGTGCTAAAGCTGCTTCTGCGTTGTCAGGCTCTTGATAACGATAAGCATCTGCTGCTTCGGCTGCCAATAGGCTAATCGTTGCCAACGGTGTGGAAAGCTCGTGTGCCGTAGAAGCGGCTGCAAGGCTCATATTGAGCAGATGTTGTTGTGATTGTCCTTCTAGTTGCGCTTGTTGTAAGGCTTGCTGTTGCTGTTGTAGGCGTTGATGCAGTTTGGCCAGAAAAAAGCTCACTAAAATAGCGGTTAAACCGACATTTAACCATAGCCCAATTTTGGCTAGTACGTCTAGTGGATTAAAAGGCGTTGACCTAACCACGCCACCGTCGAGCAAAAAGAGCCACTGGTAGAGCTGATTGGGTATGGCTGGGATAACCGCATTGAGTGGCGCGGGGACGAAAATCAGCAGCGTCGAGGCCAATAATACCAAAGCGAGCAGCCAATATTGCTGACTTCTGGGCAAAATGCCCACAGCCAGCAGCAGCGGTAAGAGCAGCAGTCCAAAAAAGGGATTGTGAACCCCGCCCGAAACGGCCAATAAGCTGGCAACGACAATGATGTCGGCGCTGAGTTGAAAGGTGACACTGGCCGAAGTAATTTGCCAACGACGTTGCGAGAAAACGATGAAGCCATGCAAAATTACCCACTCTAAGCAAATGATCAGTAATTTGTCATAGGCCAGTGGCAGATGTAGCGTCAAACTAAACGACAATAACAGCGCAATGACAGCAATGCCGCCTGCTCGCAGTAAGACTAATCGTTTAGCGAGTTCCTCAATCACAATTGTTGACGAACCCATTGCGTGAACTGAGGAGCGGGCAGTGCACCGGCCAGTTCAGCGACTTTTTTGCCACCTTTGAATAGCATTAAGGTCGGAATAGAGCGAATGCCATATTGCGCAGCGAGTTGTTGCTGTTGTTCGGTGTTAATCTTAATAAACTGCGCTTTGCCAGCAAATGCGTGTGCCACTTGACTAAAGGTTGGAGCAAATTGGCGGCATGGACCACACCAAGGCGCCCAAAAATCAACCACAATGGGCAACTCACTGCGCTGAAGGTGCTTGTTAAAGCTCAGTAGGTCGGCTTCAATGATCGAACCATCAAATAGTGATTTTTTGCAATGACCACAAACGGCACCACTGTCAGCGTGACATTTATCGTGTGGGATGCGATTGGTGCCGTGGCAATGGGGACAAACGACTAAAGACATCATGAACTCCTTAGGTTGTGCGAAATAATATCTATATTGGCTAATTATGTGGCGCGTTGTTCAATTTTTCGAGTGCTTTTGTCGATAGAGGATAACTTTCTGCTGCGGCTTCCTTACCTTGTTGCACAAAACGGCTGACAGCATGGGCATGAGCGTGTAATACTTCTACTAAATCGGCTTGATCCGTGGTAACAACACTACTAATGCCATTGTCGAGTCGTTCATAGTTGACGCTAATTTGTTCTCGATAAGCAAAGAGTAGCGCATAAACCGCATCCCAACTGCGAATGGCTCGACCTTTAGCGAAACGCGTTTTCATATCGAAAACGTGGCGTTGTAAGATGGTCACCAGTTCGGGGTTGTCACTGGTGGTGATGGCACTAAAGCCATTGCTGAGTAGTTCGACCTGACGGCTGAGTTGAGTGTGTTGCGCTAACAGCGATTGAATATCGGCTTGATGCGCCTGGTGTTCGGCATCTTTGCCGCCACGACCAAAATGATAATGTGTACTTTGATGAGGACAGGTTTCACTCATGAATCAGCATTCCTTAATAAATTGCCATGCCACACTTGCAGGCCTAACATCATGATACCAATACCACTCATATTAGTGATAGGGCCTTTGGGCGCGGGTAAAACCAGCTTGTTACGCCAATTACTTGTCCACAAGCCAGCCAATGAGCTTTGGGGTGTATTGGTAAATGATTTTGGCACTATGTCTCTAGATGCACAAGCCTTGTCCATTCAAGGTGTGGTAGTTGAATCTTTATCGGGTGGTTGTGTCTGTTGTAGTTTACAAGGCTTGATTGCTCAAGCACTGGAGCGTTTGCAGCAGCGTGGCGTTGAGCGTATTGTGTTAGAGCCTTCGGGGGTGGCCGATGCGCGCGCTTTGTATTTGGCATTACGCAAATTACCTTTCATTGAATTATTACCCATTATGGCTGTGATTCCCGCCAGATCGCTACTGTCTGAGCGGAAAAGTCCTGTTTTGCGTGCCCAGTTGGCTTTGTCACAACTCATTTGGGTTAGTCACAGTCAGGGATTGACGGTCGAACAACAGCGAGTGATTAGCGAAGAACTTGCTCAGCTTTATCCTGCCAAACTGGATTGGCAGTTTGCTGTGGATGAAGTGGTTATGTCATCTTGGTTGACGTATCTGTTAATGGATGAAATGCAAGCGCAACATCAATTTCTTAAAATGGACAGTCAACAACCCGTTTCTTCAGAAGTCGTTCAAACAGAACAACATCAGCATAATGGATTGCATCAGTCTGGCTGGCGCTTTCCGCTGCAACAACAATGGTCACGCCCTTGCTTGCAGAAGCAATTGGCACAGTTGAGCATGCAGGATGTTTTGAGGGCTAAGGGCTTGCTCCGCACTGGTCCAGCGCATTGGTTACAAGTCGATTGGACGCCCTATTCCGGTTGGCAATGGCAAGAGAGTGA
>CAZYER010000070.1:0-4192 GCA_964646525.1 uncultured Francisella sp. | reverse complement strand
TAGTCAAATTACTTATGCTACCACTTAAAATCGAAATTACAAAATGATAGACTAATACTCAACCGAGTTATTGACACCAAGGCTAACCCATTCATGAAAGTTTACACTCAGAGCAAAGCCGAAGCCGATGCGCTTTTCGATCAAATTGAACGGGCATTTACCCAGCATCAAGTCAGCCCCACACCCATTAATTTTTTAGTGTGGTATGAATATTTTTTAGGTCAAGACGCGCAACTTAAAGCCATGCTAAATGAAGGTATTCAGCATAGCGGTTATAGCAATGTACTGGGTGTGAAAATTTACGAGTCACTATTAAAAGACAAGCAAGCCGACACCTCTGAATTAGAGCAAGCCTTCCGCAAATTCCTAGAGCGCATGATTTCACGCCTGATGGATTGGACCAAGGGTATCGAAAAACACACCCAAGCGCTCGACAATTACATTCATGAACTGACCACACGCGGCGATATTGATGCACAAACCCTGGCCAGCTTAACCAATAATGTGCTAGCTACGACGCGCTCTATTGTGTCATCGCAATCGGACATGCAACAAGAACTGATTGTCGCTACAACTAAAATTCAAGCATTACAAAAAGAATTAGCCGAAGCACGCAACGAATCCATGACCGATACACTAACGCAATTACCAAATCGTCGTGCCTTTAATTTGCGTGTGGAACAAAGCATCCAATCAACCAAACAACGAGATCAACTCTGCCTAATCTTGTTTGATATCGACTTTTTTAAAAAATTCAACGACACCTACGGCCATCTCATTGGTGACGCTGTGCTACGCTTTATTGCAGGCGTGGTACAAAAAGTCATTGAACCCTCTCAGCTCTTGGCACGTATCGGCGGAGAAGAGTTCGCATTGCTCATTCAGCATGCCAGCTTGGCACAAGCAGAACAACTGGCAGAACGCATTCGTATCAAAGTAGCGAATAGTCAATTAAAACGTAAAGATACGGGCGAAACGATTAATAACATTCACATCTCTCTCGGTGTTTCTAGCTATAAACCCGGAGAAACTTGGGACGAATGGTATCATCGTACCGATAAAGCACTCTATCACTCTAAAGAAAACGGACGTAACCGTACGACACTATCCAAAAATCAATAGTCGTGCGAACGCGAACTGGTTAGCGCGGCGCAACAGCACCGCGTGTGTTATTTGCCGGTACACTATTTGGCTGATTCGGCGTATTGGTCGTTGTGACTTTAACAGTTTCTGATGCTTTGACCAGGCTAGCTAAACTCACCTCACGTGCATCAATACCTAGCTTTTGTAACTCGACTTTCAAGCGATTAAGAGTTCGTTGATCATCATAGGGTCCCATGCGCAGTACGTAGTTGTTACCCGACTTGCCCACCAAGGTCGCCATTTGTACCACATAACCTTTTTGCACTAAGCGACGACGCTCGGCTTGAGCCTGAGCCTCGTTAGGTAGCGATAAGAGCTGAAGATACATGGGCGCTTTTGTTTTAACCGCTAATGGCTGCGCACCCGCCAATACCACATCCTTAGGCAATTCCCTATAAAAGGTGTATTTAACGGCATTGGGATCTTCAACGGGTGCTTCTGCTGTACTGGGTGCTGACTTTTTAATCGGTTCGATGGTCTTAGTTGCCAATTCACTACGCATACTGGCGGCTGGATCCATACGATTGCGCGTTTCTTCTGACACCCAGCCCATTTCAAAAGCGAAAGCCAAAAAGAAAGGAGCATATAACAACCAAGCAATACCGATTAACGTCAAACCAGCAATCGACAACCAGCTCCCTAAACTCAAGCGTTGACGGCGTTTTTCTTTTTGCGCCGCCATTTGTGCCAAACGCTCCATTTCGGCCTGTTCTGCCTGTGCCTTCGCCAAAGCTTCTTGTGCTTCTAGTTCTTTACGAATGTGTTTAGGTAAAGAATCACGGTAAACTTTATTTTTAACTTTCTGCACATCGTCATCAGTAACAGAAGTTTTAGCACTAGATGACTCAAGTTTGCTTTGACGATAGGTGTTGAGAGCCTTGTCACGACTCAACTTGGGTTCACTGATTGCTTTCGTGGGTTCGGTAACGACGGACTTATGCGCATCAGTAGCGTTGGAGGAGCTTTGCTGTTTCGGCTTTTTACGAATGATGGATGAGAAAGGCTTAGCTGGCTTATCTGCTGCGCGATGTTCGGAAGCTTGCGCCTCTTCACCCTGCTGGGTGCGACGAGGAGCAGGTGCAGCTGACTTGTGACCATAACGATAATCACGCGCCATACATCAGCCACCTCAATTCGCTCATCATAGTCAATCGCTTACATACGCTCTGGTGCAGACACACCTAATAAGGTCAAGCCATTTGCTAACACAGTACGTGTTGCTGCCAACAGCGTTAAACGAGCATGACGCAAGGCATCGTCTTCTACCAACACTGGCGTGCTGTTGTAATAACTGTGTAGCTGTGTTGCTAACTCTTTTAAATAATAAGCAATTTGATGAGGTTCATGGTCACGCGCTGCGTGTTGAATCACTTCGGGGAACTGCGCCAGCTTTTGCGCCAACTCCGCTTCAGCTTCTTCTGTTAGCAGTGCCAACTGCGACAAGCCCAGCTCTGATTGCCAAGCACTGAAGCCTTTAGCCACAGCCTGCGTAAACACACCGCAACAACGCGCATGAGCATACTGGATATAGTAAAGTGGATTTTCATTACTTTTCGATTTAGCCAAATCCAAATCAAAATCCATGTGTTGATCGCAACGACGCATGACGTAGAAAAAGCGCGTCGCATCCGTACCAATTTCTTCACGCAACTCGCGCAGGGTAACAAACTGACCCGAACGCGTTGACATAGACGCTTTTTCCGCACCACGATAGAGTACGGCAAACTGCACCAATAAGACTTCTAAACGTGCATCGTCCTCGCCCATCGCTTGAATAGAGCCACGCACACGGGGAATATAACCGTGGTGATCTGATCCCCAAATATTAATAATTTTTTCATAGCCACGCGACAACTTGTCATAATGGTAGGCGATATCGGAAGCAAAATAGGTTTTAATGCCATTATCACGCACCACGACACGGTCTTTCGCATCGCCATAATCAGTTGAACGGAACCAGATAGCACCCTCTTTTTCGTAGAGCTTACCTGCCGCCTCTAAACGCGCTAAAGCCGCATCAACGATGCCAGTATCCATTAAAGAACGTTCGCTGAACCAATTATCGTAATGCACACCAAACTCGGCAAGGTCTTCTTTAATATCGACCAAAATATCATGTAACACACGCTCAAGAATGAGACGGTATTTATCTGTCCCCAACAACTGTCGCGCGTTGACAATGATGTCATCAATATGCGCTTCTTTATCCCCACTGACTACCTGACCCAATGCATCTAACACCTGATCGGCTGAGACATTGGCAAACACCTCGGTGGCGCTCGCACGTAAACTTTCGCCTTGCTCGCTCAACAAAGCACGTGCGGTGGTAATAATATAATCACCTTGATATCCATTACTGGGGAATACGAAGGTTTCGCCACACAAGACCAAATAACGCAACCAAACACTGACGGCCAGAATATCCATTTGACGACCCGCATCATTAACATAATATTCTGCTTCGACCTGATAGCCCGCATGACGCAACAGCGAAACAAGTGCCGAACCGTAAGCCGCACCACGCCCATGCCCTACGTGCAGTGGCCCTGTTGGGTTAGCTGAAACAAACTCAACTTGTACCAACTTGCCCTCACCAGCATTAATGCGACCGTAATCGGCTGTTTTTTCTAAAATAGTCGCTAAAGCCGCAAACTTAGCGGCTGCTTGTACACGAAAATTAATGAAACCTGGACCGGCAATTTCTGCGCCAACCAACCAGTCAGCACTAGGCAAGTGCGCAATCAATTGTTCCGCCAACGCACGAGGATTCATGCCATTGGGTTTAGCCAGCACCATCGCCACGTTGGTAGCCAAGTCACCATGACTCTTATCGCGTGGCAATTCGATTTTAATTTGAGCGGGATCGAACTGAGCAATATGACCTGCGTCACGTAATTGCGTTAAACCAGAGACAACGAGAGAATGCAAAGCTTGTTTCATGATGACCGTTTTAGAGCAAGAATTAGAGATAATTTTCAATTTTAGCCTAAAATGCGTTATTAAACTACTTATTAAACTACTGGAAACATTTAATAACCCAATGGGTAGG
>CAZYER010000069.1:0-4277 GCA_964646525.1 uncultured Francisella sp. | reverse complement strand
TGGCAGAAAACCAACCCCGAGTTATTTGTTAAAAAAGTTTATAATCAGTCGAGACTCGACATTTTTTAGGTATCATCTGAACGTGTAAACCGTGCGTGTTACAACAACACCTTCTCCACACCACCGTTTTGAATGCGCTGGATAAAGTCTTCCTGCCAGTTGGCACCTAACCAGTTAGCCGCCATTTCCACCACAATGTAGTCGGTATCAACGCCCGTGGTATCGGCATAACGATTCAAGCCTTGCTGACAGGCAGGGCAAGAGGTGAGCATCTTAACCTTGCCCGCTTCTGCCTTACCCTCAACACCCGTTAAGTCCTTCACGCCTGCCAAAATTTCTTCTTCTTTACGGAAACGTAACTGAGTGGCAATATCAGGACGAGAAACCGCCATAGTCCCCGCTTCACCACAGCAACGATCCGAATCAATCACTTCAGAACCCATCAGGGTCGAAGCCACTTTCAGCGGGTTATGAATTTTCATTGGCGAGTGACAAGGATCGTGATACAGGTACTTCACGCCCGTCGCTTGATTGAGTTTCAAGCCTTTTTCCATCAGGTATTCATGAATATCCATGATGCGACAACCAGGGAAAATCTGCTCGAACTCGTATTTCATCAACTGATCTAAACAGGTACCACAAGACACCAATACCGTTTTAATGTCCAAATAATTGAGCGTCGTCGCCACGCGATGGAACAAAGCACGGTTTTCCGTGGTGATTTGTGACCCCTTAGTGGCATTACCCGCTGCGGTTTGTGGATAACCACAACACAAATACCCTGGCGGTAAAATCGTTTGCGCACCTGCTTCCGACACCATCGCCAAAGTGGCCATACTAATTTGGTTAAACAGCCGCTCCGAACCACAACCAGGGAAATAGAACACCGCTTCCGACTCTTCAGTGACATTATTATTGGCACGAATAATCGGAATATAGCTGGGGTCTTCCAAATCTAACAAGGCACGCATTGGCGGTTTATTGGCACCCGTATTCAGGGGTTTGCGCACAAAATGTACCACCTGTTGCACTACTGGTTGCGGTTTATTAGTCGAGCGAGGAATATCGCTGGCTTTACCCAATAAGCCTAAGGCTTTGAAGGTGTAATGCCCTAACTTCTGTGCCGTTGATGCCCAACCAATTAAGGTTTTACGCATTAAGCGCACGGGGAAAGGGTTCTTGCTATTGAGATATAAGAAAGCCGCTTTCGCTGCCCAAGCGGTGCGTTTTTGTCCTTTTTCAGTGAGGATTTTACGCATACGCATGGTAACGTCACCAAAGTCGATATTCACTGGGCAAGGTTTAGCGCAATGGTGACAAACGGTGCAGTGATCCGAGACATCATTCATGGCATCGAAATGATGCACCGATACACCGCGTCGTGTTTGCTCTTCGTACAAGAAGGCTTCAATCATCATGCCCGTGGCAAGAATTTTGTTACGTGGTGAGTAAAGAATATTGGCACGCGGAATGTGCGTTTGACAGACAGGTTTACACTTACCACAACGCAAGCAGTCTTTAATGTCGTCATTCAACGCGTCTAATTCCGAAGCTTCCAAAATCAAGGCTTCTTGCTTCACCAAATCAAGCGACGGCGTATAGGCATTATGCAAGCCAGAACCTGCCATCAGCTTACCACGGTTAAACCAGCCTTTCGGATCGACTTTGTGTTTGTAGGTAGCAAAGGCTTCGACCTTATCCAGCTCCAGATACTGCATTTTGGTCAGCCCAATACCATGCTCACCAGAAATGACGCCATCGAGTGATTTAGCAAGTTCCATAATGCGATCAACCAAACGATCCGCCTCGCAGATCATGCCGTAATCGCTGGAATGTACGGGAATATTAGTATGCACATTGCCATCACCCGCATGCATATGCGTCGCCACAAACAAGCGCACATTGCGTTGATGCGCGTGAATGGCTTGCAGCTTTTGCCAAATCACGTCATATTCGTGACCGGCAAAGAGTTGTTTCATTTTTTTAGCCACTTCTTGCTTGTAAGAAACGACAATTTCACGACGCAATAAGGCTTCAAATAAGGCCTCATCACGCTCAGCTAAGGCGCTTTCCTCCTCGGACAAGAGGTGCTTGTATTGGTTAATTGGCTCGTCCATGTGGTCGAGCAGTCCTTGCCAACGCTTGCGTACTTGCGTAATATGCGCTAAGGCTTGGGCTTTTTTACCCTGATCGCCAAACCAAAAGGCTTGACTGTCATCCTTGTCGCTGACATCCTCAACCGCGACCAATTGGTCGGCACGTTCCATTAAAAACTCAGCACACATATCTAAGGTTTGCACTTTGTTTTTAATCGATTGCTCGATGTTTAAACGCTCGATACCACGGTTGTAATCGTTCAAACGCGGAATCGGAATCACCACATCTTCATTAATTTTGAAGGCATTGGTATGTGCCGAAATCGCCGCCGTACGTGAACGGTCGAGCCAGAAACGCTTGCGTGCTTCGGGGGACGTCGCCATAAAGGTTTCAGCACCACGCGCACTGGCCATGGCAATGACTTGATTGCACACCTCGACTAGCGCCGCTTCATCATTACTGGCAATATCGGCTAACAGAATCATTTTCGGACGCTGACGGCGGTTGGCCTTGGTAGCGTACTTTACCGCTTTAATATAACGCTCATCAAGATGTTCAAGACCCGTCAGCAACACACCCGTTTTGGCGATCTTATCCATGTGCTGGGTGATTTCATCAATCGCAGGAACAGCAAGGCTTAAATCGGAACCAAAAAACTCGATACACAGGGTGCGGGTGTACTGACTATCGGGATAAAGCACGAAACGCGATGACGTAATGAGTCCGTCACAGCCTTCCTTTTGAATACCTGGCAAGCCCGACAAGAATTTATCGGTCACATCTTTACCTAGGCCGTCTTTACGCAGACTGGCACCCGGCATTTCAATGCGCTTGGCATTACCTAAGGGCGTAACACCATCAGCAGAAATTTCTTGCGCAATAAACACCACAGTGTCTTGTTCGTGAATTTTGCCCAGATTGTGCTTGTGGCGCGTCACTTCTAACCAAGTACCGCGTGGCGTCACCATTTTCCACGACACCAGATTATCCAGCGTCGTACCCCAGCGCACCGCGCGCTTACCGCCCGCATTCATCGAGATATTACCGCCAATGGTGGAGGCATCAATCGAGGTCGGGTCAACAGCAAAAATCAGCCCATGCTTGTCGGCTAAATCAGCCACGCGACGTGTGACCAGACCCGCACCTGCACGCACGGTAGCGACTTTTTCACCGTCGAGTCCAGGCAGCTGCATATACTCAACGCCAGAAAGGAATTCGAGTTTTTCGGTGTTAATCACCACCGCTTTGCTATCCAGCGGAATGGCACCACCCGTGTAACCCGTACCACCACCACGCGGAATCATCGGCAATTCGAGTTCAATCAGTGCTTTAACAATATCCAACACTTCCGCTTCCGTATCGGGCGAAATAACGGCAAGTGGCAGTTCAACACGCCAATCAGTAGCATCGGTGGCGTGGCTAACACGCGCAATACCAGAAAAGTCGATATTGTCAGGATGCGTCACTTTACTCAGGCGCTTCATCACCTGACCACGCAAATCACTCTGCTGATCTAATGCGCGGTCAAAATTAGCCACCGCTTCAGCCACTTTGTTCATCAGCTGACGTGCTAACTCATTGCCATTCAAACGCGCTTCGACTTGTTTGAGGCGATGATGCATGGCATCAATTAGCTTTTGACGACGTTTGACGTTTTCGAGCAAATCATCTTGCAAATAAGGATTGCGATTGACCACCCAAATATCGCCCAACACCTCGAACAACATACGAGCAGAACGACCCGTGGTGCGACCTTCGCGCAAGTCATTCACCAAGCGCCAGCCATCCTCGCCTAACAGACGAATAATAATCTCACGGTCGGAAAACGACGTGTAGTTATAAGGGATTTCTCTGACACGATCCTGTGCTTGCATGCGACGAGCCTCGGTGTTTACGAAGGGAAAAGGTTTGTCATTTTACCACAAACCCCATCAAGTAATAAAACCGTAGGGCGGAGTGCGCACCAAGCCCACACAATCCATAACCCCAATTAACAGTGATAGGATGAATTGCTGACTGGACGCTGTGTGATCTTGGCTGTTTTATTGTTATAGTTAGCGTCTACTGGAGAGCTTAAAACATGAAAACCGATGAGAACAAGCTACGCCTCGACAAACTCTCTCTGGGTTAGTGTAACCTTCTTTCTGTAATTTCACTGGCAGCTCACCCCTTGAAACTGC
>CAZYER010000068.1:0-4423 GCA_964646525.1 uncultured Francisella sp. | reverse complement strand
ACCAATAATCCGTCTACCTCATGCGTAATGATGTCTCTTGGACCAAAATCACAATCAGCACTGATACAGGCACAGCCACACGCCATGGCTTCAATCAAAGTGTTGCCCAAACCTTCCGAACGCGAACTCATGACAAATGCCCAAGCACCCGCAAACCAAGGAAAAGGATTATTGACCCAGCCCGGAAAATGCACCCAGTCTTGCAATCCGTATTGGGCTACTTGTGCCTCCAACTCAGCACGACGATCACCCTCCCCCAAAATCACCAAAGGTTTAACGCGACACAAGGCGCTCTGTGCATAGGCATCAATGAGTAAATCGAAGCCTTTTTGTGGATGCAAGCGCCCCAAAGCCAACACATAATCTTCTTTTACCGCCTCAATTAAGGGTAATAACGGAAAACGTCGTTGCTGTTCAATGTCCGACAAATCGACAGGGTTGGCAATCACCTGCCAGTCTTTAATGCCGAAATCGCTTTCAAGCACCTGAGCAATGCCATGCGACACTGCGACACGCGCTTTTACATTTGGCAAAGGATAAAGCCATTTCATCAATAACTTTTGATAACCAGCCAATTCAAAACGCGGATCCAAATGCACCGAAATGACCACCGGAATGCCCGATAAAACAGCGGGAATATTAGCGGTTTCCATCAAGCTAATCACCAAATCGGGACGCTGCCGCTGATACCAGCGACGTAATAACCAAGCCCGCTTCATTAAATTCCACAATTTACCCAACAATGAAGGTGTCGCTGGCGTATTCAATACCGTAAGTGTGCCACCATGCGGGTAATGCTGAACCGCTTCCCACAACAATACGTGCACCTGATGACCGTCACGCTCAAACTGTTGCGATAACAACGAGGCGACGCGCTCGGCACCGCCCTTACCTAAGGTTTGTAACACTAGGGCGATTTTCATGCCTGACTCGATAAGGATTGATGAAAGTTAAGCAGCATCAACACTGTCCATAAGGGTGTTTTGAAATCCCGTTGACCCGACAAATGTGCTTGCCATGCCTTACGCACCAATACTGCATTTAGCCCCAAAGCCTCTAACCGCTCGACCGTGAGTAAGGATTCTGCCCAATCGCGCAACTCACCACGTAACCATTGAGCTAAAGGCACAGCAAAGCCTTGTTTGGGTCTATCCATAATCGAGCGCGGAATATAACGATAAGTAAGCTCTTTTAACAACCACTTACCCACACCATCACGACGTTTGAAATGACGCGGTAAACGCCAAGCGAACTCAGCGACACGATGATCTAATAAGGGAATGCGCCCTTCCAAACTGACTGCCATGCTGGCTCTATCGACTTTAGTCAAGATGTCATCGCTCATATAGGTGCGCATATCCAAATACTGCATAATCTCATCCATCTCGACTAGCCCGTCGGGAATCGCTTCGAGTCCCGTTAACAATGTTAAGGGCTCTTGCACACCCAGCATTAAGGCTTGCATATCACGCCAATGCGACACAAGACCACGGTAAGCATTGGCATGGGTATCGAAGTAAGGCAGCACATCAGCAATTTTCGACAACTGATCACCCAGATTGGTTTTGCCAAACACACCACCCAGACGATTTATCATCGTTGGAGGTAGCGTATGCAATGCCTTAGATCCAACCGAGAGCATCGAGGGTAAATTACCGCCCACTAAATTCCACAAGCGCTCACCGGTAGCATAATGACCATAGCCTCCAAACAATTCATCGCCACCATCACCCGACAAAGCCACGGTAACCTGTTGACGCGTCAATTGAGAAACTAAATAAGTCGGAATAGCCGAAGAATCCGAAAAAGGCTCATCATAAATACGACTTAATTGCGGAATAACATTCAAAGCATCTTTCGCCGTGACAAACAGCTCCGTATGCGCGGTTTGTAAATGCTTCGCTACCGCTCGCGCATGTTCCGATTCATTGAATCGTGCATCGTCAAAGCCGATGGAAAAACTATTCACTTGCTGGGGCGAGGCTTGTTGCATCAAAGCAACAACCAATGAGGAGTCGAACCCACCCGACAAGAAAGCGCCCAAAGGCACATCCGCTTCCATGCGCAAGGCAACAGCGTCTTTAAGCAAAGCATCTAGTTGGTCAATCGCTTCTTGTTCCGAGCCAAGAAAAGGCTGGCGCAACGCCTGCTCGACCACACTGCGTGGCTGCCAATAATACTGAGCAATTGGCAACTGAAGCTGACTCATCTCACGTTGTGCCAAGGTAAGATACTGACCCGGCAACAACTTATGCATACCCTTGAAGATGCTGTAAGGCGAAGGCACATAACCATGACGCAGATAAAGCGCTTGCGCTTGCGCATTGATTTCAGTCACAAAGCCGGTATGAGCGCGACACGCATCAAGCGTTGATGCAAACAAGAACACGCCATTCACCCAGCCATAACTCAACGGTTTTTCACCCATACGATCACGCGCCAGCGTTAGACTGGCTTGCTTGCGATCCCACAGCGCAAAGGCAAACATGCCATTAAATTGTGTCAAGGCATGCTCAACACCCCAGTGCGCAATGGCCGTCAGCATCACTTCGGTATCAGAGTGCCCACGCCAATGCACAGAAACCCCTTCTGCCTCTAACTGAGTGCGTAAGTGATGGTGGTTATAAACCTCGCCATTAAATACCATAACATAACGACCACAATGCGAATGCATGGGCTGTTCACCCGCTGGAGACAGATCCATAATCGCCAAACGACGATGACCCAGTGCCACGCCATAGCTAGCATCACTCCACTCACCAGCCGAGTCTGGGCCTCGTGCCAAAATAGCTTCATTCATAACGGCCACTTGCTGACGTAATGACGCATCAGAGTGGGGCAGTTTGGGGTCAATAAAACCAGCTAATCCGCACATATCTAATCGTTACCCTAGTCACCTTCATGTTAATAGTTGAATTGTGCCATAAAAAAAGGATTTATTCTGTAACTATTCATCAACAATGGTTGCTATCATAACGCTATTCGTCTATCACTTAGAGAAGCTAAACATGCTCACCCTGCCTTTTGACCCCCTATGGCTTTATGCTTTAATCATCCTAATGGCACTGCTGGCCATAGTGCTATGGCAACAAAAACTCAATGCACAACATCAAGCGTCACTCATTGAACAAAACTTCGCTTTACAAGTCGCCCAATACGAACAAAGATTAAGTGACATTCAACAAGCGCAGCAAGAACAACAACAGCGCAACCAATACTTACAGCAAGAAATCACCGGGCTCAAAATCGAATTAGCCGAAAGTAACACGCTACTCAACAAGGAGCGTAGCCTCAGCGAAGAAAAACAACAATTACTAGAAGAAGCGAGAACCGCACTAACGCATCAATTTCAAGCCTTAGCGGGCGATATTTTACGTCAAACGGGCGAACAGCTGCAGCAACAGCAGCAACAGAGTCTGGTGGGTTTAATGACACCCTTTAAAGAAAACCTGTCTGAGTTCAAACAGCGTATGGAGGAACTGCATCGTCTTGACACCACCGAGCGCACACGCCTATCCGAACAAGTGCATCACCTGATGAAAACCAGTGCCCAAGTGAGCGAGCAAACTCACGCCCTTACCAAAGCACTCACGGGTCAAGCGAAAAGCCAAGGCGATTGGGGTGAGCTGGTGCTCGAACGTCTCTTAGAAATGGCGGGATTAGTGGAAGGGCTGCATTATCAAACGCAACACAGCACACACAATGAAGAAGGCGCTCGCCAACGCCCTGATATCCTGTTACTGCTACCCGAAAATAAGCATCTGATTATCGATAGTAAAGTATCCTTAACCGCTTATACTCGTCTGGTCAATGCTGAACAGGAAAACAGTGAACAACAAGCAACGCAAGAACATCTCACCAGTGTACGCCAACATATTCTGGGACTGAGTCGCAAAAACTATACCACGGGTAAAGGTATTAACAGTCCCGACTTTGTCATTTTATTCATGCCCATTGAATCTGCCTTACTCACCGCAGCACGCGCAGACCAACAACTCTATGAGTTTGCTTGGCAACACAATGTACTGCTCACCTCTCCTAGCACCCTGCTATTTGTGCTGCGCATGGTCAGTCAACTCTGGCGTAATGCCCAGCAACAGCAAAATGTGCAAGATATTATTAATCGTGGTGAAAAAATGCTCGATAAACTGAATGGCTTCGCTACGGATCTCGAAAAAATCGGATCTCAGCTGGACGCTACCCATAAAACTTGGCAAGAGGCGAAAACCAAATTTTCCGGACGTGGTGGACTTTTGTCTCAAGCACATACCCTATCACAGCTGGGCGTTAAGCCTACCAAGCCCTTACCTCCAATTAGCGAGCATGAGACGCTTGACTTGTTATCTTAAACTACGTATTTTAAACGGTATATAACCCAACTTTTAAAAGCCACCACAATTCACCTTCCACTCCGAACTTAAGG
>CAZYER010000067.1:0-4553 GCA_964646525.1 uncultured Francisella sp. | reverse complement strand
ATTTTATTTGTTGCTTCGCGTCAAGACTCGCAACATCTGGTAGCTGTGAAAGACAAAATCATCGACTTTTTAGCAGCGGGAAAAACCGTTGTTGCTTTAGGAGAAAGCCGCTCTGAACGTTGGTTGCCGAACATCAGTTGGCATCCAAGAGAAGTCAATTTTTGGTGGTGGTTAACCCCTGGTGAAGACTCTAAATTACGCGTGGTTGATCAAGACTATTCGCTTTGGAAGCATATCGACTTGTCGGCTGCTACATGGCATCAGCATGGCTATTTCGATGTGCCAGAAGGTGCGGTATCGGTGATTGAACATGCAGACGGCGGCACGATTTTTTATGATGATCAGGTTTCAACCAATGGTCGCATGATCTTAACGACGCTGGATCCTTGTTATCACCACGGTAGCTATTTTATGCCATCAACCACTGAGTTTTTGAAAGGGTTGCTACCTTGGTTGAAGGCTTGAAACAATAAAGTCATCACCGAGCATGAGTTAGTGTTGATCACTTTTTAGATCAACACGACACGCACGACAAACGCCATGTAGTTCCAATGTCGGTTGATTCAAGGTAAACCCTAAGTGCTGGGTTTGGGATTGCAGTGCCCGATAAGTGCTTTCCATATCAGGCACTTCGGTTAGGTTGCCGCATTGGTCGCAATGCAAAAATTCAACACATTTTCCATGCTGTTTGCCTAATTCTTGACACAACACATACTGACGAGTGGACGCTAGTTTGTGCACTAAACCATGTTGCTCTAAAAAAGTCAGCACCCGATAAATGGTGGTCGGTTGATAGCTTTTTTGGTAACGCTGTTGGTAACCTTCCAACAACTGATAAGCCGACAAAGGCGCAGCCGCTTCGACCAGTAGTGTCAACACCGCCAAACGGGTATCTGTTAAGCGGATTTCTTGTTGTTGACAGTGGCTATGTATCTTGTCGAGCGTGCTAGCAGACATGACTCACCTCAGATTGTGTTAGTAGCGTTACGAAAATGGATTGGCCACATAATACCAATAATCATCCCCTTGTTGCAGTTCTTGTTCGGTTAATAAACACTCGTCTAATCGATTTTGCATAACAGCCCTGTTCAATGCTTGCCCAATAAAAACAATTTCTTGACGACGGTCACCATAGGGATCTTGCCAGCGTTTCATGATGTAATCGTGAGATTCGGCATCGGTTGGCCACTGTTCTTTGGCGACGGCATGCCAAAAAAGTCCCACCTTATTGGCTTGCCAAACACTGCCTGCTTGACTGTAAAACCAAACATAATTAGGCTCTGTCGCTAACCAAAGATAGCCTTTGCTGCGTAATAGATTGCCTCCGCTCCAGCCTTTATCATTCAGTAGCTGAAACGCTTAGGGTGAAAAGGGCGACGTGCAAGATAGTTGAAATGACCTATGCCATATTCTTCGGTTTCTGGCGTATGGGTTCCGCGTGGCTCTGTGAGCCAGTCCTGATGAGTTTGAGCAGTCTCGAAATTGAATTTTCCGGTGTTCAAAATTAGTTTAGGATCGAGTTGACCGTGGCGCATGACGTGAATGTCAGCATTGGGGTTAAGCTTGCTCAAAATCAGGTTTAATTGTGCGCTTTGCTCGTTACTGATTAAATCGGCTTTGCTGATGAGAATAACGTCAGCAAATTCAATTTGGTCGATGAGTAGGTCAGCTAAATTACGTTCATCTTCTTCACCTAAACTTTCACCGACATCTTGCAGCGACTGTGCCTCATCGAGCTGGCGTAAAAAATTAACACCATCCACCAGCGTCACCATGGTATCGAGTCGCGCGACTTGCGATAAAGATTTGCCATTTTCATCTTCAAACGTAAAGGTTTCCGCCACAGGCAAGGGCTCAGAAATGCCTGTCGATTCGATAATGAGATAATCGTAACGCTGACTATTAGCGAGTTCCGAGATATTTTCTAACAGGTCTTCACGCAAGGTGCAACAAATACAACCATTCGACATTTCCACCAATTTATCTTGTCCACGGTTGAGCGAGACTTCGTTGTGTACTAAGTCGGCATCGATATTGATTTCGCTCATGTCGTTGACAATAATCGCAATGCGCATGCCATCGCGATTATGAAGCAAATGATGTAGTAGTGTCGTTTTGCCTGCGCCTAAAAAACCAGAAAGGACGGTAACGGGTAGGAGACTGCTGGCCATGGGTTTGCTCATATAATTTAAAAAGATAGGATATATCTTATCTTTTATGATAGCATTAGGCAACTTTATTCAATCATCCCTATTGACGGATAGTAGACCATGAAAACACAACCCACCCCATTAGCGATTGCCATTGCCAGTCTTTTTTCTCTATTAGCGCATAGCGCACAGGCACATGAAGCAGATAGCAAAAAGACTTCAAGCAATACACTTGCCACTGTCAAAGTGACAGAACAAGCGGTCAAAGCGCCAGACCCTTTTACACGTGAACTGAACATGGAGTATATTGCTAAAACCATGCCACAAGATTTGGATGATCTGTTTCGTTTAGAACCTTCGATACAAGCAGGCTCTGGTGCACGTAATGGTCAGAAGCTATTCATGCGTGGCGTTGAAGACTTAAATCTCAATGTCACTGTTGATGGTGCGCGTCAGGGACAGAACATATTTCACCACCAAGGACGCTTGCAAGTTGATCCTTTTTTATTGAAGCGCGTTGATGTTAAACCTGGTCCAGCTGCTGCCGATGCAGGTTCTGGTGCTTTGGGGGGTAGCGTTGTTTTTGAAACGGTCGATGCACAAGACTTATTAAAAGCAGGTCAAACAATCGGTGCGCGTTTGGGTGGTCAATATGAAAGTAGTAGTAGCCTAAGGGGTGGAGTGGCTTCTGTTTATGGCAAACTCAATGACAATACAGGATTATTGGCTTATGTGCGTAGCAATAGTAATGATCGTATCACCGCAGGGGGCGGTGAAAAAGTTGAAACCACTAATGGTTCGCACGATAACTACCTGTTAAAAGGAACCATGTTAGATCTTAATGGTCACAGCCTGCGTTTAAGTAGTGAACGCAGCGAGGATAATGGCGGAGCTTTGCGAGCTAATTTCCCTTATGCAAGTCAAGCGCAACTCGTACAGCGACGCGATGATCAACGTGTTACCACAGAAAGTCACAAATTACGCTATGGTTATAAACCCGCTGGCCAGTCACTGATCGATACCCAGATCGATTTTTACGATAGCACTTATGCGTTGATGCCGCGTCGCAACGATGCTAGTCCAACGCGTTATGCAACCAACACCATGGGCGGTAAGGTGCAAAACACTAGTCGAATAAGTACAGGCGATATCCAGCATGCCATCAGTTATGGTGCTGACTATAGTGAGTCGAGAAACCATGCTCAAGAACCCGCTAAAACGAATCGTTCAGAACATGCCAACAATACTGGCTTGTTTGTACAGAACCGCATGAGTTGGCAAGCATTTAGACTATCGACGGGTTTGCGACAAGACAGTTATCATGCTAGCTATTTTGACCGTTATAACAGTTCAGGATCGGAAGTATCGCCCAATATTAGTGGCGAATGGGATATTTTATCGGGTAAGCGTATCTTAACCTTGTTTGCAGGCTATGGACAGTCAGTCAGAGGAGATCGTTTAAACCAAGCAGCATGGTTGCACAAGTATGCACCGAATTTTGTTTTAGGCAATAACGGTCAACTGAAAGCAGAAAAAGCTTATCAAACCGAATATGGTGCTCGTTTACACGATTTGTCGGTGTTCACACAGGGTGACCATGCAGGTCTGGATGTGACGCTTTACGATACCACCATTGCTAATTATTTGATAACAGATGGTGAAGGGCCAGGTGCGCCAACGCGGTTTATTCGTAATGCGAGCGGAGACGTACGATCTAAGGGTTTTGAAGTGCGAGCGCATTGGGGGATTAAAGACTTACTGACCAGCCTAAGCTACAGCCACAATTCTTTCCGTGATTATATGGGATTGCCAGGAGATACTACGGGTGATTCGGCGCGTGTAGGAACTTCAGTCGGCGATCAATTTGTCTGGGATACCAGCTGGCAGTGGCAACCGAATTGGAGTTTAGGCTATACGCTAACTTCGGTTGATAAACTGAAAGACGTTCGCCCTGGTCGTCCAGAAAAACCGGCCTACACCACGCACGACATTCGTATGCAATGGCAACCAGAAGCCATGAGAGAAGCTGTTCGTGTTACATTGGCGGTCGAGAATCTGTTTGATGAAAAATACGCTCGTCACAGCGCCGTCAGAGTAATTGCAGCAGGGCAAGAAGTGGCCAACTGGGAAGCAGGCAGAAATCTACGTTTAGGTGTTGATTGGTTTTTCTAACAGGCAGATGTTGACTAAATAAAAAATCCCCAGAAACTTCTGGGGTTTTTTTATGCGTTGATGTTTTATCAGCCTGTAAAAGAAAGGGTTTAACGCGGATAGCGTTCTCCCTCTTGTGGCAATCGGTATTGATAAGGTTTGTTCGCCGACTCCGTAACGCTTTGCTTCACTTGACTCATTTGTTCTTTCAAACTCTGTTGCAATAGGCGCAATTCAGCCATTTCCTGACGC
>CAZYER010000066.1:0-4700 GCA_964646525.1 uncultured Francisella sp. | reverse complement strand
CATTTGTTCTTTCAAACTCTGTTGCAATAGGCGCAATTCAGCCATTTCCTGACGCAAGCGCGTTAACTGATCCATAATCGGTTTGGTATCAACAACGGCCGTAACGCTGGTGGGTGTTTTACTGGTCTCATTTGCTGTTGTGGGCAGTTTGGCTAAACGAGCGGCGAGTTTTTCATCCACTTGTGTGGCGACTTGTTGCCATTGTTGGTTTTGCGCTTGTGTTTGCTTGGTAGCGTTTTGCTCAATTTGCTGAAGCTGTTGTTGTAATTGATCGACTTGAGTGAGCAATTGTTGCCATGCCTCTGCCGTAGGTGGAGCAGAAGTTGCCATGGTATGGCTTGGGATAGGCGTTGCTGCTGGCGCGCTGGTCGTTGTTGACGAGGGCGCTTGACTAGCTGCTACTGCTGTGTTTGATGGTTGTACTGTTGTTTCTGTGATCGGTATTTTGACGACATCAGGTTGAATCAAATTCGTCATTTTACTGTTAGGTAGCTTAGGCTCTTCAGCGACGATGTTCACGCTTTCGTTATCATTGGCAGGAGTAAGCGGCGTGGGGATGCTCGCCACGTTGGTTCTATTTGTATTGAGTTGATCAATGCTGGCTTGCATTTGCTCAATGGTACTTGCCAACTCATCCATTTTGAGGGTGAGCGTTTTACTGACAATCGTTTGATGTTCATCCACATTCTCTAAAATAGCATTCGACATGCTGACAAAGCTAGCACGGCTTTGCAACATAACACCAATGGTTGTACCAAATCCAGCTACTGCGATTAATGCACTGATTACAGTGAGAATGATGATGTTTTTTTTGGTCGCACTAACCTCTTGCACCGCTTGGCGCGTAGCATGACGCCAACCACTGGCTGCATCGGTCAACTCTTTGATGCTTTCTTGCTGCTCTTTTGCCAGTTCGATGTTTTTACGTGTCGCTTCTTGCGCTAGCTGCGTTCCATCATGCAAGGCACGACTCGCGGACTCAATCACATCAGCCCAAGTTTGTGAAGCTTGATGCGCTTCGTCAGTGGTGTTTTTAGGCTTTGATGAAGGGGTAGCGGCGGCGACAGAAGACAGCTCAACATCAGATGATGATTCTTGAGGTGCTTTGGCTAGCGGAGCTGACGTTAAATTAGATTTAGGATCATCTAATAGATTATCTAAATCATCTAAATAATTATGTGCGGACAAAGGACGTCCTCCTATCTATGCGCGTAGCGTTAAAGATGAGCCAATTCTTGACGAATTTTGGCATTACGCTGGCTGATATCGTCTGTTTTATCGGCTACTTGTTGTGCTTTAACGCGCCAGTCATCATCTGTCCAACCTAGTGTTTGCGGTGTTGCTAAGGTCACGCCCAGCGCAGATGAAATCTGTGTTAATTGTTTTTGCGGGCTATTCGCTAACTGTTCGGCTAGTTGTTGTTGTTGATTGGTAACCGTATCCAGTAACACATCTAATTGGGCCAGACTTTGCTGCGGCCCTTTGTGTTCACCTTCTTGACGTAATTGCATCCAATCTTGTAATGCTTGAATCGCATTGGCGACCACAGCTTGTAAATGCTCAGCAATAGGTGTTGCATCGTTTAATGAAATGGCGGGAGATGTTGTGGCTATTGCAGTAGGCGTCATTTCATCGGGATTTGTTTCAGTCATGACCAGATCATCTACTTCCAGCGCATCCGCTTCGCTAATACTACTGACATCGGCTAGCTCGGCAACTGGGAATTCATCATCATTACTTTGTGTAAAATGCTCAGTGGCATCTTCATCAAAACTTAAACCAGCTAACTCATCGTTTTCTTCTAAGCTATCAAGCCCTTCAAGCAGTTGGGTTGTTTCGTCATTGTCAGCAATTTCTAGCAACTCTGTATCTGTTGTATCCATCAAGTCCATAGTTGGTAGTGCTTCTAGATCATCTTCTAAAGCAACAACGTCATCTGTTACTTGCATGCTTTCATCATTTAGCGATAAATTGTCGAGCAATTCATCACGCTCAATCGCCTCATCAGCAGATTGGCTATCGTCAACTTCGATTTCTTCAAACATTTTTAACATTTCTTCTGTCGCCAAAGCGTCTTGGTCTAGGTTTTCGTTCGACATGGTATAACTCCTTCAACAGACTACCTTGGTTTATCGGCAGGCTTGACAATAAATATAGTTAACCCCAGCAAAATTAAGCTAGCACCCATGAGCAAAGCAAAAGTGATGGGCTCTTCATTGAATAATGCTCCCCAAACCAGTGCTAAACTGGGCGCTAATAGCGTAATAAAGCTACTCATGGTGGCCGAAAAAACGGCTAACACTTGGTAGTAAAGCAAAAAACCTGCCAAAGACCCCATAATAGCTAAATAAAGTATCGAAGCTTGTACGCTGGGGGTTAAGCTTTCGGGTATGTTAGCGCCGTTCATTAACCAAAAAGCGAAACTAATTGGAATGGCAATGATTAATCCACCCATAACGGTATCTACCGGAGCAAGTTGATGTTTGAGGCGTTTGACTAGGCTAGCACTTAAAGCATGAAAAAAAGTAGAGGCTAGCATCGCTATCAGACCGAGTGTCATGTGTTCACTCAAGTGATGATCTGGATCGTGAAAGATGAGCCATAAGCCAGCAGTAGCTAGTAAAATTCCTAGCCAGTGAATAAGCGTCAGGCGTAAACTTCGAAATAACAATCCTTCTAACAGCGCGGTAAATAGAGGCGTTAGGCCAAAAATTAAGGCAATCCAGCTTGAAGGAAGAGTTTGTGCGGCATAGTAAACCAACGACATAGACAATCCGATGCCAATGGCACCGACCGATAAATGAGCAGGAAAGGCAGCCCGATAAAAAGGAAGACTGCGTTGTTGATAAGCGAACCAGATCCCCAGCAGTAAAGCGGATAAAGCCATGCGTAAGGTCAAGTTTAAATAAGGATCAATACCTACACTGCTAAAGACAATAGCGAGTGGCGTTGTTGACCAAATAAAGACAACGCCAGCAAAGACAGCCCAGTGTGTTGGGCTGATAGCGGTTAGCATTTAGTCGACTCTAATAAACAGTGCGCGTTGTTTATCTTTCATCACTTGACCTACTGGAAAGCATTCGCCTTGTATAGCAATGTACACGCCATGAGCTAAGTGTTGAGCGCAAGCAATGGCATAGCCAAGGTTAAAGCTCGCATCGCTATGACCAAAAGCATGCGGGCGCATGGCACCTGTAAGCACAATCGTTTTGTCTATAGCACTTTGCTGTATGAAGGCAGCTGTTTCTGTCATGGTATCTGTACCGTGTACGATAACGATTTCGGTTTCATGAGCAGAGCGACAGGCTTCGAGTAGTTGCAAACGATCAGCCACTGTGAGCTCTAAACTGTCTTTTTTCAGCAAAGAAACAAAGCGATGTTGCGTGGTGATTCTAGCTTCTCTCAACAGGTTAGGGATACAAGATTGAGCAAAAACCAAGGAGCCATCGGTCAGCTCATAATCTTTATCAAATGTGCCCCCAGTTCCAATAATTAACATGTTAAAACACTTGTTTAAACGGTTTAATGATGACATTGGCATAGACCCCCGCTTCAACATAAGGATCGGCCGCAGCCCATGTTTGTGCGCTGCTTAAATCGGCAAATTCAGCCACAATCAAACTACCAGTGAAGCCTGCTACAGAAGGGTCATCGTTATCTACGGCTGGGAATGGACCCGCGATGATTAAGCGTCCTTCGTCACGCAATTGTTGCAAGCGCGCTAGGTGAGCAGGTCGTGCTTGTTGACGTAGGCTGAGTGAATTATCAATGTCGGTAGCCATAATTGCATATAACATTTTATTGTTTCTCCTGATGTTGGTCTTCTTCTGTTTCTGGCATATATTCTTGATGAATTTTCATTAAATATAAAGATTGTGCGATGATAAAAACAAAGGTGATGGCCAACAGACCAAAGAGTTTGAAGTTGACCCAAGTATCGGTATCGAAAGTATAGGCAACCCATAGATTAATGATACCGACACTGATAAAAAATAGCGCCCACACCCAACTCATACGTTGCCAAACGGTTAAAGGAAGATGTTCAAAAGCGCCTTCCATCATACGTTGTAGTAAGGGTTTTGCACCAATGTACAAACTGGCAATGAACACAGCGGCAAATAGCCAATTTACCACGGTAGGCTTCCATTTAATGAAATTATCGTCTTGTAAAATTAAGGTGGCAACACCAAGTAGCACGATCAGACCGGTGCTTGCCAGCAACATGCCTGGAATACGTTTTTCGGTAAGGTAAACATAACCCGCCTGTAATACTGAGGCAACAATGACGACCGCAGTGGCGACATATATGTCGTAAAATTTATAGGCTATAAAAAATAGAATAACGGGAATAAAGTCGATAAAGGCTTTCACTGGGTTCATCCAAGGGTGTAAAGAAGTTTCAAACAGAGTATTGTAAGCTAGTCAACCAGGTTAGTCATCGTTGTTTCATTAAATAGAGAGCCTGTAAGGTCTAACTCGAAGATGGGCTGGGAGTAGCTGTGTTTTTAAGCGTTTGATATGTCCAATTAACAACGGATTGTGAAATTTTATAATCAGTCAATACCCGACAGATAATACTCAAGTGTCCAGTCCCCAACGAAGTTGAGTTTACCACTTCCTTCCGTTGAAACAGTGAGGCTAGGCTGCGCCATAAAGGACACTTGATTTAATTGAAATTAGTAAGCCTGCATATACTCGTT
>CAZYER010000065.1:0-4864 GCA_964646525.1 uncultured Francisella sp. | reverse complement strand
CCGTAATAGGGATAGTTTAACTAACCCTTGTACGAAATAGTGTAGCCAGTCCACTAAGCGTTTTTGTGGTGATTGAGACTTAGCAATGCCGACTTTAAGTTCGTAATAAACTAACGAAGAAATACCCACCTCTTTGCTATTACACGCTAATAATGCTTCTACCACCCGACCCTGATTTTTAAAAAAATAAATCAGCGTATTGGTATCTAGTAGATATTTCACAGACTTTCACGCGGTGAATCTGGCACAAAGGAAAACAAGTTCACATCAATCGCGGCATCATCAGCCCACGCACCCACCAAACTGATGGTGGATGCATTCCAACCATGATGAATACGTTGCGTTAGTAAGTTAGCAATTAACTTATCTACAGACAAATTGACTTGTGAAGCTAAATTCATTAACTGTTGCACCAGTCGATCGTCTAAATTAATGGTGATTTGACTCATAACACCTTTCCTCGTTAAGTTGTTTGACAAAATTATACTAGCCAACCAACTGATTCATGGCAAAAATTGGCAATAAAATTGCCATTACAATGAGCAGTACCACGCCACCCATTACTAAAATTAACACAGGCTCAATCAATTTAATAAGCGACCCTGACAAGGCTTGCGTACTCACCTCGTAATGATGCGCTACCCTGCCAAGCATATCGGGTAGCCGCCCAGAAGCTTCGCCACTTTCGACCAAATAGCGCACCAATGACGGAAAAACTTTCGATTCAGCCAACGCCCGATAAAGCGGCACACCTTCGCGCACCTGCACTGCCATCGCATCCACCGCTTGCTGTAAGGGTAGCAAACTCAGCACTTGTGCTGAAATGCGTAAAGATTCGACTGCGGGTACACCACTGTTCAACAATACCGACAAGGTTCTTGCCCAACGAGCGGTATTCGACTCTAACAACAGCTTACCGAACAAGGGCAAACGCAACAAGCCCATATGCCAAGCGACCTTAAAGGTAGGACGTGTGAGTAGCCATTTAAACAGCGCAAATCCCAGCAATAACAGTAGCAACGCGCCCCACCACTGCGCCAGCCAATCACTGACCGCAATCAACCCTTGAGTCAGTGGCGGTAAGGATTGCTTCATGTGGGTGAACATCACCACCACTTTAGGCACGACGACGGTGAGCAAAAACACCACAATCACCATCGACAAGGTGAGCATCAGCAAGGGGTAAAACATCGCCCCTTTCATTTGCCCCGACACTTGTTCGCGCAATTCGATGGCATCGGCTAGCCGCGCCATCACCACCGTTAAATTACCCGACTCCTCTCCTGCGCCGATCATCGCCACCACATCTTCGGGCAATCGGTAAGGCGCATTACGAAAGGCATTGGCTAAGGACTGACCTTCTTGTACCTGCCCATGTACATGGGTGAGTAATCGCCCCAAGCGTTTACTTTCTGCTTGTGCCGATAAAATCGTTAACACTTGCGCTAAAGGCAAACCACCTTCGAGCAGGGTAGCGATTTGACGCGTCAGCAATACCAGCTCTTTCAGCGGTAGATAACCACGCCAAAATGAAGCCTGCCACCAAGCCGTTTTCTGCCGACTGGCGGTTTGTAATTCCGTTACAGATAAGGGGGTCAGCCCCTGAGCGCGCAAGCTAGCCCGCAAACTGTAGGCAGAATCGGCGGTTTGTGTGCCTTTAACCGAATTGCCTTGGGGATTAACGGCTTGGTAATCGAAACTGGGCATAAATTAGATTAACTGGACGAAGATTGAGTGCGTAGTTGAGCAATTTGCATCAAGTTCAGACCTGTTTTGCTGGCAATAGTGGCATCATCTAACACATCAAGCAGGTTACGTGCAATTTCAAAGGCTTTTGCCTGTTCACCAACTTCTCGACCTTTTTCGATTCCTTGAGCAAGCCCCTTTTCTATCCCCTTAGCAAGCCCTTTTTCTTCGGCTTGTGCTAATTTTTCTTCCGACAAAGCCAACGCCCCTTGTTGCAACCAAATAAAGTCGTGACGACGATGCTGAAGTTCCAACTCTTCACGACTCATGCCTGCTTCATTGGCTCTTAATAACGCATCTTGAATACAAGGTTCGGCGAGCGTGCTCGGAATGCAGCTTAGCTTGCCCGCATTACGAATAAAATAGAGCCACTTGTCCTTAATATCCACTAGCTCCTGTTCGGTTTTAGTGAATTTAGGCAATTCTATAAACACCAGTTGAATGTCGTCGCTGTATTGGGTCAGGGTTTCTTTTTCACGCAACACAAAATTGCTTTGATATTTTTCAAACTCATCAAACATGACAAAATCGGTTAGCGTTAAGGCAATCACGGGATTGAGCAGTGTATAATCCTCGCCCGCTTGTAATTGGTTTGAAAACTCTTTAGCCGCATTGTACAGCACGCGTTGCTCAAAGCCTTTCACATTAAGCACTTGCATTTCAATAATGACGCTACTGCCATTAGCCAACTGAGCGCACACATCGACATAGGTATCTTTCATCCCCTCTAGCTTAGGCGCTAGATAGGGGTCGATAATGGTTAAATCGACAATTTCTTGATCGCCCGTATAGTCCAAAATGGCATTTAGGAAACTAATCAGTAAAGGAACCGATTCGGTCGCTCCAAATACACGCTTAAACGCATAATCGGTTTTAACATCTAAGAATTTCATTCAATCATCTCCGAGAATTTACTCGCCACATTATACGTCAGTTTTACCCTTCGTTAATTGTCGGGTCTCGACTGCTTAGATGAGTTCAAGTGTTACGAAGATGAGAGTTTTTCATACGCAGGCAACGATTACTTTGACACGCCGCAATACTTTGGTTGTTGATCAGAGGTGGTACACATTAAAACCGAATGTGACTGATTGAAAATCCTTAGCGTTGAGCGTCGGTTTGTTTACCGCCCCACCAAGACCCCAATAGCATGCCCGTAATCGCTGCCATTAGCCCCCACCATTGAGCACCGACCTCGCCGCTGCTGAACCAGATTTCGCCACCAATCCATACCACTAGCCCTAACAAGACACTCAGCCAAGCACCTCGATTATTGGCTTTGCGCCAAAAGAGTCCAGCGACTAAGGGTACAAAAGCCACCACCAGTGTCACCTTGTAGGCAGCTTCGACCATATCATGCAGTCCGGCATCGAGTTCTCTTGCTTGCAAGGCATAAATACAGACTAGCAGGGCGAAACTGACAATCACCGAACGGGTGAGCAACAGCATTTGCTTATCGCTAAGTGGACGAGAAAATAACCCTCTCAGTACGTTTTCACTGAGCATAAAGCTGGGTGCGAGAAGGGTGCTGGCAGAAGTCCCCAAAATAACCCCGACCAAGGCGCCATAAAACACAATTTGGGCGAACAAAGGCAACTCTTGCTGAATCAGCGCTGGGATAAGGGCTTCACCATCGACCGCCATAATGCGTTCGACTAAGCTAGGATCAATTAAGTGTGCTGAGTAGGCTATGATCAGTGGAATTGTGGTGAAAATCAGGTAAAGTACACCGCCACCAATTGCACTCCAAGCGGCGATTTGCTCATTACGGGCGGCATTGGCACGTTGGAAAACGTCCTGTTGTGGAATCGAGCCGAAGGCCAGTGTTAAGAAGCTGGTCAGCATCGCTAAAGCAAGTAAAGGGGAAACGTCGCTTGGGAGTTTGAAAGCGTTGTTGAGCAGGGCGTGTTGCCAAATTGGTTCTAATCCACCCACTTGATTAACCAACAGCCAAGCAATGCTGCTTAAACTGATGACGGTAATGACAATTTGAATACTCGTGGTTATCGCCACCGACCAAAGCCCACCCACGACGGTATAAATTACGACAATAACACTGGCTAGCATAATACCATCGCTAATGGATAAAGCTTGATGGGTGAGCAGATTAATCAGCATGCCCAGTGCGGTGATTTGTGCCGCTACCCAGCCCAAATAAGAAAGCGCAATGGCTAAGCCTGTCAGCACTTCGATGCCTCGACTGTAACGCTGACGATAAAAGTCACCGATGGTGAGTAAATTCATGCGATAGAGTCGTTTAGCAAAGAACAAACCAAATAGAATTAAACACGCAGCAGCACCCAAGGGATCGGACAATAAACCGACCAGTCCATCTTCCATGAAGGTGGCGGGAATGCCCATCACCGTTTCTGCGCCAAACCAGCCAGCAAACATCATGGCGGTGACCATCGCTAGCGGTAGTGACCGTCCAGCGGTGTAAAAGTCGCGTGTATTGTGTACGCGTTTTGCCGCCCAAAGGCTAACGGCGACACTCAATAGAATATAAACAATAACGAAGTTAAGTAGCATTTAGCCGTTGTTTCGCTGCAATAATAGAATAGCTGCTAATTTTAGCAGAATTGGCAGTCCTGCATAACATAGCAGTATCGACCAATCGACTGATAGGCTTTTTGCCCATTCCATAATGGGTAGGCTGATGCCGACGGCTAGTGCCAAGGTGAACTTGGTAATCATGCCCCACAAACCAAAGAGTGTGCCTGCCAATTTGGGTTGCTGCTGACTAATGTCTGCTTGCATCGAAGCAGGCAGGGCAAGATCAATCGCTAAGCTGAAACCGGTCAGAACACAAATCAGCAGATACAGGGTGAAGTCACCCGAATCTAACAGAAAGACAGCGATAAAGCTGGCGCTAGCCAATAACATCGAGGCTTGCCAAGTAGGTGCTTTGCCCCAGCGTTTTGATAAAGCTAACCATAAGGGTAAAGCGAGTATGCCAGCGATAAAGTAAGTCAGTAAAAATAGTCCCTGCTGATCGGCGAGTTGTAAATAGTCGCTAACGAAAAACACAAATAGTGTAGCCATTCCAAACCGATGATGCACCACTGAAACTAGAACTCTGCTATTACAAATCCATTACGCCCGATATGTTTGTGCAAGG
>CAZYER010000064.1:0-4873 GCA_964646525.1 uncultured Francisella sp. | reverse complement strand
ATTATCAAGCAAGAAAAGCCGTGAAAAGCTGGTTTAGATCAAGCTAAGGCGTTCACGTCTATCATATCGGCAAAATTGTGGTGACTAAGCAATTGACTTGCCACCGCTAATTTCGCTGAAAAAGTCTTAGGATAGTGTGTAATGGCTTGTGCTAACACAACCGAATGCGACAACTCGAATAGCCAATAAGGCTCGGCACTAGCCACCAAACTGCCCGATTGCTCAACCGTTAACATATGTCTAGGTAAGCGTTGTACCGAGGCAACTGCATACAAATGATGTGCACTTCGCTCGGCTGTACCAGCTTGAGTCGTACCGATCGCCAGATAAGCAACATCACGCAACTGCTCATCGCTGTAATTTTGCACGGAACGAGCTGGAATATGATACCACCCAGCCGATCCTTGCTCAAAACGTCGATTATAGTCACTATCTCGCTGAGCCTTGGGTGCTGCCGATGCCAACAAAACAAGCTCTACAGGCTTAGCTTCGGCTACACGAGGCTTATGTATGACCTGTTTTTTTGCTTGTTGCTTTAGCCAGACTCGACAATCACATGGCTCTGGGGAAATGGGTAATACATGACGCTCGGTAATCTGTCTTAACCGTCGTTCAAATTTTAAACTTTGGGTTTTGGCTTTTAGATTTTTCACCATGTAGATACCCCACACAATTGTCTGTTGGCACTTCTTAATACTTGCTCTTCGGTGCTTGCGCCAGATTGACGAACAGCAAGACCGTCATGACTTTCTAACGCCTGCTTAATTGATAAAGCAAGAAACTTGGCTAAACGAACGGGAACAGCATTGCCGACCATTTTATAGCCAGCCGTTACCTTATTATAATGAAAGACAAAGTGATCGGGGAAAGTTTGTATTCTGGCGCATTCTCGCACGCTCAAACGACGATATAAGTGTTCTTGATTAGGCACGAATACACGAACATTCTGCTCTACAAAAACCATTTTAGGTGCTTGTGGGTGAATAGGAGCATGACGCGCTCCCGCCTGAATCGTAAAGGAAGGTTCATCCCACGCTCGCACTCTGTTACGTGACATGTAAATGCTAGAAAAACCACCTGTCATATACTCATGATTAGGGGTTAATAAATCTGTATGCGCCGAATTAAAGTTAATCGGCACTGCATCTCCTAAATCAGAAATTGCTTGTTTCAACGTAATCGGATGATTAAGCGTAACAGGCGCTGGAAACTGAAATTGAATCGCTAAATCTTTACGAAAACCGACAAAGAAAACACGTTTTCTGTCTT
Organism: uncultured Francisella sp.; assembly: GCA_964646525.1. Classification (GTDB taxonomy): domain Bacteria; phylum Pseudomonadota; class Gammaproteobacteria; order Thiomicrospirales; family Thiomicrospiraceae. The sequence continues at coordinate 3,604 of CAZYER010000064.1, read as the reverse complement.
GCGGAACACCATAATCAACCGCGTTCAGCATCTGAAAAGATACGTCATAACCTGCATCTGAAAATAGAGAAAGGATATTTTCTCTGGCTTGTCGATGGCGTTCGTGCAGCATACCTGAGACATTCTCAGCTAAGAAAAACTTAGGCTGTTTTGCTGCTAAAATACGAATAAAATCATAAAACAACTGACCGCGTTTATCTTTAATACCTCGCATTGCACCCGCTTCACTCCAGCTTTGACAAGGAGGACCACCGATGATTCCGTCACAATCAGGGACATCATTGGCATCAACTTCAGTGATGCTGCGCTTATCTAAAAAAGTACGCTGATGATTTCTCTCATAAGTCTGCCAGATTTCTTTGTCGTACTCATTAGCCCAAACACAGTCAAAACCTGCCTTAGAAAAACCAAGGTCTAAGCCACCTGCCCCAGCAAAGAACGTCGCCAACTTCATGGGTTATACCTTAAAGTACAGTAGCTTGGCTGAAACCAGCTGAGCTGGATTGTTAGGATTCTTAATATCAATATCTGCAATCGAAAAGTGACTCGACTGCATTGACAAGAGCGAATCCTTATCTTTTTGTGGAAAAGATAAAAATTTATCTTTTCTTACGATGCAACTAAGCTGAAATGTTGCATGCGCATCCAATTTATGCAACCCAGCAAATACCTTCGTAGGATTTTCAATTGACCACATACCCCTAATTCGCAAATCAGTAATACCTAAGGGATCTACCTTCTTTACTTTACCTAATTCTTTTGTTGGTGTAAAAACCACATTTGGAATAGACTGTACGCCGCTGGAAATCATGCTCCTAATACGTTCATATATTACTGAATCCGCAACAAAGCAGTCGCCATAAACCAACCACAAATGTGATAGGTTAGTCTTATTTTTGACAGTGCCAATTGCATAAAGCAAATCTTTTACTGACCAAGACTCACATCTACGACAATCGTCCGTTATCATTGGACTGCTAGCGTATAATTTATCTTTAGGATAAGAGCTATTCAGTGCTAAAGCGTTATTTAACCCTTCTAATTTTTTTACTTCTATTGCATCACCACCTTTAAGCATCATATCTGGTGGATTGTTTGCATTTCCCAAATAACTGAATACGTTTTGATGTATCTGTTGTTTTGAAATTGTAGTCGTATTAAAAGAATTGGCAAAGGCATCTTTAACATAATCTTCCAGAGCAACCCCCATCGCATTCATACGATTTGCTTGAAAGCCCGCATTTGAAAGCTGTGTATTGTAGTTTTGAATAATTGTTTGAACGGCTGTAAGTAAATTCGCCATTATTCTGCCTCACCCGCATAAGCATTCCACTCTGCCAAAGTGCGATCTAAAGCACTGGCATCATAGTCACCCGTCAGGTAAGCCGTGCCCAATGTTTTGAGCAAGACCAACCGAATATGACCTGCATCGGCTTTTTTATCGACCGACATCATATCGAGAAACTGTGCTGGCTTAATCTGGGGCGGCGGATACAAGGGTAAACGCGCGCGACTGATCAAATCCGCCATACGATCCAGATCGGCATCACTGATATTACCGATAAGCTTACTCATATAGCCAGCCATCATCATACCCGCGCCCACGGCTTCACCATGTAGCCATTCACCATAGCCCATACCCGTTTCAATGGCATGACCAAAGGTGTGTCCCAGATTTAACAAGGCTCGCACATCAGCCTCTTTTTCATCGGCGGCAACGATATCGGCTTTATCTTGACAAGAACGTGCGATGGCATAGGCCAAAGCCGCTGGATCGCGCGCCAGCAAGGCTTCCATATTCGCCTCTAACCAGCCAAACAAAGACGCATCACAAAGCAGGCTATATTTAATGATTTCCGCCACCCCAGCCGATAACTCTCTGTCTGGCAAAGTATTTAGCGTTAGCGTGTCGATTAATACCAGCTTTGGTTGATGAAAAGCACCGATCATGTTTTTACCCAGCTCATGATTGACGCCGGTTTTGCCGCCCACTGAAGAATCGACTTGCGACAACAAAGTGGTGGGAATTTGGATGAAATCGACACCGCGCTGATAAATAGCGGCGGCAAAACCAACCATATCGCCAATGACGCCACCACCTAAGGCAACCAGCATACACTTGCGATCAAAGCGATTTTCCAGTAGCGCGGTAAAAATCTTATTTAACTCAACCAAATGCTTGTATTCTTCACCATCATCCAATACACAGCTAGCAACCGTCTTGCCTGAACCAGCAAACAGCGCTTTGGCTTGCTCTAAATATAAAGGTGCCACCGTCGTATTGGAAACGATCATCACTTGTTTAGCTGGCACATGCGGCAAGACCAAGTCAGGGCGAGATAACAAGCCTTCACCAATATGAATGGGATAAGATCGAGCGCCTAGCTCGACTTTCAAGGTTTGCATCGACGATGACATTAGACTCTCACTCCCTTTGCTTCTGGCCAGCCACGCAGGGCTAAGGCCGTTAAAATTTCTTGTACCACACGATTAATCGATTTACGTTCGGTATGTAACACAATATCCGCTACTTCACGATAGAAAGGCTCGCGTATTTTCATTAATTCCGATAAGACTTTTTCAGGATCAGCATTTTGCAGCAAAGGGCGAGCGGTATCATGACGCGTACGCTCTACTAACTGCTTGACCGATGAGGACAAATAAACCACGGTGCCATAGGCTTTAAGCTCGGCTCGATTTTCTGGCAAGATCACAGCCCCACCACCGGTTGCCAGCACTTTACGACTGCCATGCTCCACCAAGTCCGCAATCACCTGCGCCTCGCGCTGACGAAACCCTGCCTCACCTTCGACATCAAAAATAGTACTGATGCTCACTTTCAGGCGCACTTCAATTTCATGATCGGTATCCATAAATGGCAGATCCAGCACCTGCGCCAGACGCTTACCCACCGATGACTTTCCAGCGCCCATAGGGCCAACTAAAATAATGTTACGTTTCTTATTCATGCATAATATTGTATCCTATTCTCTTTTATCTCGCTTGATAACTCGCATAAAAGGAAAATAAACATGCGTGGTCAGTTATATGTTATTTCAGCACCGTCTGGGGCAGGCAAAACCTCATTAGTGGCAGCTTTATTACGCCAAGAACCCAAGGTTAGGGTCAGTGTTTCGCATACCACACGCCCACCTCGTCCAGGCGAGCAAGATGGCGTCAACTATCATTTTGTCGATAAAGCCGAGTTTGAACAACGCATACAAGCCAGTGATTTTTTAGAGCACGCACAGGTTTTTGACAATTACTATGGCACTTCGCAACAGGCTGTTGAAGCACAACTGAATGCTGGCTTAGATGTGATTTTAGAGATTGATTGGCAAGGCGCACAACAAATTCGCTGCTTGCGTCCTGATGTCATTAGTATTTTCATTGTACCGCCAAGCATTAAAGAATTACGTATTCGTTTAACTGGTCGCGGACAAGATAGTGAAGCCGTCATTAACCGCCGCATGAGTGATGCCGTGAATGAAATGCGCCACTACAGCGAGTTCGACTACCTAGTAGTCAATGATGCCTTCGATTTAGCCTTAGCCGAGTTAACAACGATTTTCCGTGCACAACGCCTTCGTTTACATCGACAAGC
>CAZYER010000063.1:0-5157 GCA_964646525.1 uncultured Francisella sp. | reverse complement strand
GTTATGAACAACCACGTCACCACTTTTTTGTTTGACCAGCTCGACATTCGCGGTCGTTATGTTCGCTTAACCAGTGAATGGCAGCAATGGCAGACCAATAGACACACCACACCAGCGGCTACACAACTGCTAGGAGAGTGTGTCGCGTTTTTGACATTAGTCGCTATTGATGTGAAAAGCTTAGGAAAGCTGACTTTACAACTTCGTGGACAAGGCCAAGTGAAAACGCTGGTGGTGCAATGTCAAATCGACCGCGAAGACTTAAAGCTGCGCGGTATGATTGAAGCGCCAGAACTTCAGCAACTCGCATCGCTACAAGAAGCTTTTGCTGACGGCGACCTCGCTCTCACGCTTTACAACGAACTCACTCAAACCAACTATCAAAGCATCGTCCCCATCGAAGATGATAGCGCCACTCAGGTATTTTCCGACTACCTCAGTCAATCGGTGCAACATCCCACCAGCCTGTGGTTGATGGCCGACCAGCAACAAGTTACAGGCTTGCTATTAGAAAAAATGCCCGACACCGACATCAAAGATGCTGACGGTTGGCAACGCATCAATCACCTCGCCAGCACGCTGACCGATGAAGAATTGCGCGACTGTGATCTAGACACGCTGTTACATCGCTTATTTCATGAAGAAGTGATTCAACGCTATGAGCCTACCCCTGCGATTTACCACTGTCCCGACGAACGCGCCAAACTGACTGAAGTCATTCGCTCTCTAAGCCAAGACGAGTGTGAGCGCATCATCAGTGAAGAAGGCAAACTGATTATGAGTAATGAACTGTGCAATCGAAGCTATGTGTTTAGTCTAGCCGATGTTCAAACACTCTTTGGTGTGCCGACAAAACATTAATCTCAGGATGAACATTAAGCTATTGCAATTCCAATCAATTTGCTCTAATCTGACAACGTGAATTACCCCTTTTGGGAGGAAGGAATATGAACATCAATAGCGCAACCAACAGTAACCTATTAGGTATGCAACAATTGCAAAGTGCGGTGATGAGCACGCCAGACAATACGTCATCAACACCACAAGCTTTAGCAAGCGCAGGGCAATCTCGTACTCAGGAAGCAGCAAGTATGGCGCGTGAAACGCAAACGCAACAACGCGTACAAGCCAGAGATGAAACTCAGGCAACCACCTCGTCTAATGCCGCTTATGAGCAATATTTACAAACAGGTCGTTTAGATACTTACGCTTAACCGCAGAGTTCAACACCTTTCACAACAGCGCCTTTAATGGCGCTGTTTGTTTTTTTGTCTAACGCTTCAGATGCAATTCACGAACTGCGGCGCATAAGGCGCTCTTATCCGTTATAATAGTGAATCTTTTTGCTAATACATCGACGACCTGCCATGAATACAACCACTGCCAGACGCCACTCTTTTCGCCAAGCTTTGAATGAGCGCTCGCTGATTCTCGATGGTGCGATGGGCACCATGATTCAAGGTTATAAGCTGCAAGAAGATGATTTTCGCGGTCAGCGTTTTGTCGATCACCCCATTGACCTTAAAGGCAACAACGACCTACTCACCCTAACCCGTCCCGATGTTATCGGCGCTATTCATCGTGCCTATTTAGATGCCGGTGCACAAATTCTCGAAACCAACACTTTTAACAGCACCAGTGTCGCCCAAGAAGACTATGATATGGCGCACTTGGTCACTGAATTAAACCAAGAAGGCGCTGCTTTAGCACGTCGGATTGCTGACGAGTTTAGCGCTGAGACAGGCAAAGCCGCTTGGGTTGCGGGTGTGTTAGGCCCAACGAGCAAAACCTTATCGCTCTCTCCCGACGTGAATGACCCTGGCTATCGCGCCACTACCTTCGCCGCTGTGAAAGCCGCCTACCGCGAAGCGGCTATTGCCTTGCTCGAAGGTGGTGCAGATATTCTGATGATCGAAACCATTTTCGACACCTTGAACGCCAAAGCGGCTATTTATGCCATTTTGGAGCTGATCGACGAACGCGGAGAAGACATCCCCATTTGGATTTCAGGCACCATTACCGATGCCTCAGGTCGCACCCTCTCAGGTCAAACCTTAGAAGCTTTTTATAATTCCGTTCGTCACGCCAAGCCCATTGCTATCGGCTTAAACTGTGCCTTAGGCCCTGCCGAATTGCGCCCATACGTCGAAGAGTTATCGCGTATTGCCGAATGTCGCGTATCGGTTCACCCTAATGCAGGTCTGCCGAATGAGTTTGGCGAATACGACTTATCGCCCGAAGACATGGCGAAAGAAGTCGGTGACTGGGCGGCTAATGGCTGGCTCAATATTGCGGGCGGTTGCTGTGGTTCAACCCCTGCGCATATTGCCGCCGTTGCCGAAGCGGTGACAGCTCATGCCCCTCGTGTCATTCCCGACATTCCTGTTTACACCCGTTTGTCGGGCTTAGAACCCTTAACGCTCGATGAGCGCATTATTTTCGCCAATGTCGGTGAGCGTACCAACGTCACGGGTTCGGCATTGTTTCGTCGCCTGATTAAAGAAGGCAACTACACCGAAGCGCTCAGTATCGCCTTAAAGCAAGTCGAAAATGGCGCACAGATCATCGATATTAACATGGACGAAGGCATGTTAGATGCGGTGAAAGAAATGACTACTTTCGTCAACCTGATTGCCGCCGAACCCGATATCGCGCGCGTTCCCGTGATGGTCGATTCCTCTAAATGGGAAGCCATTGTCGCGGGTCTGTCTTGTTTGCAAGGCAAAGGCATCGTCAATTCCATTTCGTTAAAAGAAGGTGAGACCAAATTTTTAGAGCAGGCTAAAGTGCTGCGCTATTTTGGCGCCGCCACCGTGGTGATGGCCTTCGATGAAGTCGGACAAGCCGACACCTATGCCCGTAAAGTCGAAATTTGTACCCGCGCCTACAATCTCCTAGTATCTAATGGTTTCCCACCCGAAGACATTATTTTCGATCCCAATGTGTTCGCCATTGCCACGGGTATCGAAGAACATAACAATTATGCGGTCGATTTTATTGAGGCGACGCGCACCATTAAACAAACCCTGCCTCATTGCCATATTTCTGGTGGTGTGAGTAACGTCTCCTTTTCCTTCCGTGGCAATAATCCTGTGCGTGAAGCCATTCATAGTGTCTTTCTCTATCATGCCATCAAAGCAGGCATGGATATGGGCATTGTCAATGCTGGGGCGATGGTAGTCATTGACGACATACCCGCCAAACTGCGTCAAGCGGTAGAAGACGTGGTCACCAATAGTGACGCGGGCGCCTCGGAGCGCTTGCTCGACATTGCGCAAGAGTTCGCGCATTCAGGTGCTGAAGTTGAAGCCGAGGTGCTAGCTTGGCGCGACCTAGCCATTGAAAAACGCCTAGAACACGCGTTGGTTAAAGGGATCGATGCCTTTATTGATGCCGATACGGAAGAAGCCTTAGCGAAAATTGGCAGTCCGCTGCACGTTATTGAAGGGCCGCTCATGGACGGCATGAACGTAGTCGGCGACCTATTCGGTGCGGGCAAAATGTTCTTACCGCAAGTGGTTAAATCAGCACGGGTGATGAAAAAAGCCGTCGCATGGTTACAACCTGCCTTGCTGGCCGAAAAAGAACGCAATGGCGGTGGTAACAGTCAGGGAAAAATCGTCATGGCAACCGTCAAAGGCGACGTGCATGACATTGGTAAAAATATCGTTGGCGTGGTGCTGCAATGCAACAACTTTGAAGTGCTCGACCTGGGCGTGATGGTTTCTAGCGAAAAAATTCTGCAAGCCGCTAAAGACTGGGGCGCAGACATGATTGGCTTATCTGGCTTAATCACCCCCTCACTTGATGAAATGGTACACGTGGCCAAAGAAATGCAACGTCAGGGCTTCACCATGCCGTTACTGATTGGTGGTGCCACCACCAGTCGTGCGCATACTGCCGTTAAAATTGACCCCGCCTACGAAGGTGCTGTGGTTTATGTCAAAGACGCCTCTCGTGCCGTCGGTGTGGCACAATCACTGCTGTCGCAAGAATTGCGCGATGCATTCAAAGCACAAACCAAAGCAGAATACGCTCAGGTGCGTGAAGAACGTAAAAAGCGTGGCGAAGGGGCAGCGCGTATTCCCCTTTCTCAAGCAAGAGCCAATAGCATTCAATTGGATTGGGATAATTATACGCCGCCTAAACCCAGCTTTTTGGGCGTTAAGGTGTTAAACAACTATCCACTCATCGATTTGGTACAACGCATCGACTGGTTGCCCTTCTTTAATGCTTGGGGGTTGGCTGGCACCTTCCCAGCCATCTTAACCGACAAGGTGGTGGGTGAAGAAGCCACCAAACTCTATGCCGACGCGCAGCAGATGTTGCAACAGATTATCGATGAACGCTGGATCACTGCACGTGGCGTATTCGGCTTCTTCCCCGCCAATCAGGCAGACAATAAAGACGACATCATTTTGTACACCGATGATAGCCGCCAAGAAGAACAGCTACACCTACACCATATCCGCCAACAAATGGATAAAAAACGGGGTGGCTATAACCAGTGTTTGTCGGACTTTATTGCGCCCCGCAGCAGTGGCAAAACGGATTATATGGGTGGTTTTGCCGTCTGCGCAGGGTTTGGCATCGACGAACACATCGCCCGCTTTGAAGCCGAGCATGACGATTATCACAGCATCATGCTCAAAGCCCTCGCCGACCGTTTAGCTGAAGCTTTTGCCGAGCGCCTACATGAGTTAGTCCGTAAAGAATACTGGGGCTATGCGCAAGACGAAGCCCTAGACAACGAAGCACTCATTGCCGAAAAGTATCGTGGTATTCGCCCAGCTCCTGGCTACCCTGCTAACCCAGAGCATACCGAAAAGGGCATTTTGTGGGAGTTACTCAAACCCAATGAACGCATCGGTCTTGAAATTACCGAAAGCTTTGCCATGTACCCAACCGCAGCCGTATCTGGCTGGTACTTTGCCCACCCAGAATCGCGCTATTTTGGTGTCGGCGCCATCGGTCGCGACCAAGTAGAAGACTACGCCCAGCGTAAAGGCATGAGCATTGGTGAAGCCGAGCGTTGGTTAGCGCCTAACTTGGGTTATGATCCTGAGGAGTTTAACTAACTTCTGCCACACTGCTTATATAAGAAAAGCGACCAATCGGTCGCTTTTCTTTATAGCTTAATAATAAAACTCTGTCTTA
>CAZYER010000062.1:0-6558 GCA_964646525.1 uncultured Francisella sp. | reverse complement strand
GCAACACACTATCCCCTACCATATGACCGTGCTGGTCATTAATACGTTTGAAATAGTCTATGTCTAAAATAATACAAGAGAAATTATCAAAGCTATTTTCATCGAGATTCTCGCCAACAAACTTGTCCATAGCACGCCGATTACCAATTCCTGTCAAGGGATCAGTATGCGCCTCTTTGTAGCTTACTTCGAGTTGTTTTTTTAAGGTATCAACTTCATGACGCACTTCCTCCATTTTGGATTTCATACCCCTAGTGCTATCCGTTAAATCTTTAACAGACTCGACCACATTTTTAACCACCATAGCAGCCAAATTAACGTCACTTTTAGCCGACAAAGCAGTCAAAGCCTGTTCCAAAGTTTGCGTATGACGTTCAAGATTGCTTTCCCAACCGTCTATATCACTGATAATATCGTTGACCAGCTTTAACACCAAGCCGTCAATTTCATTCATCACGCAAATGCGACTAACGATATGATTGAACAATTCAACTGCGGTTTCTTCATGATCCGTAGCAACAGCAATCCTATCCACAACGAACGCATCGCGTTTGAGTAAATACTCATACCAGACCATAAAATTAATGGGATTGGGACGCACACCACGCTGAATAGTTTCTGCTAGCACTGTTTCTGCAAGCAATTTACTCTCAGCAAAGTTTTCTCGATAATGTCGCATACTGTTGTCCTAGCTAGGGGGAGCCATCAATTTAATGATGATGACCGCCGTTTTCAGACCAATCGGTCATGGTGTATTCCGCACCGCAATAAGGACATTTAGCATGTCCCGTTTCTTCAATGGGTAAATAAACCTTAGGATGCGAATTCCACAACGCCATACCCGGCATTGGGCACGTCAAGGGCGTATCCTTACTCGTTACTTGATATTGGTTCTTGGCATTAGGGGTAATTAATGGAGTTGAATCTTTCATATCAATTAACCCTTATTTAACGAACGTACGCCATTCGGCGTAATCTTTATCCTTGCCTTGCACCAAAGCAAAGTAACGTGCTTGAATAGCTTGTGTGATCGAACCACGAGAACCCGAACCAATAGCTCGACCGTCTAGCTCACGAATCGGCATTACTTCAGCAGCAGTGCCAGTAAAGAATGCTTCATCAGCAATATAAACCTCATCACGCGTGATGTTACGCTCAATGACGCTATAGCCCATTTCAGCAGCTAGCTGCATAATGGTTTTACGCGTGATACCATCTAAAGCTGAAGTTAATAATGGGGTATAAATCACACCATCACGCACCATAAAGAAGTTTTCACCCGAACCTTCCGATACATAACCTTCTTTATCCAACAACAAAGCCTCATCACAACCGTGACGAATCGCTTCTTGAAGCGCCAACATAGAATTCATGTATGCGCCATTGGCTTTGGCTTTGGTCATCGAAATATTCGGATGATGACGCGTAAAGGATGAAGTGGCTACTTTAATGCCTTTTTCAAGGTTTTCCGCACCCATATACGCACCCCAAGTCCAAGCTGCCACCATAACATGAACTTTCAAGTTATCCGCACGCAGTCCCATACCTTCAGCGCCATAAAACGCCATAGGTCGTAAATAAGCAGATGAAAGTCCGTTTTCACGCACCACCGCGCGTTGGGCTTCATTCAATTCTTCTTTGCTATAAGGCATGACCATATTCATAATTTTGGCCGAGTTAAATAGACGATCGGTATGCGCTTGCAGGCGGAAAATAGCCGTACCCTCAGGCGTTTCGTAAGCACGAACCCCCTCAAATACACCCATACCATAATGAAGCGTGTGCGTTAACACATGAACCTTCGCTTCGCGCCAAGGAACCATCTGTCCATCTAACCAAATAACGCCATCACGATCCGCCATTGCCTGCATAGTGCCATCCTTACTCTGAATTTTTATTAATTGTGTTCATTTTACGCTAAGCGCTTAACTTCTACCACTGTTGCTTAGTGGAAACGACCAGGTTATCAATTAATCGCGTGTTACCCAATCTAGCTGCAATTAGAACCACCGCTCCTTCACTACCCAACTGCGCCAATTTTTCTAATGAATTGGGATGACGTACGGCAATATAATCAATACTATTAAAGCCCAAACGAATGAGTTGTTGCTGGGCTTGTTCAATTAACACTTCACTCGACTGCCCCTCGCGAAGCCCAAGCGCAATGGTTTGCAATGTTTGATAAATAACTGGCGCTTGCTGACGCTCTAGTGTCGATAGATATTGATTACGAGAAGACAGGGCCAACCCATCAGCAGCACGACAGGTGGGAGCAGATAATATCTGTATCGGCAAATTTAACGCCTCAACCATCGCCTTAATAATAGCTAATTGCTGGTAATCTTTTTCACCAAAAACAGCGAGTTGCGGCTGAATCATATTAAACAATTTTAATACAATCGTTGCCACACCGGTAAAGTGACCAGGACGAGATTCGCCACAAAGGGTATCGGTCAATTTGGTAGGAGGAAGCACTAAAAAACCTTCAGAGCCAGAAGATTCAGACCCACGCTCAGGATAAATTTCATCAACACCCGGTGCAAAAACAACATCGACACCTAGCTGGCTCAGCTCTTGAACGTCCGCATCTAAAGTGCGTGGATAACGATCAAAATCTTCATTAGGACCAAACTGTAACGGATTGACAAAAATGCTCACCACTACTTTATCGGCATGCTGCTGAGCCAACTTCACTAACGAGAAGTGCCCCTCATGCAAATTGCCCATCGTCGGCACAAAAGCGATCCGTTGCGATGATACTTGCCACTGCTGCTGAATAGTTCGCCACTGCACAAGATGATGAATTAATTGTGTCACTTAACGATTAGCCTTTTACCTGACTAGGAAACTCACCTAACTTAACGGCCTGCACGTAAGCCGTCACCGCTTCAGCTAAAGTTCTACCTTCTGTAAGAAACTTAGGCGCAAATGAAGGCGCATAAGACGACAAGCCCAAAATATCATGCAACACTAGCACCTGACCATCTGTTTCCGCACCCGAACCTATGCCGATAGTTGGAATGGATAAGTCAGCGGTAATACGTTGCGCCACTTCAGCAACTACGCACTCCATCACCAGTAACGAAGCGCCGGCCTTTTCCAAAGCTAGGGCTTCATCCAACAAGCGTTGCGCATCGGCCTCTGTTTTACCCGCCATTTTGTAACCTGCTCTTAGTGCTTGTTGTGGCAACAAGCCTATATGAGCGCAAACGGGAACACCTTGTTCTGTCAACGCTTGAACTAAAGGGAGTACAGACAAACCACCTTCAACCTTAACCATTTGCACCTGCGCTTCTTGCAACAAGCGACGTGCACTCTTTAATCCTTGCTCAACACTCGTCGCCGTCATGAAGGGTAAATCAGCAATGATCCAGGCCAAAGGCGCACCGCGCTTAACCATAGCAGCATGATAAATCACATCATCAAGCATAACGGGAATGGTAGAATCATGGCCTTGCATCACCATACCTAAGGAATCACCCACCAATAAGGCATCGACACCACATTGATGCAACAATCGAGCAAAACTGGCATCGTAAGCTGTTAACAGAGCCAGTTTTTCGCCCTTAGCTTTCGCTTTAAGTAGCTTAGATAGGGTAACGGGTTTAACTGAAGCGTTCATGAAAGACTTTCCTGTTGTGATGGTGTCATCGGCTGGGCGTTAAACTCTCTGGTACAAGTCAACTGACTCACCAAGCCCAATGTTGGAATAGGATAATCTGGGGCTAAATCTCGCCAAGGCAAAACAACAAAGTCACGATTAATGATACCGGGATGAGGCAAGATTAACCGTTCCGATTGCATCACCAAATCGCCAATAGACAAAATATCAACATCAATCGTACGCTCACCCCAATGACGGTCTCTCACACGTAACTGAGCTTGCTCAATGGATTGGCAGAAATCGAGCAATTCAAGTGGCGACAAATCGGTTTCACACTCTACAACCGCATTAATATAATCGGGCTGATCTTTTGGCCCCATGGGAGCAGACTGATAATAAGGAGAAACACGCAAGCATCGAATCATCGGGTGCGCTCGCAACGCCTGTACTGCTTGATTTAACTGTTGCACAGGCTGATTCAGATTAGCGCCTAATCCCAAATAAGCCAACATAAAGATTACTGACGAGGACGGCGACGACGCTTAGGACGACGCGTTTGTTCAAGTGCTTCTTCAAAAGCAACCTCTTGATCTTCCACAACCGTCACAAAGGTTGGCTGATATAACCATTCAGGATGTGCATCTTGCTGCTGTTGCCAAAAATCCACCACAGCCGAGAAGCGTGGCACCGCAACCGCTCGCAACGCCAAGAAATCGAAACCTGCTCGAAAACGCGGAATAGCCATGACGCGCTCTACTTGGTCCTGCTTAGTTAGCAACAACAGCTGCATCGCCCACACTTCTTTCACATAGTGCATGATTGGTTTAGTCAGCGAAGTACGTTCACTTTGCTCTGCTAACACCATATTGGCTGCTTTGAGCAGTTCATCAAGCGAAACCAACTCTTGTTCGTCACGTTCCATCGCTTGCCACAAAGGTTCCCACATCATCACGGCAAACAAGAAACCAGGATGAACCCCCTTATCGAAAGCAATGCGTTCATCGGTTTGACCCAAAGCGACAGGAATCACCAACGCAGACCAAGAGTCTGGCTGTTGTAAACAATATTCGGTTTGATCAAACAAGCCACCCATCAGCCCATGTTGACGAAGCTTTTCAAACACACACAAAGCCTGACCACCATGAAATAGCTTTAACACTTCTTCATATAATCGTGCTGGTGCTGCCTCAGCCAATAAATGCGACAATTCAGGTAAAGGAGAAGCTGTTTCTTGTGGTAGTTCCAATCCCAATTTACAGGCAAAACGAACCGCACGAATCATGCGCACAGGGTCTTCGCGATAACGTTGTACTGGTTCACCAATCAGGCGAATTTGACCTGCCTGCAAATCTTGCATGGCACCAACGTAATCGACGATACTAAAATCCTCGATATTGTAGTAAAGCGCATTAACGGTAAAGTCACGACGCCAAACGTCTTCATCACGTGTTCCATAAACATTATCACGACGCAGCATACCTTGATCATCAATAACACGATCACCGCGTTCTTCAGACTGGGCACGAAAGGTCGCTACTTCAATGACTTTATCACCGACATGCACATGTGCTAAGCGAAAACGGCGACCAATAATGCGGCAGCGACCACGAAAAACGCCCTTAACTTGATCAGGTGTAGCATTGGTGACAATATCAAAGTCTTTTGGCTCTAACCCTAGCAACAAATCACGCACACATCCACCCACTAAATAGGCTTCATATCCGTTTTTTGACAAGGTATAGAGAACATCCAACACACCCCTGTCTATCTGGCGACGACTGATACTGTGTTCGGAACGAGGAATAATGTGTGGTGTCACATTCACGATAATGGGTCACCCTTATTGAGGTGTCTAATGTAGATGGCAAAACGGGTCTGACTTGCAGACCCGTTTTAACATATTTTGGTAGTCGCGAGTGGACTCGAACCACCGACCCCCACCATGTCAAGGTGGTGCTCTAACCAACTGAGCTACGCGACTGTTGTTCTTACTAACCCAATGTTAGTTTGGTGCCTGAGGGGAGACTCGAACTCCCACGTTGTTACCAACGGTGGATTTTGAATCCACTGCGTCTACCGATTCCGCCACTCAGGCAGGCATGTCAATCTGCATCAACTCAATAATTATAGATGATTAAGATTGGCTTAGCAAGTGTTTTGTAGCGAATGAGGCATTATAGAAAAAGAAAACCCCACCGAAGTGGGGGAATGACAGAGCTTAATAAAAGCAAAACATCACAGTGTTGTACACATAGTGTAGGTACTGTCATCAGAATAAGCTGCTACCGCCGGAACTCCAAGAGTTGGTGCCAAGTTATTTGCGCCTATAATAGCACGAACTGAACCCGTATTGGCAGCACCGTCATCCATTGTTGTATCTATCGCTCGAGCTGCTTTACCAGGAACTGATCCCATACAAACATAACGACCTCCAGCTGGGAAACCAAACACAGCAGCACCTGTTACCCCTGTTAAACCACCAAATGCATTTCTTGGCAATGCAGCAACACCAGCCAATGATGAATCTCCAGAGATCAAACCAGCATATCTCAAGTGCCTAAAAAACTCATCATTCTCACCTGCACCAGTAAATGTTTGAGCTTCTGTAATTTCTAGAATGCCATTATTGTTACCCGCCACAGCTGTCGCCCAATTGCCACCACGTGCTTGCAGAGTAGCGACTGGACCATCGTCACCTGGCAAGCGTTGAAAACGATCTAAATAACCGTTATAAGCTGCACTAACTCCTTTTAAATCATTAACTGCATTTTTGATACGACTATTATCAATCAACTCCTGCCCTTTCAGCACACCACCTAATAACAAGCCAATAATGACCAAAACAATGGCCATTTCTACTAAGGTAAACCCTTTCTGTTGTTTCATCGTGTTTCTCATCCTATGTGAATTTAATTAATAAAACAGTTCAGCACTATTTGTTAGCTTCATTATTA
>CAZYER010000061.1:0-6689 GCA_964646525.1 uncultured Francisella sp. | reverse complement strand
GTTCACGACGCCTACTTTAATGTCTCTGATGGATTATGCGTGGCGGGACCTTGTCATAATCAATCGCTCAAAGCCGTGCCGATTGTCATTGATGAACAGGGAAATATTTTTTTAGCTTAAGCGGATAATCGTTGTTGTAGCGCGGTGTAAAGCACCACGCCCGTAGCTACGGACACATTCAAACTTTGAACCGTACCCAGCATGGGAATAATCACCAGACGATCGCACTGCTTTTGCGTTAAGGCACGAATACCTGTGTCTTCCGATCCCATAATAATGGCAACAGCTCCTTTCCAATCGGCATCAAACACCGATACAGCCCCTTCCGCCAGTGCCAAACCACTTAACCATATACCCTGTGCTTTAAGCATATCTAAGGTTCTTGAGAGATTATTCACTTGAAACAATGGCAAGGCTTCAGCGGCACCGCAAGCCACTTTGCTCACCGTGGGTGTTAAGCCCACCGCATGATGTTTGGGAATAATGACGGCATCCACACCAGCAGCATCGGCAGAACGTAAACACGCACCCAAGTTATGCGGATCTTGCACACCATCCAGCACCAAGAGTAACGGATCAGACTTAGTTAAGGCATCCAAAAAGTCGATCAATTCCGCATCTGAAGGGAGAGTCTGCTCTTTCATCCAAGCAATCACTCCCTGATGATGACGATCTTGCTTATCTAACGCTGATTTAGAGACATATTCAATACGAATGCCCAAGGACTGAGCCAACTCAGCCAGTTTATTGCCCCGCTGATCTTCCCTGCCCTGCAACAGCCATAGTTTTAGCACAAACTCGGGATGTTTCGTTAACGCCGCTTCAGCAGCGTGCCAACCTGGATGGGCTTGTCCAACACTCATGCTTAGGCGTCTTTACGACGTTTTTTAACGTAACGACGGCGTTTCTTCTTCGGCTTCTCGTCACCTGCCACCTCGGCTGTGACACCTTCCTGCAAAATATCTTTAATCATTTGCATGGAATCGACCTGTGCTTCCATTTGTGCTGCCGCTGGTTTCGGCGCTGGACGACGCTTTTTCGCACCACGATCTTGCATGATCCTTTCAGGTGCTTTTTCAACACCTGGTAACGAAAAGTCTACTTTACGCTCATCTAAGTTAACTTTAGCGACTTGTACCGCAATACGATCACCCAAGCGGTAAGCTTTACCGGTACGCTCGCCCATCATAATGTGTTTAGAAGCATCATAATGGAAATACTCATTGCCCAGCTCAGTCACATGAACCATGCCTTCAACGAATAAATGATCGAGTTGGATAAATAGACCAAAACTCGCCACTGAGGTTACCGCGCCCATAAAGGTATCGCCAACAAAGTGCGATAAATACTCACATTTTAACCAGTTAGTGGCATCACGCACGGCTTCATCGGCACGACGCTCAGTGGTTGAACACTGCTGACCCAGCTGCTCTAATGCCGCCTCTGTCCAAGGCCAATCGGCTTTTTTACCTTTGGCAATTAAATGCTTCAGGCCACGATGCACCATTAAATCTGGGTAACGACGAATGGGCGAGGTAAAGTGCAAATAATGCTCATAAGCTAAACCAAAGTGACCGCCCTCTTTCGGACTGTAGGTCGCTTGTGCCATTGAACGCAAGAGTACCGTTTCAATCAACTCTTTATTCGGATGCTCTTGAATCGAATTAATTAAACGTTTGTAATCCATCGCTGTTGGCGTTTCACCTCCGCCACACAACTGCAAGCGGAAATCTGCTAGAAACTTGTGTAAATCGACCAGTTTTTCTTCGGGCGGTGATTCGTGCAAACGATAGAGCGTGGGCAGTTTAGCTTTGGACAGATGTTTAGCGACTGACTCATTCGCCAACAACATACATTCTTCAATCAATTTATGCGCATCGTTGCGATGTACGGGTTCAATACGGTCAATCTTACGATCTTCATCGAACACGATTTTCGTTTCAACCGAATCAAAGTCAATCGCACCACGCGCATCGCGCAGGGCACGCAAAGCATGATACAACTCATAAAGTTGGTCTAACTGTTTCACCAGCGGTTTATGTGTTTCACGCAAGACTTCATCTTTATCAACGACGATTTTAGCCACCGTGTTGTAGGTCAAGCGCGCATGAGAATGCATTACACCGTTGTAGAAACGGCTACGACGCACACTGCCATCCGCATTCAGCGACAGGTCTGCCACCATACAAAGACGATCTACGTGCGGATTCAAAGAACACAATTCATTCGATAGTTTTTCTGGCAACATCGGAATCACACGTTGCGGGAAATACACCGAATTACCGCGCTTAATGGCTTCTTCATCTAACGCAGAGTTGGGTTTGACATAATGCGCCACGTCGGCAATAGCGACAATTAAGCGCCAGCTACCATCGGGACGTTTGGTGGCGTAAACCGCATCATCGAAGTCTTTGGAATCATCACCATCAATGGTGACTAATGGCAAATGACGAATGTCTTCGCGTCCTTCTAAATCAGACTCAATCACCGTATCGGGCAAAGCGGCAACTTCTGCCAATAAAGCCTCAGACCATTCGTTCGGTAAATTGTAGGCATGAATGGCAGCATCAATTTCTAAACCAGGATCGTGAACTTCACCCAAAATTTGTTTAATGTGTCCAACTGCGCTGGAACGAGGCGTTGGCGGGTGAATAATCTCCGCAATGACCAGTTGACCTTCACGCGCACCCAGCATGGCATCAATCGGAATCAACACATCTTGCGTAATGCGTTTGTTTTCAGAACGCACATAAGCCAGCCCATGCTCAAAAAACAGCTTACCCACCACTTGCTGATGGGCGCGTTCAACGACTTCAACAATAGCAGCAATTTGGCGACCACGATGGTCAACATCAATCACATGACCTAAAACGATGTCGCCATGCATGACGCGTTGCATTTCACGGAAAGGTAAAAATAAATCTTCACCGCCCGCTTCGGGGACTATAAAACCAAAACCATCGGGATGCGCATGAATGCGACCTTTGATTAAGTCCATACGCTGCACCACCCCAAAAGCCCCTTTGCGGTTTTGCAACAACTGACCATCACGCACCATGGCTTTCAAGCGACGACGAACACCCTCTTGGCGTTCTTCATCATCAACCACACCCAAGGCCTGCTGAATTTCATCGGTAAACATGGGTTTACCGGCTGCCTCTAACATGGCAAGAATATATTCGCGACTCGGCACGGGGTTATCGTACTTTTCGGCTTCACGCGCGAAAGCAGGATCTTGCGACAAATGCGTATCGATATCGGCACCAGGCGTAGGTTGAATAATTGGAGAGGTTTCAGTTGGATTTTCTGTCATGGACAATGCGACTTTAGATGGTTTTTTCATAAGACGTCATTATAACGACTTGTGCAAGCACAAACATAGTGAATCGGTTAAAATTTATTAAAACGGTCATTATTAAAGGAAAAACGCATGCACATTGCTGAAAATATCGTTATCGGATTGGGTGAACTGGGCAAAACCTTTGCCAATGGGTTACTCATGTTAGGTTATCCCGTTGTTCCTGTCCTTCGTCAACAGGATTTAACTGAAATGGCAAAGACCTACCCTACGCCTAATAGTGTCTGGGTTTGTGTGGCAGAAAAAGATCTACCCAACTTATTGGCAAGTATGCCCATGGTTTGGCAAGACAAATTGGTTCTCATTCAAAACGAACTACTCCCTGCTGATTGGCAACAGCACGGATTAATGAACCCGACGATCATTTCAGTATGGTTCGAGAAAAAAGCGGGCAAAGCGCATCAAGTGGTTTTACCTTCGGTGATTTATGGGCCTTTAGCAGAATTGGTGATGCATGTTTATGTCAAACTGGGGCTACCCGCGCGTACCCTTGCCAATGAAAGTGAGCTTTTGTACGAATTGGTATTGAAAAACCTCTATATTCAAACCAGCAACATTGCAGGCTTAGCAGTGGGAGGAACGACCAGTGAATTGGTCGAACAACATGCGCATTTGATGAATGCGGTGGCCAGTGATGTTATTGCCTTGCAAGAAGCCTTAACCCAAACCAAATTCGATCATTTACAGTTAATGGAATCACTTAAAGCAGCTTTTTATGGTGACCCGAATCATGGTTGCATGGGACGTAGCGCCCCTGCACGACTGGCGCGCGCACTGATGCTCGCCGATCAACATCAGTTAGATTTACCCACCATTCGTACCATTAAAACGGCGTAACAAAAAAGCCCCTTTCGAGGCAGTGTGAAAACTACTCCGAACCACTTATACGGCGTTAAAAATCTACTCAAAACGCATTTACTCTGTGTAAACTTGCCTTTTTCCGTGGATTTTTTGCCTTGTTTAAGTGGCTCTCATCACATTTCCACACACCCTCTTTCGGGGCTTTGATAACTTTGCTCTTAATTCATAAATTTCACAACAGCGATAACCAAGCCAGCAATGGCAAAGGTTTGCAACATCATGGCGCGATACAAGTTTGCCGTAATGCGTTCTTCCATGGTTTGCATATCTTTACGCAAACCTGTTTCGAGAGACTGCATATCTTTACGCAATTCATTGATGTCAGTTTTCATCTCTGTACGCGATACATATTCAGCATCTTTATGCATCTGCTCAATCGACTTAGTCTGAGCACGAGTCAAAGCCTCTGCTTGCTTTTCATCAAACCCAGCCTCACGAAGGGTTTTATTAAACTCATAAGTATCAAACGCAACAGAACTCATGACCGTCTCCAAAACTTTATACCAATATCATAGCACAACATTTGATTGCTAACGTTCGTTGAGCTTACTGGAAACCATTACAACGCCTTCAAATGATCTATGCGGATCTTTGCAGGCGGATGACTGTCATGATAAGCCGAATGCCAAGGGTGTGGCGTGAGCGTACTGGCATTATCACGATACATAGCCAGCAAAGCACTGATGAGTGCTGAGGCTGAAGCATGCTGAGCCGCAAAGGCATCGGCTTCAAACTCATGCTGACGGCTTTTAATTGCCATAATCGGGCTTATCCAAAAGAAAAAGCTGGGCACAACGGTTAGGAATAACAATAACGCCATAGCGGGTGTTTGCGAAGTCAAACCCAGTCCAGTATAAAATTCAGGCAATTGCACCAACCAACCCAACAAAGCCAGCCCCGCCAAACTCATCAAAGCACCTTCAATTAAACGCTGCTTAATGTGTCCATGCTTAAAGTGACCGAGTTCGTGCGCTAGTACTGCTTCCACTTCATCGACACTCAACTTTTCGAGCAAGGTATCGTAAAACACAATGCGTTTGTTTTTACCAAACCCCGTGAAATAAGCATTGCCATGACCAGAACGAGAAGAGCCGTCCATGACAAAAATACCGTCACTATCAAAGCCTGTTTTCTTTAATAAAGCTTCAATGCGTGTTTTCATTTCGCCATCGGCTAAGGGGGTGAACTTGTTAAAAATGGGTGCAATCCAAATGGGGTAAGCCCACACCAATAATAGGTTAAACGCCATCCAACCTGCCCAAGCATAAAGCCACCACAAATCATCTATCCAAGCGTTCATGATAGCGACCATACCCCAAAGCAAAGGCACACCGATCACGAGCATCAGCAACCACTGTTTTAAGGTATCCTTAGCAAACATCGCAGGTGACATTTTGTTAAAACCAAACTGGGTTTCCGTAACAAAAGTGCTATACACAGAAAATGGCAAATGCAACACCGCCAACAAGGCAAACACGCTCATGATAAAGGCAACATCTAACGCCGTTCCCGACAACCACTCAGAAGCTATCCATGCATTATAAATTAGTTGAAAACCGCCACCAATCGATAAGATGAGCAGTAGCGCCACATCAAATAACAACACACAGCGTCCCATCGACAATTTAGCGGCACTATAATCAGCTGCTTTTTGATGGGCTTCCAGAGACACAACTGACGCAAAATCCACTGGAACCTCATCACGGTTAGCCGTGATATGTCGCTGATGCGCCAAACTCAACCACCATTCAATAATCACATAAGCCGTCACGCTTATTAAAAACAAGACTGTCACCCAATTCATGAGTCTTCGCCCTGCATTAATTGCATCGGACGCGCCAATTCATCAATCAAGCCCGCAATGCTGAACACACGTATTTTTTCGACAAACTTCTGTCCCTGTAAATAGACTTGCACAACAGGCAAACTGAACACACCGCGTTGTGCGCAGGTATCCACTTCATCATTACAGTTGATATAAATGGTTTGCATGCTGGGATAGGCTTTTTGTACCGCCTCGAATAAATGCGGCTTAATGTCGCCACACACTCGACAAGTCGGTGCGCCAAATAAAACTAAAACCGCATCGTGCGATTGAATGATTTCGGTTAAGTTTGATGACATGGTTTCTTCCATAATGTGAAAAGGCAACCTGGGTTGCCTTTCATATACGTTAACTTAGTTTTGCGATTATAAAACAAAATTACATTCCAAACTCTTGTTTTACCTGTGCAACCCATTTTTCGATACGCGCACTGGTCAATTCCGCTTGCTGGTCTTCATCAATACCCAAGCCAACAAACTGTTTACCGTCTTTGGTCAAGGCTTTAGACTCATCAAACTCATAACCGTTGGTTGACCAGTAACCTACCGCTTTTGCACCATTCGCCACTGCCACATCGTGCATTAAGCCCATTGCATCTAAGAAGTATTCTGAATAGTCATGTTGGTCACCCAGCCCAAAGCAAGC
>CAZYER010000060.1:0-6850 GCA_964646525.1 uncultured Francisella sp. | reverse complement strand
ATCAATTGTTTGTGCTATCATGTGCTCATTAACATTAGCAGCACATTACGATGGAACAAACACTCAATCTCAATCCCAAACACCTTGGCATTCAGGTATTTGACCTACTCTCTCGACCTGGCATCGAAGACCGTGAGCGTGCCAAAGTCATTGCCGAAGCCTTAGAAACCATACAAGACAACTACCCCAACCTAGCTTTTACGGCTACGCAAAGGGACTTATCTGAAACTGAATTAAGGCTAACCAAAGAAATCGAGCTGGTTCGCAGTGAAATTAAAGAAACTGAGTTAAAGCTAACCAAAGAAATCAATAAACAAACCATGATTACTATCACCGCCATTACCAGTGTTCTGGGGTTACTTATTGTCCTAAGCAAACTAGCGATTATTTAACACAGCTACAAAATTAACAACCAATGTCTTCGCTTGAAACGACGTGATGACGATCTCATCAAACTAATTCTTAAAAACTATACCAACAAACAAGCTTGTTCTTTTAATATCTTATTTCTGCTTATTTCATAATTTCCTTTGTCAACAACAACACAAAAGGAATTATGAAAATGAAACAACAACGGCGATGTCTATCGTGTTACGGCAGTTTAATGGAGGGATCAATCATGTCATGGCTATCGAATCTATTTCCAAGTTTTTTCTCACAACACAACACGATCAGCCTGAGTCAACCACATTGTCCAAGCGTTAATCCTGCAACAGGTTTACCTATGGCGAACTGCAGTATGGATGTGGCAGGTAATCCATACGGAACCTCATCAATGAACGATGAATACCTAAGCACGTCATGCAATATTATGGATGATGATTTTAATGACCATAATGATTCATGCAATATTATGGATGATGATTTTAATGACCATAATGATTCATTCAATAGTTGGTCAGATGATGATAGCTGGGGTAGTACTTCATGGGATGATACGTAAAACATGATTCCCTAACCTTTCGAGCATAACCTATGGACGAGCATCCCTAATTTTTTCGGATTATATGCGGGCACTTCTGAAAAACACAAGACACTAGCTGATTGACACTCACAACACACGAGTAGATAATGTTTTTTAATAGCATCTATATTTTGCCTCGATCACGCTAGGACTTTATGGCCTCCACTTCCGAAACCCTCGCTCAACACACCCCCATGATGCAACAGTATTTTCGCTTAAAAGCGGAAAATCCCGATAAGTTGTTGCTCTATCGGATGGGCGATTTTTACGAGCTGTTTTATGAAGATGCCGTCAAAGCCGCTAAATTACTAGATTTAACCCTCACACATCGCGGCAAGTCGGCAGGTGAAGCCATTGCCATGGCGGGCGTTCCCGTTCATACGCTAGAAAACTACCTCATTCGCTTGGTTAAATTAGGTCAGTCGGTTGCCATTGCTGAACAAGTTAGCGAACCAAGTCAAGGCAAAGGCATCGTTGAACGCAAGGTGGTGCGTATTGTCACCGCTGGCACACTCACCGATGATTCTTTACTGGATGACAAACAAGAATGCTTGCTGGTTTCTCTCTATCCTAAGGGCAATCATGTTGGGTTAGCACTGTTAGAATTAAGCAGTAATCGTTTTGAAGCCAGTGAAATTAGCCTAACGCAACTGGATAATGAGCTGAATCGACTCAAACCCGCCGAAATCTTATGGCCAGAAACGCAAACTATCCCTGACGCACTGAAAAGCTTGCACAACTTCACATCTTACCCTGCTTGGCATTTTGAAACGCAGACGGCTAAAAATAAACTCTGTGAGCATTTTGGTGTACAAAACCTACATGCGTTTGGTTTAGAAAACAGTCCACTAACGATTGGCGCTGCTGCTGCTGCGCTGGGCTATGCTCAACACACACAACAACAGCCATTGACTCACATTAGCGCCATCAAAAGTTATCAACTGAATGATTATTTGCTGATTGATAGCACCACACGACGTAATTTAGAACTGGATACCAACCTGTCTGGTGGTACTGACTACACGCTGTTTTCAACCATTGACCAGTGTCAAACCCCAATGGGCAGTCGCTTATTGCGCCGTTGGTTGCATCAACCGCTGCGTCATGCCGATGCCATTAATCAGCGCCTAGATGCTATTCAGAGTCTACTGAATAAGGGTTCAGAACTACAAATTCTTGCCAATTTGCTAGCTGAATGCCACGATTTAGAACGCATTTTAACGCGATTGGCGCTGGGTTCGATTCGACCGCGCGAATTTCTTCACATTGAGCAAACCCTCGCTAAATTACCCTTGTTACAGCCGTTATTGGCTCATCATGTCGATAATCAATTATGGGCGCAACTCGCGCAGCAACTTAACCCCTTGCCCGAATTGCAAAAACTCCTTTCGTCGGCTTTAGCGGAAAACTTACCGCTGTTGGTGCGTGATGGTGGCATTTTTGCCACTGGCTTCGATACCCAACTGGATGAATGGCGCAGCCTGCAACAAGATGGTGGTGCTTATTTATTAGCATTAGAAGCTCGAGAAAAAGCGCGTACAGGTATTAGTAATCTTAAAGTCGGTTATAACCGCGTACACGGTTTTTACATTGAAGTGTCGCGCAGTGATGACACGCCTCTGCCCGATGATTATGTACGTCGTCAAACCATCAAAAATAGCGAACGCTACATCACTCCCGAACTCAAAGCTCACGAAGCCAAGGTGCTACAAGCTGATGAAAAAGCACTCGCACGCGAGCGCCAACTCTATGCCGAACTGATTCAAACTGTCAGCAATCAGCTTGAACCCTTAACGCAAATGGCACAGGCGTTGGCTATGTGTGATGCACTCACCAACTTAGCACAGCTGTCCATTCAATGCCGTTGGCATAGACCCAGTTTTAGTGAAGATACCAAAATCGACATTAAAGCAGGTCGTCATCCCGTTATCGAAAGCGCCTTACGTACCCCATTTATTGCTAACGACACCCAACTGAGTCAATCGCAAAGCCTAATGCTGATTACTGGCCCGAACATGGGCGGTAAATCGACTTATATGCGCCAAACCGCCATTATTGTCATTCTGGCTTGCATGGGCAGTTTTGTGCCAGCTGAATCGGCTTGTATTGGTAATATCGACCGTATTTTTACGCGCATTGGTGCCAGCGATGACCTGGCGAGTGGGCGCTCAACCTTCATGGTCGAAATGAGCGAAACCGCCCACATTCTGCATCACGCAACGGCGCAATCGCTGATATTATTGGACGAAATTGGACGCGGTACCTCCACCTACGATGGTCTGTCATTGGCTTGGGCGATTAGCGAACAAGTCGCGAACCTAGGTGCCTTGTGTTTGTTTGCTACCCACTATTTTGAACTTACTGAATTAGAAAACACCCATCCACGTTGTTTCAATGCCCATGTCAGTGCCATGCAACATGAAGGTAAGGTTATTTTTCTGCATAAAATTGCTCAAGGTTCGGCCAATCAAAGCTATGGTATTGCCGTTGCCGCCCTAGCAGGTATGCCTAAGTCGGTGTTAGAAAGAGCGCAGCAACACCTGACGCAACTGGAAGAGAGCAATCACCCCCTTGAAAAACCACTAGCCCCGTCCCCATTAAAAACGCAAGAAACGGTGCAACAACTGGCACTGTTTAGCAGTGATACCCAAGCCGAACAAATAAAATCGCAACTCATGGCAGTCGAAGCCGACAATTTAACGCCACGAGAAGCCTTAGCCTTAATTTATGAACTTAAACAGTTAATGGGAAGATAATCTAATCATGAGTAACAGCCCTTTTATTATTGAAGCAACCTCGGAAAACTTTGCTGAAATTCTCGCTATGTCGGCACAAAAACCTGTGTTGGTTGATTTCTGGGCGCCTTGGTGTGCGCCTTGTCGTCAGCTGAAACCCGTTTTGGAACAATTAGCAGTAGAATACGCGGGTGCTTTTGTCTTGGCTTTGGTGAATAGTGACGAACAACAAGCACTCGCGCAACAATATGGCATTCGCAGCCTACCGACCATCATGCTGTTCAAAGACGGTGTGGCGGTTAAAACTGAAATGGGCGCACAGCCAGCAACGGCGATTCGTGCTATGCTCGACCCTTACATCACCCCAAGCGATGCCGACAACCTACGCATGGTGGCTAAGCAAGCACTGGCAGAAGGTCAAGTCGATGTCGCCATCGATGCGCTGAAACAAGCCGCTAGTATTACGCCAGAAAACTACAAAATTCACTTGGATTTAGTCAGTATTTTTATCTTACAAGGCAAACTCAACGATGCCTTAGAGCTTTACAAAGCTCTCAACGATGACGCTAAGGGTTCTAAAGAAGGCAAGCCGATTGGTATTTTGTTATCCTTCATTGAGATCGCCCTCGCCGCTCCCGTTCCTGGTGAGTTAGCGCAACAGCTCAAGGAAAACCCGAAAAACAGCGAAGCACTGTATCAATTAGCTTCATACGCTATTATTGACCGTCAGTTTAGCGATGCCATCGAAATGTTCTTACAAATCATGGTGGTGGATAAAGACTGGAATGATGGGGCAGCGAAAAAAGCCTTAATCCGCTTGTTTGAAATGCTCAGTGAAAGTCATCCCGACGTGGTGAAAGAAGGTCGTCGCAAACTGCAAATGGTACTTTTTTAAGCACGCCCTCACTGGTCAGAATGCATGAACAAACACCTCGCCAACCTACTGACCAGTGAACGCCATATCATCATTACGGGGTTGAGTCGCAGTGGCAAATCGACACTACTCACTAGCTTGATGGCGCAACTGAGTGAACACGCCAGCCAAGCGGGTGAGATTAATCGCCTGCCTTTTCTCACCCGTATTCCAGCCAATCGTCTGGTTTCAGCTAGACTGGTTGAAAGTGATGAAGCAGCCAATTTTGATTTTTTCACTAACTTGGCGCAACTTCAGCAACGAAAATGGCCACAAGCCACCACTCGTATTAGTCAATTCACCTTAGAACTTACCTTAAAACGTCAGCACGCTTGGCAACAAAGGCTGTTAGGCAACGAAATCCATCGTTTTATCATCTACGATTATCCGGGTGAATGGTTAATGGATCTGAGTTTAGCTGATCTCAGCTATAGCGATTGGTCGGCGCATGTACTGGCGCAACAAACCAGCGAACCTCAGCTCAGCCACGCACAGTCTTGGTTAGCCATGCTCAATGGATTCGATTTTGATTTGCCCGTTAGCAGTCTTTACAGCGATCATCTGGTACACAGCTATCAACAATACTTACAACAGGCTAAGGCAGACGGTATCAGTCGATTACAACCGGGGGCTTTGTTGCTTACACCGCCCGATCCTGCTCATCTACTCGGTCGATTCTGCCCACTGCCAGCGAAGGTATTGGCGCAACCCAATCATCCTTGGTTGTTGCATTTTCAGCAACGCTATGAAGATTACGTTGATGCTTGGGTAAAACCCTTACGCGATACCTATTTTCGACGTGCGCAACAACAAATTGTGTTGCTCGATTTATTTGAAGGCTTAGCCTTTGGGCGCGCTTATCTTGCCGAAATGCAAGAATCACTCAATCAATTGATGAGCGGCTTCATTTACGGCAAACGTCGTTGGTATGAAAAACTGCATAAACCCATCAGTATCGAACAGGTGATTTTTGTGGCCAGTAAGTGTGATTTAGTACCATTAAGCCAGCAACCGTGCCTATTATCGCTGCTCAAGCATGTTAGCCAAGGTGCGAGTCAACAACTCGGTGCGCAACAGATCGCCTTTGACCACCTGTTACTATCGGCACTCGTTGCTACCAAACCCGATGCCAACAATCCGCAAGCACTCAGGTATAAGCATGTCGATGGTACAACCCATCAAGTTGAATTTGATCCTATTCCCGAACGCATTCATGAGCTGAATGAACAAGGCGTTTACCCACTCATTCACTGCTTACCACCACTTATTCATCAAGCGAGCGATTTTCACTCCATGCACCTTGACCAGCTGCTCAATCGCATCATGGGAGACGAATCATGACCGCACAACAACACCAGAGTCGAGATAAGGTCATAGAGGATGATTTTGACCATCTGCCCAGTTATCAACCCGTTGTTCAGCCTATTGCCACTGAAACAGCACGCGCCGAAACAGCTTGGTACAAACGCGCCATCAACTGGTTATTGATTACTGGTATCAGTTCACTGTTGCTTGGCTTAATCGTGACCAGCATCGAATCGTGGCTAAATAGCTTAGGGCAGTTGCCACTCTTAGCCAGTGCGCTATTCGTAACGAATATGCTGTTTGTTGGATTATTGCTATGGTTTGTTGGTCGAGAAACCCTAGCCTACCGTCGTGTTAATCGGGTTATTAACGAGGCACAAGAATTAACCTCGCTACTGACTCAAGGTGATAAAACGGCAGTTACCCATTGGCTAACACAACTCACCCAGCATCACCAACACAGTGAAACAGCACGAAAGTATCATCATGCTTTCTGGCAAACAGTACAAGCGCATCATACAGGTTTTGAGCGACTCGAACTCTACCAGCGTATAGTGAGTCAACCGTTGAAACAAGCAGCAGAAGCACTTATTCAACCTGCGATGTTACAAGGCGCTGGCATCAGCTTACTCAGCCCGAATAACCTGATTCATAGTTTGATTCTACTCTGGCGCAGTGCCAAATTGGTGCGCGATATTGCGGGTGTCTATGGCATACGCCCTGGCTTTTTCGGTAGCCTTAAACTGTTAAAAGTCGCCATCGAAAACATGGTGATTCAACAAGGCGTTGACCTGCTCGTCGATGCGGGTATGCAAAAAGTTAGCCAAGGCGTGTTAGGTAAAGTGGTCGAAAAAGGCTCAGAAGCCACAACGACGGGGTTATTACTAAGACGGTTGGGCAAGGCGATGATTCGGCAGTTGGATTTGCAGGAGC
>CAZYER010000059.1:0-6994 GCA_964646525.1 uncultured Francisella sp. | reverse complement strand
CCGTAATAGGGATAGTTTAACTAACCCTTGTACGAAATAGTGTAGCCAGTCCACTTATGTAGATGAAGTGGGTTTGCCGAGTTAACCCTTAACAGTCCGTATTCTGCCATGAGTTCTTTTGTTTGTAGTCGAGTATTAACAACCTAACATCACAATAAGCCAAGCATCACCACGCATAATTGGGTACAATCGTCACCTTGAGTTGGCAGTGTAGCCAACAAGCTAATGATGAGTCGCTGAATGAGTTCCAAACACCCTAAACACCCTCTTGCCCGCCGTGTACGCGGTTTTTTACCTGTTGTTATCGATGTCGAAACGGGTGGTTTTAACCCACAAACCGATGCCTTATTAGAAATTGCAGCAGTGATTTTAGATATTGATAGCGACGGCCTGTTAGTGCCGGGTGAAACCATTCATGCGCATGTTAAACCCTTTGCCGGTGCAAACATTGAGCAAGCAGCTAAAGACTTTTTAGGCTACGACCCACACAGTCAGCTACGTTTAGCCATTGATGAAAAGCTAGCGATGGAACAAATTTTCATCCCTATTCAAAAGCGGGTGAAAGAAACGGGTTGCACCCGCGCTATCTTATGCGGACACAATGCCTTTTTTGACCTATCGTTTGT
This sequence comes from uncultured Francisella sp., assembly GCA_964646525.1. Taxonomy (GTDB): domain Bacteria; phylum Pseudomonadota; class Gammaproteobacteria; order Thiomicrospirales; family Thiomicrospiraceae. The sequence continues at coordinate 6,368 of CAZYER010000059.1, read as the reverse complement.
GAAAGCGGCGGCAGAAAGAAACAAGCTCAAATGCCCGTTTCATCAGTTCAGCACCCTCGACAGCGTTACCCTTGGCGCCTTGGTTTATGGTCAAACGGTATTAGCGAAAGCGGCGATGTTTTCGGGTATGAGTTGGGACAATCACCAAGCACACGGTGCCTTGTACGATACCCAGAAAACAGCTGAACTCTTTTGCAGTATTTTTAATCGTTACCCCTTGCCAGTCATAGATGCCATTAATCGCAACGAAAAATCTTAGTGGTTTGGACGGCTTTTCGCACTCAACCAAGCCAACACTAACCAAGTGAACAACCAAACACTGCCGCCAATGGGTGTGAAAAACACCAGCGGCTTCCAAGCCGTTAAGACATAGGCGTATAAACTACCTGAAAAGAGCAACGTACCCAGCACCAATCCCCAACTGACTTTAACAACATAGCTGGGCGCACCGAGCCGCATCCATACCGCTAGCACCAACAGCGCCAGCGCATGTATAAAATGATACTGCACCGCTGTCTGCCAATTGGCTAAGGCTTTTGCATCCACTAAACTCGCCAAAGCATGAGCGCCAAACGCACCCATCCCCACCGCTAACGCCAACAAAAAAGCAGCCATACTCAACGCGTAATGATTCATGAATGTTCCTTTCATTGATTACCGAGTTTATGCAACCGACGCTCCAATGCCCGCAAACTCAAGGCTTCCGCTAAATGGGCGCTTTGTACCGACTCACTCTGTGCCAAATCCGCAATGCTGCGTGCGACACGCAAAATACGATGATAAGAACGCGCCGACAAGCCAAAACGCTCCATTGCCTGCGCCAGCAGCTTCTTACCCGCTGCATCGAGTGCGGCAAATTGATCCAAGTCGTGCGGCGTTAAATTGGCATTGAGTTTACCGCGCTGTTGCGCCAAGCTTCTCGCTTGAGCAACACGTTGTGCCACCACCGCACTGGGCTCACCATCGGGCAGTTGTTGTAGCGCTGACACTTCGACAGCGGGCAATTCCACTTGGCAATCGATGCGGTCTAACAAGGGTCCCGAAATTTTACCGAGGTAACGTGCTGTTTGCTCTGGTGTGGAGCGACATTTAGGATCATCGGCAAAATAACCGCTCGGAGAGGGATTCATCGCCGCAATCAGCATAAAATTGGCAGGGTAAGTCGCTTGATAAGCCGCGCGTGCAATGCGCACTTCCCCCGATTCTAACGGCTCTCGCAGCATTTCTAAAGTACGACGGTCGAACTCTGGCAATTCATCTAAAAATAAAATACCATGAGTGGCGATAGAAATAGCACCAGGACGGGGTTTACTACCCCCTCCCACTAAGGCAACCGCCGATGCCGAATGATGGGGTGACTGGTAAGGTAACTGCCCCGCCAATATCGGCTCTACGGGTAAGCTGGCTAACGAATGAATCGCCGCCGACTCTAAGCGCTGCGCTTCCGACAAGGGAGGTAAGATACCTGCCATACGCGTTGCCAGCATACTTTTTCCACTACCCGGAGGACCAACTAATAATAAACTATGCCCACCCGCTGCGGCAATTTCTAACGCCCGCTTGCCCATTGCCTGACCACGCACTTCAATTAAATCAGGCTGTGGCAAGTTTGCTCGCGTTAAGACTCGACCGTCGGCGCTGTGTAAACTGCCAGTTCCCGAAAGAAAAGCCATCACCTCGCGTAAATGAGAAGCCCCTAACACCTGCAAATTCGGAACAACTGCACACACCGCCAACTGTTCGCTGGGTACAATCAAAGTACGTCCCAACTCACTCGCCGCCATCGCAACGGGTAAAATGCCGGCCACAGGACGTAACTCGCCATCTAATCCCAACTCACCGACCCATTCGGTTTGCGCGAGCCGATCACTCGGCACCTGCCCCGATGCCGCCAACAAGCCAATGGCAATGGGTAAATCATAACGACCGCCTTGTTTGGGCAAGTCGGCTGGTGCTAGGTTAATGGTGATGCGTCGCGTCGGATAATCCGCACTCGATGATAGCAAAGCACTACGCACCCTATCCTTACTTTCACGCACTGCCGATTCGGGCAAACCTACCAGCGTTAAACTGGGCAAGCCATTCGATAAATGCACTTCCACCATCACTGCAGGCGATGCCAATCCTAATTCCGCACGCGTCCACACTTGTGCCAAGGTATGAGCCATCGTTGTCGCTTCCTTCTGAACCATTAAGCAATGCCCTCATGGTAACGGATTCACGCCTAAAATTAAAGGTGATCGCTAACCTACCGAACGACGGCGCTGCCAGCCATAAACCAACAAAGCCGACAGCGACAATAAAGCCACAAGCGTATAACCCGCAGGCCAGTCGAAACTGAAGGCAACGAACAAGCCTAACCAAGACAGCACAATTGCCAATAACCACTTAGACCATAATGCCTTGTACCTAAACGGCAAACCCATTAATGCTGGCGCCAACAGCAAAGCAAACACCACCAACAGCCCCGCCATTTTCACGGCAAAAGCACAAACTAAGGCAAACATCCAGTAAAAGCCCTGCTCACGCAACCATGCCCAACGCAACCATAACACCACAACCAAAACAGCAACAAATAAACTCAACAGTGCTTGTTCGGCACTAATAAACAGCACATCATAAGCGACGAGAGCCGCAATGACTTCGCGTTGACTGCCGGCATTAGCTTGCACCAACATAAATACCGACAAAGCCAAAGCATACAAAAGTCCAATCGGTGCTTCCAATGCCACTGAACTGGCTTTCAACGACAAAAACCTGACCAGCGAAGCTGCCAATAAAGCGCCCAGCAAGGCACCCAACCATAGCCCCCACTCAGCTTCATGCAACCATAACACTGCCACTGCCGCGCCCAAGGCTGCCCACTGCCCCACTGCTAAATCGAGGAAAATCACACCTCGCTTCACTACCTCCGCGCCAAAGGGCACTAGCAGCAGCGATAAAGCCAACATTAATAGCAAAGCAGGCCAGAAGAGTTCTAATAAACTCATGGGGCTAACCTATCGACAATCTCATTAAACCAACTGAACAGGTCTTTTGATTGCGCAATCGCCCCCACATCGGAAGGTAACACCTGCCACTTAACTTGACGCTGCTTGGCTAACCACTCTGTTGCTTCACGATCTCGAAAATGCTCTTGAATGACCATTACCACTTGTTGATCGGCTAGCCGTTTTAACAGCTTTTCTAGATGACTGGCACTGGGTGGCACACCAGGAACTGGCTCGACATTCGCCACCACCCTCATACCCAACCAATGGGCTAAATCATCGAAACTTTCGTGATACTGCACCAATTGCTTACCTTTCAAGGGGGCAAGCTTGAGTTGCCAAACTTGCATAGCCGTTTGCCAACGCTGATCGAAATGCGCTAAGGACTGCTCGTAAAAGCCACAGCCTGCTTTGTCTAAATGGCACAACTGATGCGCCACACCAAACGCCAACGCAGCCATATTGTCAGGATTAAACACATAATGCGGATTGCCATCGGGATGCACATCACCATCGGCACGCGTGGCATGAGGACGCGGATTAGAAAGCGTTACCAAGCTAGACAAATCTAAAAAGCCTTCACTATTCGGTTGAATACGCGCATTGGCCGCTTGACGCAGCACAGGCGGCAACCAACCAATTTCTAATTGACCACCATTGATGACCAATAAATCGGCATTACGCAATTTAACCGCCAACGAAGGTTTCGGCGGCACAAAATGCGGATCAAAACTGGCCTGCGCTAAAACGGTTACTGAAACACGCTCTTGACCAATCTGCTGTACCAAATCGCCAATCCAGCCATAAGTTGCCACCACATTCAGCGTGGCATAAGCCGACCCGTGATAACAGAAAAGGGCGACCAATGTCGCCCAAAACCTTTTTTTCATCCTATATCCTCGGATAACAGGTTTTAGAAGCTATGCGCTCCATGAGCACCGATTGCCATATTAAATTGCAACAAAATTTCATCAAAGCGTTTACGCTCATTCTCTTCTGTGAAGAAAGCCCCATTTTGTGCATATTGTAATCGAATACGAGAAAACTCAGTCGGATTGTACTCGACCATCACCGTATTACGATCTCCATAAGGCTTGTTCTTATCAACACCATTGACTTTGATGCTATTTTGATCTACCGCATCATAACGCAGACCCGTGCGCCATTGCGGAGCAAACTTCCAAATTAACTGTGAATAATAACCCGATTGGTTTTGCGACAATTTTGGTGTTATTAAAACGTTACTAGGGTTATAAGTCGCAACCTGACCATCTGTGAGTTCACGTTTAATATACTCTGATTGCCACATTAGGTAACGCGTCGCATCTAAAAAGTACTTACCTGTCAAATCCAGCCCCGTAATGGCAACCGAACCCGCTTTAGCGTGTGGAGCATGCTCATCAGATGTATGATCTAAGCGCATTTTTCCCGCGCCATAAGAAAGACCTGCCATCCAATTCGTTTTGCCAATATCAAACCCTGTTTTAACAAAACCAACGGCTAGCCCAGCGCCATCGACTTGAGATGCAAAGTCTGTACTTTTGTCATCCACTGATTTATCTGCTTTAACTTTAATCGCTTTAGTACCAAAGCTTTGCTCATTGTCACCCTGCAACACTTCCGCACCAAACAACAAATAATTGCGCGTCGGTGCTAACCAAGTGGCTTGCACACCTTTCTCTAACAAACCGTGTGAACCAAACACGCCTTGGTAAATTAAAGGCTGATCGGCAAAATCCCAATAATGATGGTGTTGACCATTCAAACGACCAAAGCCTGACAAAAACTTACCGAACTTCAATTGGGTATTAAACGGCAGACTGCGCGTATTGGCATAGGCTTCTTCCAAAGCTGCACCCTCTTCACCCGCGTGAATCACGGCAAATAAATCGAAATACTTATCGACCGCTGCTGAAAAAACCAACTCACCATAGTTCAAGTTAAAACCATTATTCATGTTATAGCCACCGCCGTGCGCATGACCTTCGTGCGCACCGCCCAGCCCATGAAAAAAGCCTGGCATGCCTAAAGCACCGTAATCACTATTAGACTGACCACGATTAACATAACTGCCATCAAGAATGACTGCAACATCGGGATTCATGTTACTGCCCGAAAACGGATTTCGCTTAATGCCACCCACTTTCACTGGATCAGACAATTTACGACTGGCTGCACGCGCCTGATCGAGACTCCCCTGATAGCTGGATGCCGCCTTCTGTTCAGTGACAGCAGCCGTTGTCGCTATCGGTGCAACCTTGGCCTCAACTTGTTGCGCTTTCGTTTCTAAGGCTTGCATTTGCTGCATCATCTTTTCTAACTGTGCCTGCTGCGCCGCAATTTGCGTCTTCAGCGCCGACAAGTCATCACTAGCGTAAACATTAAAACCTGCCACCAACAAGCCAATGGCTAAAGATAATTTGATTTTTTTCATTTCATTTTTCTCGCTAAACTTTCCATAAATGCAACTGAGCTATAAGGATAACTAATTTGCTTTTGCCTACTTGTTGCATATAGTAGCGAAAAATAAGGGCGCATACAAGCACCCCTATCGATATTCAGTCGTTATGCCTCTTCGCACACACCGTGAAAAATCACTTCCACATGCGAAACCTTAAATCGCTTAGGTAACTGAATAGCTGGGATTTCTACCTCGGGCAAACAAATCAGCTTGCCGCTATTTTCACAATAAAAATGCGGATGATGCACACGCCCCCCATCACCAGCAATGAAACGCCATAACCGATCTTCAGTGGTCACCTTATGCACCAAACGCTGACGTACCAACCAGTCTAAAACACGGTACAGCGTCACCCGGTCCATCGGCAAGCTGAGGTTCGACAGCAACTCCTCGTGCGTAACGGGTTTTTCCGCCTGCAATAAATAAGCCAGTGTCATCACACGCGCACTGGTCACTCTATGCCCTAAGGCACGAATCTGTGTTTCCGCTTGTTGAATGGGCAATTGCATCGACATAAGGAGTTGCTTACCAAGTCACACTTTTGGTAATCGCCACACCATACATATAAGCGAAAACCAACAAAGCCAAACCCCAGAATACAGCTTTACGTGCTGGCGTTTTGGCAATTCTAAAAGCAAATACACCCAAGGCAATGTAAGCAATCAGCGCAATGATTTTCGCCAACACCCAATCGGTTAAAGGGCTAATTTCTAGCGTCACCAATAAGGCAATCGCCGTCACCAATAATCCCGTATCCACCACATGCGGCAGAATACGTACCAATTTGCGATGCACCCAAGGCTGTCCTCTCAGATGCCCAAGCCCACGCATAAAAAACCCAAAACCCGACAGTAGCACAAATAACACATGCAATTTAAGTAACAACATTTAGCCCATCTCTCTTTTATTAAATAGTC
>CAZYER010000058.1:0-7183 GCA_964646525.1 uncultured Francisella sp. | reverse complement strand
TCAGCTTGGCAGCCTTTAGAACCCAAATGCACATCGGAAATAAAAAGCGCACGATAATGCTTATGCACACCATCTGCTTGTTCATCGGTCGGCATCCATGCTGGCTCGGATGATACTTCGTCAGTCATCATGCGCATCCATTGTTGATCATTCATTGGCTACACCGCTTGCTGAGCTAAAAAAGAAGGCACATAGCGTTTCATGAGTTTTCCGGTCATCTGCATTGCCACGTTTTGCCATTTGGGTAAATGTTTAGCATAAAAAGCATGCCACTCCATATGCGCAATACCACCCCGCATACGTTTAAAATTGGCCGAACCTGCCCCTAAATTAAGGTAAGCTTGTTGCTCGATGCTTTGACGTAACACCCTTGCCATCAACAAACGATATAGAGCCAATTCAGTCGGCAAGCTGGTGTCATAACCGAGCATCGGCGTGGTCATCACCCCATCTTGTGCAAACACACCAATAAAAGCCACTAACTGTCCCTGTGCATCGGCAAAACCATAAAAAGACAACCACTGATGCTCAATGGCGTGTTGAAAATAAGCCAGTGTGTAGTGCGCATTCCAGCGTGAATGCTTCTCGACATATAACTGTTGATATAGTTGAGCCATTGGTTGCGCATGAGAATCGTTAAAATCCAGTGGAAACAAAGGAGTGAGCATCGTTTTTTGTAACAACTTTTGATCAATTTGATTATTACGCTGTTTCATCCATTGGCCCGATGTTTTCCAGTCAAAGCCATAAACCACCCGACTGGGCCATAATTGCCATCCTTGCTGTTGAGCAGTTTCGATTAAAGGGGCATCATAGCTCTCATGCAAGGTACGTAACCATAAAGCACGCCTTGGATGCTCCACAACCAATCGATCCCTTAGCTCAGTCAGTGTCTTATCTGACCAACGTGGATACAAATGGGTGGAAACGCCCCAAGCATTAATGCTAACCGATTCATCTAAACGCAAAGCCCGAAACCAAGGCTCAACGATGGAAAGCCCCACTTTCGCCCAGCGCTGTGCTGATGCATCACTCAGTTGATCACACTCATCACGCGCATAATCAATAAAACCATGCTGAGGTGAGGCTAAATAAGTCTGACCTGCTTGTACACAACCAATAGCCACGGGCAAGGAGGTAGCATCGTTCATAACCAGAGCCTGTACATCAGCATGCCAATTGTTAATTAAGGCTTGTTGTTGCATGGCACTGATCCAAGTGCTGACAGCCCTATTGTCATTCATCAACAAGGCATCATCCTAACAAATGCGCGTGTAAACGAAGCATCCACCATAAATAGCCGAACGATCAGCCTGCCAGAAAGCCTCATTAGCATCATCATCGGTTGACCAGCAACTGAGTAGTGCTACAGGTAACATGCCTTCTAAAGGTGATTCTTTACCTGCAGCTCGGAACACCACCCGCGCACCCAAACGCGCGGTTCGGTTAATTTCAATCCACAACTCGGTTAACTGGGTTTCCGACATCCAATCTTGCGCATCTAACAGCACATACACATCGACACTCATCGCTGGACGAACAGCCAAATAGTCGGTCACAGATTGATGATGAATAGTCACTTTTTCAGCGGCTGATTTCGTGCTGTCGTAATGGGCTTGCTGTAAATACAGAGGTAAGGCTGATTGCTCATCAGCATTAAACCGACGCGCAAACGCCTGCCACGCAAAATAGTTATCCGCGAGGGGATAATCACAGGCAAGGTGACGTAAACGCTCCTTCAAGACATCGGCCATGTGTGCCTCGTCGCCTTTTAACACTTCATATTGACGCGGTGGAATACCCAAACCATAGAGCACCCACACTTGAGACGATAACCAACGCACCAAGCGACTATCGAATACCGGCGCAATTTGTGCTTCAAAAATCGCTTGTGCTTCTTCGCTCGTTTTGGCTTGCATCACTGCCGACAAATCATAACCCAAACGCTTGGCCAACCAATGACCAAAACCGATAAAGTTACCCAGCAATCCTTGGTGGTAAAAGTCTTGACTAAACCACTTAGCGCGACCGGTTAAATCAACCTGACCCCAATAGGTCTGAGCAAATTCGGGCATATGAGGAATTAAGCCACTCATTAAAGCAGCATTCTGTGGCACATTACCCAAAGCAAAAAGCTGATGAAATTCATCATAAGACAACTGCTCTGCTGCGCTACGCTTCAACGCCAGCAAAGCTAAATGGGCTTCATTCAAATCAACGGCTGCAATATGCGCGGGCTGTGCCGACAAATAAGATAAAATATTACAGCCACCTGAAGTGAGACAAACCATGCTTTGCCCACTGATGTCACCCATCGCCATTAAATCGGCAACAGGATCTTCCCAAATCAATGGATAAACCAAGCGATCGAACCAACGCACAAATAAACGATCCATCAAAGAACGACCTTCTTGATGTGAAATATGCGACGACAACCCAACCGCATCCGACAATAGTGCTTTACTTGACATACTTTTTGGCTCTCCACCACTAACACTAATTTAACCAGTAGTGTAAATGGCTTGCATCGCAATTTGATGACAAGCCTGTGACAAACAGATGACAATCAACAAGTGCAACAACTTCATTGAAAAAACTAATCCAAACATATAAAAATTCGATATCGAAAAGGCGTGATAAATTAGTTTTTACTGATATGATAAGCACACATTAATAAATAGACCAATCAGTCTAAACATGAGGAAAAACCACCATGTCATCTGCTTCATTGATGAATCAATGGTTTCGAGACCCAAAAGAAGAAACCACCTATATCAACGAAACTGCCGTCAGCATTCGCGCTGGTTTTCTCATCGCGATTCCCCTGTATATGCTTTACACCCTTATCGACGTGATTTATGGACCTAACTGGGTAATCCCAGAAACGGCGATGATTACCGATACCGGTGATATTGATTTTGATGGTCGTATTATTTACACCGTTGAAGCCTTACGGCGCACCTATGATTACACCGTACAAACTTGGGTACTCTTCTATGCGTTATTTGAAATGCTGGCGGGTATGTTCGTCACTACCTCTCGCTTATCACCCACCATTTGGATTGCCAGTTTTCTAGCGCGCAACAAACCCGCGTCTTACAAACCACTCAACCCAAAACGTATGGCGTGGATTATTGGCGCATTCATGATTATTGCCTGCTTGGTGTTTTTTAATCCAGATAGCTTTGCGCGTTTAATGAATACACTGTTCGGTCTAACGATCGTGACAGACGCACAGGTCATGCCACTATGGATTCCCCTACTGGTATTTTTATGCTTAGGGTTTATGTGGATGGAAGCCATTTTGGGCTTTTGCGTCGGTTGTAAGCTGCACGCCCTACTCGTCAAAGTAGGCATTTTTAAAGAAGAATGTGAAGCTTGCAACAATATTGATTGGGAAGCCATTGCGGCACGCCACAAAGCAAAACAAGCCGCCGAACAAGCAAATAATCAGCCATCAAGCTAATGAGACAAATCCCCCTTAAACTTCTCCTTTACCCCCACCAGCGCGCGGGGTTTTTAATGAGCGTCCTTCAACCATTCCTGCTCAATCACACTGTGCGCTTGCTGTGCTAGCGGATTACGCGCGCTGTCTCCAGTCACCATTATGGTTGGCAGAAAGGTAATGCGAGCCTGCACTCCTTGTTGCTGGAGTAGATACCATAAATTGGCAATGAAGCTTTGTTCGCCAACATAAGCAATATCATTACGGCGACCCTTAACATCATGATAGCTTAAACATAACGGCTGAACTGAGACACCCAATTCAATGGGCAAAGCAAATAGACGTGCATGAAAGGGCTTGGGCGCATGGTCGGTGGTTGTGCCTTCGGGAAAGAAGAGCACACTATCTCCTGCTTGCACCAGCTTAGCCATGTTATGCATCGCTTGTGCCGTTTCTCCTTGCCCTCGTTTAATAAACAAGGTGCCAGCACGTTGTGCTAGCCAACCAATCACTGGCCAGTGTGCCACTTCTTGCTTCGACAAAAAACGCGCTGGCGACACGGCCATGACAACGAGAATATCACACCAAGAATGATGATTAGCCACCCATACAGCCCCCTGAATGGGCTGACCCTGATGACACAACTCAATACCAAGCACTGATAGCAATCGGCGCGACCACCAAGCAATAAGACGTTGCTGTGCATGAGTGTAAGCACTATTCGGACGCACTCGCAAACGGAACAGCGCCAGAATAACACCGACAGCTAACCACACTCCCAGCCAGGTCAAACGCCACAGCGCTCGCCATGACTTCATCGGTTAAGCCGCCAGCGAGATAGGACTGGGCGAGTGTAAAGGGGTGGGCATAACCATACTAATGGGTGTGGCACGCTGTAAAAAATGACGCGCATAACGCGGATTCAGGTCCTTCACATCTAACAAAATAAAGAAATCTGCCACACCAAAAGCCGAGTCTAAACAAGGATCACCACAAACTTTAGCACCCAAGCGCAAATAAGCTTTCAGTAAAGGTGGCCAGTTAATGCTAATCGCTTCAGGCATATTTGGCAATTGTGGAATCGCTACGCGAGGGGCAACACAGCGCTCGCTGTCGGCTAAGAGGTTATTGTCCGACAAATAACGACGGATGGCTTGCACCTGAACACCACCATCAGAGAAATCAACACTGGCACAGCCCATCAAAAAGTCGAAGCCTTCTTCCAACATAAAGCTGGCTAAACCAGACCACAATACACCGATGGTAGCACCATTACGGAAGTCTGCACGTACACAGGTGCGACCAATCTCCATGACGCGACCCGACATTTGGCGAATCTTGGTCAGATCAAACTCATGATCAGAATAATAATAACCGCCAACTTCTTGTGCTACTTTATCCGTCAAGATACGCGTACAGGCAACAATATCGCCTGTTGCCACATCTTCTACCAATAAATGCGCACAAACATCATCAAAACCATCCTTATCCAATCCCAAATGTCCTGTCGGCAACTGAGCGCCCATTTCCAAGGCAAACACTTGGTAACGTAAACGCTGGCAATTCATCACATCCTGAACTGATGAGCCCATACGCACATTCAACCCTTTTTCATTGCTAATCATAATAAGTCTCTTGCTGAGTAATCTATAACGCAGCAAATGATAAAGTCAAACTATGAACAGGCCGTGACAGCTAGATGATGTTTTCGTAACAACCAAATGACAAATTAATGACAATGACATTTTTTCATCTATCCGTCACATTCGCTTGCTAATCTGCACTGCCCTGCTACAGGATTTCTTAAGGAAGTTAGATTATGTTGACTGAATTGATTAGTTGCCACCCAGAGCAAGAACTGGATCATCACCTATTTGATGAGTATCAGGTTTTGGTGCATCGCATTATCGATCAAGAAACAGTTTACAGCGTCTTCCAACCGATTATTCAACTAGATGATGGCAGTATTTTAGGTTACGAAGCCTTATTGCGCGGTCCAGAAGCGACCTGTTTTCACGCACCCATTCCGTTGTTCCAAGCCGCTGAAGCGGTAGGCCGATTGTTCGAACTGGAATGTATCGCACGAAAAAAAGCCATTCAGAGCTTTATCGAGCTAGACTTACCAGGCAAGTTATTCCTGAATATGAGCCCGATGAGTCTGCAAGACCCGAACTTTCAATCAGGACAAACGTTGGCGTTAATTGACAGCTTTGGTTTTTCACCCCAGCGTATCGTCATTGAAATTACAGAACACCACCCAGTACAAGACTATCAACTGATGATTAAAGCCGTTGAGCACTATCGTGGCATGGGCTTTACCATTGCACTCGATGATTTGGGAGAGGGACACAGCAGTTTGCGCCTTTGGTCAGAATTGCGCCCCGATTATGTCAAACTGGATAAACATTTTATTACCCATTTAGAAGCAGAAGGCAAACACAAGCTCCAGTTTGTCAAAATTATTACTGAACTGGCGCAATCAGTCGAAACCCAAGTCATTGCTGAAGGTGTGGAAACACTGGGGTGCTTAGAACTGCTACAGAGCATTAATGTTCACCTAGGTCAGGGCTATTATTTCACCAAACCCAGCCCAACTCCCGTAAGCAAACCGCAATGGCAAATGCCTGACAATGTGGATACCAGCCAAACCCTACTGAGTCGTTACGCACGAGACATCGTACAAAACGCGCCCTGCATCAAGGATACCATGCTCGTTTCTGAAGCGGTCGACTTTTTTCTACAACACCCAGAACACCAAGCAGTAGCTGTGGTGAATGATCACACGGTTCTTGGCCTGCTAGAACGCAAACAAATGACTGACCTCTTCTCTAGCCGCTACGGTCGAGAGTTGAATGCACGTAAACGCATTGATCAATTTATCGACAAACGTAGCTTGATTGTCAGCGCAAATACCCCGCTGGAAATCATCTCGAAGATGATTACTCAGCGCGATCACAACAACGCACAAGGAGTCTTTATCATTACCGATGCCAGTCGCTACGTTGGCTTGGGCTATTTTAATGATTTATTACGCGCCATTACCGAAACCAAAATTGCACTAGCCAAATCGGCTAATCCACTCAGTGGCTTACCAGGTAACCAAGCCATCGAAAATGCCATTCAAAAACGCCTTAATAATCGTAAAAACTTTTTGCTGTTGTATGTCGATTTAGACCACTTCAAAGCCTTTAACGATTATTTTAGTTATGAGCTAGGTGATAAAGCGCTCATTACGCTAGCGCAAATTCTAGAAAAACACACACACCACTCCGAATTTTTAGGTCACATTGGTGGCGACGACTTTATTTTGCTGTGGAAAGAAAAAGACTGGCAAAAACGCCTAGAACGTATTTTTCATGACTTTACCAGCCACTATCCTGACTGGTATAGCCAAGAACAAATTAAGCAACAAGGTTTTACAGGCAAAGATCGCAATGATCAAACTCAATTCTTTTCACTCATGAGCCTATCGGTTGGCGTCATTCCGATTGAGGCAGGTCAATTTGAATTTCATCATCAACTCGCGCGTTTTTCAAGCGAAGCAAAGAAAAAGGCCAAAGCCATAACGGGAAATTCGTGGTATTTGTTAAAGATGTGAGTCAAGCAATCTATGCATTCATCAACATTGAGCTTTTTAGAGACAGGCGTTTATAATGACGCGCAAGAACTTAGGAAAATTGCGCGTTATGAACAACCACGTCACCACTTTTTTGTTTGACCAGCTCGACATTCGCGGTC
>CAZYER010000057.1:0-7221 GCA_964646525.1 uncultured Francisella sp. | reverse complement strand
ACCTTGGGCATGTCACCCCGATTGCCAAACTCATGGAGTGGCAGAAAACCAATCCCGAGTTATTTGTTAAAAAAGTTTATAATCAGTCGAGACCCGACAACTAATAACAAATGTTTTCTTATACCAAATGGTGATTTCTTCTTACTAGGACTATTGAACTCCTCTGCCATGTGGGTTGTAATTTCTTCAATATGCACCTTTGTAAGAGGGCACTTCTATGAATTACGATCAATTAAAATGGAAACCTTACCCATTCCCACCGCTACCGAGGAACAACAAACCAGCATTGGACAACTGGCAGAAAGCTGTCAAAGCCTAACCGAACAACGCTACGCCATCGAGCAAAAAGTGACGCACCGACTGGTCAGCGATCTTTTCCCAACGGACAACACCGCCAAACTAACGCAAAAAGCGCAAGCATGGTGGACACTCAACTTTACCAGCCTGCAAAACGAGTTAAAAAAGAGCTTTGGACTAAAAGCAGGCGACAAACTCATCCCCATCAGCGAACGCGACGATTGGGAGGAATACCTGAACAGCAACCGCCAAAAAATCGAGCAAATTAATCAGCAAATTAACGAAAAAGAACAGGCGTTGAATAAAGAGGTGTATGCACTGTTTGGGTTGAGCGAGGAAGAGCAGGGGTTGGTGGAGGAGTAATATGCAATTTATCTGGGACGAGTCTAAAAATCGGGCTAACATCAAAAAACACGGCATTGATTTTAATGATGCCAGTTATGCTTTCACAGATCAGCACCAGCTCAATATGCCAGACCATACAGGAAATTATGGGGAAGATCGTTGGCTATTATTGGGTGAGGAACCCGTCAATGGTACAATCGTTGTCGTACATGTTGAGTTAGCGAATGACACCATGCGCCTTATTTCTGCCAGACCCGCAACTAAGAACGAAAAAAAGCTCTATTTAGAGAGGAAAGTGAAATGAAAGCCGAATACGATTTTAGTCAAGCCGAACAGGGCAAATTTTATGTTCCAGCTGAGTCCATTCAACTGCCAATTTTTCTCGATCAAGATGTACAAGCGTCGCTGATTGAATTGGTAGGTCATCAAGGTAAAGTTGCTGTACAGGCTTTGGTCAATCAGCTATTGCGCAAAGACATTGAAATGCTGGATGTGTTGAAAACGGCAAGCTGATTAGAAAAAATTTATGAATTGAAATAGTGTTACCATGAACATTGAACCCATTAAAACAGATCAAGATTACGAGCTAACCTTGCAACGCATTAACGAACTAATGGGTGCAAAGGAAGGCACGGACGAGCTAAGTCAACTTAAAGTGTTAGCAACATTAGTTGAACAATACGAAGCTATTCATTATCCTTGCCACTAAGCAAAAATCCCCCAACTTTGGGGGCTTTAATTTACTTTTCAATCCCCAATCGCTTGCGCAAGTTGTCTTGGATGCATACGTAAATAACTGGATTGAGTTAACCAAGCCATGAGTAATAAGCTGCTGCTACTGACCACTAAGCCGACCAACCACAGGCTAGGACTAAATGAAACGGGAATTTTCAACCAATAAACACTCATTAAGGCGCTGGTGAGGGTTGCCAAACTGCTGGCAAACAGCGCCAATAAAGTCAGTTGACCAGCAAATAATCGTGCTAATTGCCCTTGTGTCATGCCCAAAGCACGCATGATTGCCAATTGTTTACGCCATTGTGGTAAATAAAATCGACTGGCAATTAATACCGCCAAACCTGCCACCAATAGGCTCACTAAAGCAGTAATATCGAGAAATAACCACGCCGTATTCAGCGTTTGATTTAAGTCTTCGCTGGCAGTTTGACTAGAAATTAGTTGCCATTCCGTTGGCGTTTGACGGTTAAGCTGTTGCATGAGTTGCTTAATGCGTGTTTCATCACTGGCAAAAAGGCGTTCGTAACTGATGCGACTACCCACACTGGTTAATCCCAATTCGGCTGAGACATTGAGGGGAATAATCACTTGTGGCGCAAACTGACTGGCCACCGTTTGCAAAGAATCCGCCTCTGCCAATATACCTTGAACATGAAAGATTCTATTACCTAAGGCCAAGGTATCGCCCACTTGCAACGACCACTGTGCCGCTAAAATAGGGTCAATCAGCACTTCATGACTACTGGCTTTAACCGTCTGTGCCAATTGTTCAATAAAAGTGACACTTAAACTGGCCAGTAGAATAGCCAACCATAACCAACGAAACTGACCGCGTCGTAAACCCAGCCAAAAATAACGTACCGCTAAGGTCATGTTGATAACTCCAAACGACCTTCAGTGAGCACATAATGTTGCTGGTGTTGACGAGCAAAATTCATATCATGGGTAACGGTCACCAAACTGGTATGGCTAGGCAAGCTTAGTAATAACCGTTGAATATGATGCGCCGTTGTCTCGTCTAAATTACCGGTGGGTTCATCGGCAAAAATAATCGCTGGTTGAGTCACCAAGGCGCGCGCAATAGCCACACGTTGTTGTTCGCCACCGGAAAGACTATTGGGAAAATGATGCGCTCTATGTGTCAGTTCAACCAAATCGAGTGCTTCCATTGCCCGTTGTTTCGCATTTGCTAAACCAAACAGCTCCATTGGCATCATGACATTTTCTAAAGTTAGCGAAAAGTGAACAAGTTCCGTTAGAGCCTTTTTTCTTAGTCGATGTGGCGCTAGAACCGAGCCTAATGCAAGATGATGGCTTACATCCTAATGAAAAAGCACAGCCGATTATTTTGCAACGCATTAAGCGTTGGTTTTATCCGTTGTTGTCGGCTCAGTCGTTGGCTTTGTAACAGGATCGGCAAAAGGCTGATCATCGTCACTCATTAGAATACGACTACCTGCACCATCCAAATCATCAAACTGACCTTTTTTCGCTGCCCATATAATCGCCATTACCACCAAAATACCAACAATAATGACACTGGGAATAAGTCCGTAAATCACTTCCATGACGGTTTTCCTTACTGAATTTTTTGAGACATAACACCCTGATTAATCAACCAGTTTTTCAATAAATGTACCATTGGCCAAGGTCCACAAATTAACCATTGATAATGACTAACATCGTTAATGCTTTGCATTACCGCATCGGGTAGATTGCCTTTGGCACCAGTCCAGTCATCATGTTCATCAGAAATAATGGCTTGCCAATGAAATTTGGCATAGGTTTTAGCTAAATGATCCAGTAATTCACGCGCAAACAATAATTCTGACCGACGTACACCCCAATAAAGCGTTACCACGCGATCAGTTAACTCCGTCTCATGTGCCTTTAACAAAGCCAATAAAGGCGTAATTCCCGTACCACCTGCTAACAGATAAACAGGCGCATCACCTTCCGGCCAATGATATTGATTAACAGGTCCCTTGATAAGACAGCTTGTAGCTTGCGTCAGCTTTTTCCACCACTCAGCCAAAGCTTCTGTGACGGCAATATCACATTGAATATGATTCGTATTTCCATCAGACAGATTGGCAATGGAAAAAGGTTTTAATTGGTTTTCATCCAAACCCAACCAGAGATAATCACCCGCTTGCCAATTAAAGTCAGTTGGTCGTTCCAATAACAACTCGACTAGGTTACCTGCTAAGGGATTAATAGCAACAATACGGCTATTAAAAGTGGTTAATGTCGAATGATTCATAAGCCAACCACGTTGAATTTTGCCCATACAGGTGCATGATCGGAAGGTTTATCCATAGCACGCGTGACATAATCAATACCGGTAGAAACAAGCGATTCCTGTAGCGGCGCAGAAGCCAATAACAAATCAATGCGTAGTCCCCGTTTAGGAGTATCTTCAAATCCTTTAGAGCGGTAATCAAACCACGAATAATAGCGTTCACTTTCGGCTGGGTTAGGATGCTGATGACGATAGGTATCTGTCCAACCCCACTGCATTAACTGGTCGAACCATTCACGCTCTTCGGGTAAAAAGGAACATTTACCCGTACGTAACCAGCGTTTAGCATTGACTTCACCAATACCCACATCGTAATCGGTATGGGAAATATTCATATCACCACCTAAAACAGCCAGATTACTGGATGGAATGGTGGCTAAATAGTCGTTTAATTCTTTATAAAAACGTTCTTTATAAGGGAATTTAACGGGGTGAGCACGCTCTTCTCCCTGTGGAAAATAGCCATTCATGACATCAATCGTTTTGCCGTCGGCTAATTGGTATCGGCTGTGAATAAAACGACGTTGTGCGTTTTCGTCATCCCAAGGGTAGCCTTTTTGCACCGAAACTAATGGTAGTTTAGATAGGGTTGCCACGCCATAATGCGTTTTTTGGCCATGAAATTCAACTTGATAACCCAATACATGAATGGATTCAATGGGGAAATCAGCATCTTGCACTTTGGTTTCTTGCAATAAAATCAGTTCTGGTTGATGTTGCTCAATCAGTGCTTCTAATTGATGCAAACGCGCACGTAAGCTATTAATATTAAAAGAAACAACCGTTAACGACACAATACTATCCCACAATATAATAATTTGAATGAATGGATAAGCCTAACGAGGTTGAGCATAAAAGTCAAAAGCCCGTTCAGCTATGTCTGCTATTGTGAAGGACACTAATCAGAAAAATCAAAATTATTGAGCTTTTGTTTGTTATCCGATACACCATCATTAATACGGTATTGACGTTGTTGCAGGTAGCTGTCACGAATGAAACTATAGCGATCAAGAGCACTTTCAATGATTGGTTCTAGTGGCAATAAACTAGCACGCATATCCAGTAGTTTTAGTGCGGTAATAGGTAAGCCATAACCTGTTAAATACAAAATTTCGATGGGTTTGGTACTGGCATCACGAACGGTAGAAGGTCCTAAAAAGGGTAAGGCTAAGTAATCCGATTCCTTCCATCCCCAAACAGCAAAGGTTTGACCTAAATCTTCATTGTTTTTAGGCAATCCCATTGGGGTTGCAATATCAATTAAACCAAATAAACCAAAAGTACTGTTAAAAATAAAACGAGCTGTGTCTTGAACGGCTTGCGAAAATTTTCCTTGTAGCAAATCACTCAGAATGGTTTCAGGTTCGAATAGATTACCAACAAAATTATGAACGGCTTGTTGAGCAGGATCAGGGGTAATGGCGACGTAACCTTCTGTAACTGGTTTGAAGGCATATTTATCAAAGCTAGTATTGAATGCATCAACAGGACGATTGAAGGACTCGTAAGGGTCTATTTCATTAGCATATATGGTAGTTGTCGCCAATGATAAGCCGAGTAAGCTGACAAGGCTTAGTTTTGTTAGCATGAATTAATCCCAATAGGTTCCAGCACCGACAAGGCGTTTTTGCCAATAATCATCGGTAATGTTAGCAGTAGTAACGGGTTTTCCCTTACCTGGTGCATGAATAAAGGTATTTTGACCAATGTAAATACCAACATGATCCACCCGTTTACCGCGTGAATCGGTGGTAAAAAAAACCAAATCACCAGGTAAAATTTTGTTCGACTGTTTAATTGAGGTAAATTGTTCCTCGGCGCGACGCGGTACTAATTTACCTGCATTTAAGTGGGTATAGAATACCAAGCCAGAACAATCAAAACCTTCACTCGGAGAGTTGCCACTTAGTTTGTAAGGTTTTCCCAATTGAGCAATTGTCTTTTCAACAACAATTTGTCTGGCTTGACTGGTGCTGATGGATTGTGTTGTTGTCGGTGGTAATATCACACTTGAAGCACTTTGCCTATTAGGCTGACTGCCACAACCGGATAGCATTGCTATGAGCAGGACTAATCCGCTTAAACCAATTGTTGATCGAGTAACCATTGCCATAAAGGTAGGCTTCCTAAACTAAGTAGTAACGTTAAGGTCACGATTTCAATGAATTTCTTAACATCTAGATGATAACGCTCCACTAAAACAATAGCAATAAGTATGCTCGACATACCTGCTTCTAATGCTAATCCCATCACTTGTTGTTCATTTAACTGTAAGGATCGAGCAATTAAGATAATGATAAATGGTGCAATCATCAGTTTAATCATTAAAACGGGGGTTAAGAAGGGAATATCTTTCCAACGTATGCTTTCTGGTCTTAATCCTAACCCGATACTAATGAGCATTAAGGGAATGACAGGATCACTTAAATGGGTTAACCAAGTGATCATCGGTTCAATAGGTGCTATTTGTTGTTGATTCAGTAACAATCCTAATCCTGCTGCCCATAATGCAGGTACTTTAGCTAGGGTTTTCCACCAAGTTTCAGGTTCTGTTGTTGTAGGGTTCTGGCCAAAATAGCGTGCTAATAAGATTCCTAGTGTTAGTAATAGGGGAGTTTGAGCAAAAAAAATCGTATTGTATGGTGATGGCAGTACCCAATTCACCGAGTTGGTGATTCAAAATAGGGAGCCCTTGATAGGTTGCATTACTTAAACTACCTGCAAGTATGACGCTACCCAATATGGCTTTGTTGTCTGTTAAATAACGATAAATAAACCAAATTAAGCTTGCTGTAATGAGAATGGTGATGATCACACTAGCACTGATTTGCCATTGGATTAATTCAGCAGGCCGATTTCCATAAGGACTTAATCACTAATGCGGGTAATAGTACTAGGTAAATAAGTGAAATAATCGATTTACGAACGGTTTCGGCATCGAAGGCTAGTGGTTGTGTTTGTTTCAACAGGTAGCCAATGCTGATGAAGAGAAAGCATTCGAGTAAAATGGAGCTCATAATGATGGGTTCTAATTAGTTAAAGAGATATTCTTATTTCTTTATTGTTAAGATTATAGTGCCTGTGGGTATGTGGATAAGATTATTTTTGCTCTTTTTTTCATAGCGTTAAGATGTGAATACTCTGCTCATAGCTTTGTTTCATTCTTGTTCACAGGCTTGTGTATCATTGTGGATTGTTTTAATCAATGTTGTTAATTGTGACATTATCCCCATATTATCCACAAGTTATAACCTATATTATTCATCCTATTAAAAGAGGTTTTATGGAATTTAATCAAGTAGTTATGTCACGTCGCAGTGTGTTTAAATTTCAATCTAAAGCGTTAGTTGTGGATGATATTTATCCGTTAATTGAAGCAGCAGTGATGGCACCTAATCATCATTTAACGCAACCTTGGCGCTTTATTTGGTTGGGTAAGCAAACTCAAGTGTGTTTGGCTGAATACTATGGTGAAGCAAAAGCAGCTAAGGCAATGGCAGCGGATGCAACCGTGCATGAGCGCATTAAACAAAAAGCGG
>CAZYER010000056.1:0-7665 GCA_964646525.1 uncultured Francisella sp. | reverse complement strand
TTGTGCGCAGAGTCAAACAAGAATGCCAAGCACCGACCTTTGTTTATCATGTGTCGGGGGAATACGCGATGCCCAAGCAATTGCTGGCACACTGGCAAAAGTGGGTAGCAGTAGCACCAATGGCGGCAAAAGCAATGGCTTTGACTTCACCAAAATCGACAGCACAGGCAAACCACTCCCCGCCGATGCCACCAGATGGGATTGCGTACTGGACAATGTCACAGGATTACTGTGGGAAAACAAAATCGACGATGGCGGCTTACGCGACAAAGACCATACCTACACTTGGTACAACACCGACAGCACCAATAACGGCGGCGATGCAGGCACAGAAAATGGCGGCACTTGCTCAGGCGGCACAGGCTGCGATACCGAAAAGTATGTGCAAGATGTGAACGCCATTGTCTTATGTGGCTACACCAACTGGCGGATGCCCACGGTCGATGAATTACAAGGCATTGCCGATATGGGGCGTAATAGTCCTGCGATAGACCCAAGCTATTTCCCGACGTTGGGTAATCCTGATGGTGTTTATTATAGTTACTGGTCATCGACATCATTGTCATCAGAGGCGAGTTATGCTTGGAAGGTTAGCTTTATTCGCGGACTTGATGCAGGCAACAACAATAAGTCCACCTTGTATGCCGTTAGATTGGTTTCTGGAAATTAATAAAAGAGGTTTTTATGAAAGTTTACGCATTTTTATTATTGATAATCGGTTTTGCTAATGTGGTTAATGCGCAAACATGTAACCCGAATATGACAATCAGCAAACCTAACGCTCAATACACTATTTCTGCCGATGGAACAGAGGTAACAGACTTAAAAACGGGACTAATTTGGCAGCACTGTGCTGTGGGTATGAGTTGAGACCCTACACTGCCAAAGCAAATGCAGCAATGCAGTATGCGTTAGGACGGCTGAGGTAAGTTACCCTACTTTTCTAACGGAGAGTTAGGGTGGATTGCTTTGACGTTAACCTGTTTCGCTGATTTTTGCTGAGTTCGAGGTTTAGGGATGATTATTCTGTACAAATAACCTAATTGTTAATACAATAAACCCATGACATATGATGAAGCAAAACGACAAAGCAACCTAAAAAAGCACGGCATTGATTTAGCCGATTGTGTTGCTGTGTTCGATGCACCCATGCTAACTAAAGAAGATGACCGTTGTGATTATGCAGAGCAGCGACTAAAAAGTCTGTGCTGGCTAAAAGGGCGTGTTGTCGTGTTGATTTGGACAGATCGTCATCCTGTGCCTCATGCAATTTCTTGTCGATATGGTGATAAAAATGAAACAGCAAGCTACTTCAAAGCCGTTCTTTAGTCGGGCAGATATAACCGCCGCAATGGAAGCTGCTACCCTTGCCGTAGCAGACAGCGATAACCCAGAGACACAGCCAGACGATTGGCAAAACGCTATTGTGAGTCGCTCGATGACTGAATTAACGCAGCAATTGGCTGCTAGGCGTGTTAGAGGTCTGCAAAAGAAACCAACTAAAAAAGCAACCACCATACGATTCGATGAAGATGTATTGCTCGAATTAAAAGCAACGGGTGCGGGCTGGCAAACGCGCGTCAACGATGCGATGCGAGAGTGGGTAAAAGCGCATAAAAATGATTCGTGTGCACATTAAGTTTTGAGCCTTTCAGGTTTGGTTGTTTTGGTGTGGGTTGCTCTGACGATAACCGTTCCGCTAAATTTCCTTGCCCTCGTTGTGAGAGGGCATAATCGTTTTTGCTTGACAATTAACTATGCTAAACTGAGCGCATCAACAACAGGGATGTGATTATGTTCGAGAATGATGTGTTCGACACTTGGCTGGATGCCAAAAGCAAAGAAATTAATTATCTTAAAGCTCGACAAAGAAAAGATCTCCAACGAAGAGATGATTATTTTAATGCTCAAAGCACAAACCAACCACTTTGCGCATTTAGATCAGGATTTGCGTAGTGATATGCAAAAACTTAACACTAAGTTAAGCAGTGACATGCAAGCGATGAACGAGCGATTAAGTCATGAAATGCTTGAACTGCGTAAAGATATGGACAAACGCTTCGAGCAAGTTGATAAACGCTTCGAGGCACTCACCACACGTATCGACCGCTTTATGATTTGGTCATTTGCAACAACCTTAGCCATAGGTGCTGGTGTGGTGGCGGCGATTCGTTATTTGCCTGCGGTAGGTTGATGCCATTTCATAACAATGTAATGGCCTAATCATTCTGAAGCCCGGTTAGGTATTAAGCAAGCTAACTTATTTATTGGCAGCCTTTTGTTGAGCGTGGGACGCTTGCATGAATCACCCGAATAAAAGCGTTAAGTTGATTATTTCTGTCACATAAAACCTTTATAATACGCTTAATGAAACCGCTTTTATTTTCAGGAAACCTCATTTCCTCACCCGTCAAATTCTTAGCTCTGCTTAATCGCACTTGGGTACGTCGGGCTGTTTCTGTCTTGTTGCTGACTTTATTAGCGTGGCAAAGTGCACGTTTGCTCTGGTGGATGGTTACGCCAGCGGAGACTGTGCCAGTGGTCACGCAGCTTAAAGTCGCTACAACTCAAGCCGCTTATCAATGGCAACACCTATTCCCTACCGCTAACTCGATTACTACTTCCAGCGCCAGTGATGTGTTTGCCGATGCCAGTGTGCTGAATGGTTGGCAACTATTCGGGGTGCTTGTCGATGACAGCACCAAGCTCGCGTTAGTACAACAAGGTAATGGTGGTGCATTAATTTGGTTGCAAGAGCAACAACTCACGTCTCATGGGGTTAAGGTCGAACGCATAGAAGCGCAACAGGTGGTGTTACTCACCAGACAGGGCGCTAAAACACTCAGCTTGTCTAAAGCAACACCCGCCAGCACCGTAGTTTCAGTTACCACACCCAGCACTAGCACGGTAAATTTGAGCGAATTACGTGCGCAAGCCAAACAAAACCCCACCAGTGCCATGCAGTGGCTTAATATTCAACCTCAATTCGACAATGGTCGTTTGGTGAGTGTGTTGGTGCAACCCAAAGCAGGACAAGAGGCGATTTTTAAGCAGTTGGGTTTTATGGTCGGTGACCAGTTGGTGGCGCTGAATGGACAAGCCATGAGTGAATGGATGACGAAATTAGCCAGCTTGCCGAGCGTGTTAGATGGCGCAGGTGCGAGCGTGAAAGTATTACGAGCAGGAAAAGAACAGGAATGGTCGGTCACATGGTAAAAAGAATTCAACTGGGTGTTTGGTTGTTGGTGGGCGCGATAAGTTGTGCTTCTGCGCAGGCGGCTCCCACAGCGCCCAGCTCGAAAGAAGCGGCAATGGTGATTAACCTTAAAGAAGTCGAAATTGCTCAAGTGGCTGAGGCGGTAGCGCAGGTAACAGGAAAGAACTTTGTCATTGACCCTCGTGTTAAAGCCAAGGTGAGTTTTACCACCAATACGGGATTGCAGCCAAATAAGCTGTATCAAACCTTTCTGTCTTTTCTGAAAGTACACGGCTTTGCCGCGCTGGAAAATGGCGATTTGGTCGAAATTGTGCCCGTGAATGTGGTGCGTGACCGAGCGCAGCGTGTCGGTGCGAGTCGAGATGAAGATGATTGGGTAACGCAAGTGATTAGCTTAAAGCATGTGTCGGCGAATAAGCTGGTTGCTTTGTTACGTCCTTTAGTGGCGAACGAAGGGCATTTGGTGGCGAATCCCGATTCGAATAAGCTGATTGTCACTGATCGTTCGGGCAATATTGCGCGTATCAAAGAAGTGGTGTCGCGTGTCGATGTGCCGTTTCAGCACAGTTATGAAGTGGTGCAGTTGAATTATCTGTCAGCTGAAGAAGCCACTAGCCTTATGAAAACACTCAATACGGGTCTGGATAAAGAGCTTGCCTTAGTGGTTGCTCCCGATTTGCGTGCCAATCGACTCATTTTGTCGGGTGGCGAAGCGCAACGGATGGCGGCACGTGCTTTGCTGGCGCAAATTGATTCTCCTGTACAACAGCAAGGGCGTGTTCAAGTTATCTACTTACAGTATGCCAAAGCGACGGATTTAGCACCGATTTTACAGAATATCGCTGGGGCAGGTTCAACCTTGGCGGCGGTCGAGCAGCAAGCGGGCGAGGGAGCAGAGCCGAATATCGGTGACGGCGGATTGAAGTCGGTAGCTGTGGCGGGTGCGAGCAAAGCCAGTAAGAAAAAGGCAGGTGGTTCGGATAGTGACATCAGTATCGAAGCGGATGAACGCATGAATGCCTTGGTGATTAGCGCTCCGCCACAACTCATTTCAACCTTGCGTGAGGTCATTCGTCGGCTCGATGTGCGTCGTGCGCAGGTGATTATTGAAGCAATTATTGCTGAAGTTTCAGAAGAACAGCGTCAGCAATTGGGCGCAAGCTGGGTCGCGGTTGTTCCAAACGGTGCTGGGGTATTTAGTCTGGACGATAGTTTAAAAAATATCGCTACGGGCATGGCGACAGGCGGTACAGCGGGTGCATTAGGTTCGGTCAGTGGGGCTGGTGTCACAGCCATTGCGGGTGAAAGTTATGGCAATGACCAAGGTTGGGGGGCATTGTTGCGTGCTTTGCGTTCCAATACCGACAATAACATCCTTTCAACGCCTTCGTTGGTGACGATGGACAACGAAGAAGCCAGTATGATTGTGGGTCAAGAAGTTCCGTTTAGCACAGGCAGCTATGCCAGTACAGGCGTGGGTGGGGCGGTTGGGACGATAGGAAGCCCTTTCCAGACCATTAAGCGCCAAGATGTCGGCTTAAAGTTAAAGGTGAAGCCGCAAATTAATGAAGGTGATAGTATTCGTTTGGAAATTGAACAGTCGGTTTCTAGCCTTGTGCCTAATTCAAAAACCACCTTGGGTTCAGTCGATTTAGTCACTTCTAAGCGTGAAATTAAAACCAATGTGTTGGTTTCCGATGGTAATTTGGTGGTGCTGGGCGGTTTGATGGATGAGTCTGAGAGCGAATCCTTATCGAAAGTGCCAGTGCTAGGGGATATTCCCGTATTGGGGGCATTGTTTTCTTATAAAGAAAATAAAATTGCGCGTAAGAACCTAATGGTGTTCTTGCGTCCCCGTATTGTGCGTGATGACCAGCTTGCGGTGGCCTATGCGGCTTCCAAATACAATAAGTTACAGCAACAGTCGGAAGGCTTGATTCAGCGTAAGCAGACCAATCAACGCGAATTGGTTTCACCA
Organism: uncultured Francisella sp.; assembly: GCA_964646525.1. GTDB lineage: Bacteria > Pseudomonadota > Gammaproteobacteria > Thiomicrospirales > Thiomicrospiraceae. Next base: position 2,470 of record CAZYER010000056.1, on the reverse strand, counting down.
CGTTTGCCACTGAATGCCAGCGAGTTATTGGCAGAAGATTTTGTCATTGCCAAACGTGCTACGCCAGCGCCCGTCGAAGATCGCTTAAACATGACCAGTGAGCCACTACGCCCATGAGTGCTTGTGAATGAGTAGCCAGCGTTTCCCTTACCATTTTGTGCAAGGGCAAGGGGTATTGTTGGTGCATGAATTGGAAGGATGGCGCTTACTGGTGCGTCCCAATGCCAGTGTTTCTGCTATTCAAGAAGGTTTGCGTGCCAGTCATGCCGTTGCGCCAGAATTACTTCGGGTAACAGAGGCTCAGTATGAAGTGGCTGTGTCGCGTGTCTATGCCGATGGCGGCGAATTGTCAGGCAGTGAAAGTATGCTCGATGAATTAGACATGAGCGATGCCTTCGATTTAATGCGCGTACAAAAAGAAGATCTGCTCGCCTCTAATGATGAAGCCCCCGTGATTCGTTTCCTGAATGCCACCTTGGCTGAAGCGATTAAACGTAAAGCCTCCGATATTCACTTAGAACCCTTTGAAGATAAGCTTCGTGTGCGTTTTCGTATGGATGGGATGTTGCAAACGGTACTTGAACCTAAAGCCACCTTTGCGCCCCTGCTGATTTCCCGCTTAAAGGTGATGGCACGCTTGGACATTGCCGAAAAACGCTTACCGCAAGATGGTCGTATTGCCTTGCAATTAGGTTCACGTATGGTCGATTTACGCGTTTCGACCTTGCCGTCGCAATATGGCGAACGCGTGGTGTTGCGTCTGCTTGATAAGAGCGCTGGCTTGTTGGCGCTATCGCAATTAGGAATGCCTGAACAAGTGTTGTCGGGTATGGAAAGCAACCTTGCCAAGGCGCACGGCATTATTTTGGTCACGGGTCCGACGGGTTCGGGCAAAACCACCACCCTGTATGCGGCGTTGTCGCACTTGAATGCGGTCGAACGTAACATCATGACGGTGGAAGACCCTGTAGAATATGAACTCAACGGCATCAGTCAAACCCAAGTCAACCTAAAAACAGACATGACCTTTGCGCGTGGCTTGCGTGCCATTTTGCGTCAAGACCCAGATGTGGTGATGGTGGGTGAAATCCGTGATGGTGAAACGGCGCAAATTGCGGTACAAGCTTCACTAACGGGACACTTGGTGTTGTCCACCTTGCACACCAATACTGCCATTGGCGCGATTACCCGCTTGCGCGATATGGGTGTCGAACCTTTCTTGTTGGCATCATCCTTGGTGGGTATTTTAGCGCAACGACTGGTGCGTCGTCTGTGTCCAAATATCAAAATAACCCGTGTTGCCGATGAAGCCGAGTGTCGTTTACTCTCGCGTCCCGTGGATGTGCCTTTGTCTTTGTATGAAGCGGGCAGCAGCACGGATTGCCCATCGGGTTTTGCGGGGCGTATGGCGATTTATGAATGGATTAGTGTGGATGAAAATTTACGTCACCTCATTCATTCGGGCGACAGTGAACAAGCGATGGAAGCCTATGTACGCAGTATGGGCATGAAGAGTTTGCGTGATAACGGCTTCGAGCAGGTGTTGGCAGGCAATACCACGCTGGCCGAAGTGTTAAGAGTCACGCAGGGGTAATTAAGGTAAATTCTTGATTGGTTGCAATGCAGTTGGGTTAAACTTAGTTCATATCAGGTTAACACGCAAAAGGACGGCGTCATGGGATTGAGCTTTCAAGTGGTAGATGATTCGCTGGATTCTCTGAAGAGAGCGTTGCACATCAGTGATCATTACTTAACATTAAATGAGCAAGTGTTAGACCCCTTACAAGAAACCTTGCGTGCTGGTGTGATTCAGCAGTTTGAGGTGGCTTATGAGCAGACTTGGAAGCTGTTACAGCGTTGGGTTAGAGAGAACATTGATGCTGACCAAGCCGAACATCCTAGAACAAGAAAAGATTTGTTTCGATTGGCCGCGCAATACCGATTGATTGATGATCCTTTGTCATGGTTTTCTTTTGGTGATGCGAGAAATTTGACATCTCATACTTACGATCAAACCACGGCACACCAAATCTTTTTGGTAGCACATCAATTTTTACCCAGTGCGTTGCAATTAATTGAGCGATTGAAAAATGCCGCCAATTGATCTTCCTATCGCTTGGCTTAAGGAAGTTCAAGTTATCCTAGCACAGACCTTACCCAATACCACCGTTTGGGCGTTTGGTTCCCGTGTTACTGGTAAGGCGAAGCAGTGGTCTGATCTTGACTTGGTGCTGTTTAGCAATGACATAGATTGGCAAGCGTTAGAAAGTATTAAAGACCGATTTTCAGAATCGAACTTGCCAATTATGGTTGATGTTTCTTTGTGGTCAAAGCTGCCCAGCTTTTTGCGAGAGCAGATTGAACAACAGCATGTACCGATTCAAGATCAACATAGTTTCAGTTAAGGCTAGGAGTGGATTATGCAACATCTTTTCTGTAAATTCGCAGAATTTCGCCCCAATAATCAATC
>CAZYER010000055.1:0-8252 GCA_964646525.1 uncultured Francisella sp. | reverse complement strand
TTCGGCAAAGCGGCTTTTGCCCGATTTCATACCGCCGAGGATGAGGGATTTCATGTTGAAGCAGGTGATTGTATTAAGAAATCGACAATAAATTGGTAGCCTTTTTGTTTGACTAGTTCATAAACCAAGGGCATATTGATATTCATGTAGTCGTGCACAATACGATTTCTCAGACCAATGGCTGCATTCCATTGATTTAGCGATGACTTTGGGATGATGTTAATCTGTGCGAGTGCATCAAAAGCATCGTAGGCGGATGGTGGAATCGGCTGGTTTTGGGCTTTAAGCAAGTGTTTGCTTTTACCAATCGCGTTTTCGGTTAGCATTTGTAAGGTATGTAATAACCCATTTTGTTCTAAGTGTGAAAACACTTGTCCTTGGTTCAGTCGTGCTGCGGCTTCATCTAATGTTCGCTGGTGGGCACGTGTCAGGTTGGCGGTTTCAGCCAAATAAACGTCAAGTAAGGATGACATGTTTTTTATCCCAGTAGAATTGTTCAATTTCCCACCAAGTGCGCGTTAAAAAGCGCATCCATGTGAGTGGTTTTTTGGTATAAACGAGTTGCCCTTCATTGGCAATTTTTTCGCGCATGGCTAAGCCTGCGCGATTGAAGTCGATTAGGTCTATCTTATCTTCACTTGTCTTTAGTGCACTTGCTAAGGCTCTGCGCAGCGTTTCTGTGTTACCCAGTTGTTGCCAAGGATCGTTATCATCTAACCACCAAATAGCAATATCCCAATCGCTGGTTTCACTGTTTGTTCCTAAGGCTCGACTGCCCACCAATACGGCAATCGCGGGTATAGGGCAGGTGAGTTGTTCAAACGTGGTTGAGAGCATGTGCGGTTGCTTGTTCATGTTAAATATGACTTTAATACCGCTTCTTTGCGGGCTTTACTACCATCAATGACCGTTTGCGCTTGGGTGATTTTAGCCTCTAAGGCTTCGATTTGGGTAACAATGGTTTGTTGTATCTCAATAGAGGGAGTCTTAATTATTAAGCCTTTAACCCTTTCACTTGAAGCTCGATAAGATCGAGAAAACCCTTGATTAATTCCTTCCTTATTTAATACCCACGCTAAGTATTTTGGGTGAATTATATTGCTTTTTAAACGAATAACGCCACAATGATCTGTTGGGTAAAAAGGATAATACTCTGGTATATAGTTAACCATCCAATCTCCATCAATTCCCCATAAAACAGAAGGTCTATCAAAGTTATTAATAAGCCGCTTGTTAATAAACCCCAAAGGATCAAAAACATTAGCACTGTAAACAGGAATCCCTTTATCTTTTTTAGAGTCAATATCTTTCGCAACAACCCGTCTACCAATAAAAACCTCAAAATTATCATCGTTACTTAATCGAAAGTTGCTAGTAGCTTGTAAAAAAGAGTTTTCAAACAATAACTCAATATCCCTTCGTGCTTGAGCAATGCTCGCCTTGGCATTAGTGACTTCGTTAACAACCACCAACCATTCATCGGCTATTTTATTTTGTATTTCAATGTTTGGAAGAATAACTTTAAGTCCCTTTATGCGTTCTGTTGATGCTCGATTAGATCGAGAAAAACCATTTTTCTTGCCTGCATCATTTAACGCCCAAGCCAGAAACAAAGGATTAATTTCTTCAGATAAAATACGTATCACACCACAATGATCGGTTGGGTAGAAAGGGAAATTCTCTGGTATATAGTTAACCATCCAATCTCCATCAATTCCCCATAACACAGATGCTTTTTCAAAATTTTTTAGTAAGTCTTTTCCTATGTAACCAAATGGCTCAAATACATTGGCACTATAAACAGGGATGCCTAACTCTGGATCATTGGAAATTTCGCTAGCTAAAATACGCTTACCAATGGATATTTCAAAAAATTTACTATCACTAAGACGATAAGTTTTTCCACCATTTCTCAATATTATTTGAAATAGCTCATCAACTCCTGATGATCTCTTTGCATTTAAGTTAATCGCTTTATTAAACTCAACGCGCGAAAAATCAAGCATATCAACTAAAGCAACACGGCTAACATATTCCGTTAAGGCTTCAGGAATAGGTGATGTTGTGCCATTAAAGTTATCGCTAATAAGTACATTGATTTTACTGCTATCGTTTCGATTATTAGGGTTATATAGTGGCGTGATAATATCGTTTGCACTTTCGCCAGCGGTGTATTTAATGCCCTCGCTTCCTTTAGCGCCACTCCACTCGTAGCCCAAAAAGGCTTTTTGCTCTTTGTTATCGCTTGGGCTTTTTACCACCAACACAGGCACAGGGTTGGCTTTTGCCAACATAAAGTAAAATAGCTTATCTTTTTCGATAGCACGCACAAACGTGAGTAAACGTGCCTCTAGCAAGGCTTGTTGTTCTACTTCTGGTTTAGACTTAAAGGCTTTGTTGTCTTTCAGTTTTTTAATGTCGTTCGTGTTATTAAAAGCTTTTTGATACTCTTTGAAAAGTTCGTGTGTAAACAATTCGTTGCTATATTGGTTTTGTAATAGCATCTGATAAACATCAAAGTCGATACCCTGATGTTGGCAATAGGCTTGCACCAAACCAAGATCACCATAGACTCCGCCACCACTAACCAGTTCATTTTGCCAGTCATCAAAAAAGTCACTTACCCTGTTGCGTAACTGTTTCGCTTGACTCGGGTTGTGCGCTTTTTTGCGCATAAATAACACCACCGTGTTCGTGCCTGTTTTGCCAAATGTGCCACTACCCAATTCGACCAGACTAATCATGTCGAAATACTGTAATAAAATCTCGCGTGTTCTAACGTGTGTATTGTCAGAATTATTCAAAATCGACGAGGGAACAACAATCCCTGCTACACCATTAGGCGCGAGTAACTGTTTAGCGCGTTCTAAAAAGAAACATTGAATATTTTTATTGCCTGTGTCGTTGACGGTTTCAAATAGCGTGTAACTTTCTCGCACGGATTCGGGCAGGGTGAGTAAAAAATCTTCGACGGCAAAAGGTGGGTTAGCAATTAAGCAATCGAAACTATTGGGCTTGACCTGTTCGTGTTGGTCGAGCGCATCGTTTTCGATAATGGTAATATCGTCCTGACCATACATAAACGCAGAAACCTTAGCAACTTTCGCTAAACGGTCTTCTTTTTCGATACCGACAATCGCTTTATGGTAGCTTTTAATATCCGCTTGTTTATGCTTTTCGACCAGTGGCGCAATGCTCAACGCGTACTCATTTAAAAAGTGCCCAGCACCACAAGCGTAATCAATCGTTTTTAAGGGCTCATTACTGTTGATAATGGCATTTTCTAAAGGCAAGGAAGCGACAATAAATTTACAAATAGGCACAGGTGTAAAAAATTGCCCTTCACTTTGTTTAATGCCGTTGTCTAAAAAGAACTCGAACATATCGCCTAAAAACTGATTTTGTCCCGTGCTTAATAAGCGCAACCCTTGCCACATTTGAATGATTTCGAGCAAAATTTTCGCGTTTTTATCAAACTGCTCCTGATTATGAACCTTGATAAACTCAAAATCCAAACCCTTAAAAAACTTGAGTTGGCGGAAAATCGCTTTAATTGTGTCCTTGGTTGCATTTCTGGGTGCTGCCCAAAAAGCATCGTCAATCTGCTGATTACTAATATAAACAATGTCTTGCTTTAAGAACTTTTCCATGCCTTGCTTGTACAAGGCTTGCAAACGGTCAACAAGATCATAATAGTTATCGTAGGCAATGCCTTTCCAATAAAACTTGAGATCGTTAGGGTTTTCTGTTTCATCGACAATTTTGCATAAAAACAAATTCACCAACACTTCAAACGCATTTTCACGGCGTGATACATTGTATTTACGCAAAATGGTTCTAAATTCGTGATACCTTCCCTTTTTATCACTGGCATCAACCACTTTCGTATCGATGAGTAAGGTATATTTGTCTTTACCAATCTGATAGGGTTGAATGTTGTCTTCAAAAATTCCTTTTTCGGTATATTCTTGCTGATAAGTCTCTTTCCAAACCTTAAAGCGCTCTTTGACGTTGTTCGCACTAGCAAAGCTTTTTAATGCAGGACTTTCTGCCAAAATTTTGGCGTTGTCTTTATGCGAAATAATGCGCTGGAAAGTTTTGATGATGTTATTTTCAAAATCGCTAGCATATAAGCAAACAAATTCAACCGCTTTTTCTTGTTCAATGTAACTAAAGAGTTGTGCTCCATCTTCTAGGGTATCTTTCCATGCTTTAGTAAATTCACCGCCAGCGGTTTTACATTCAATAATCAGTAAAGGCTCATCTTTTTGGTTTTTAACCAAAATATCAGCACGCCCACTTTTAGCACTATGCCCCAATTTCCAACGAGGTTCTAATTCGATGTGTTGCGGATGATAACCCTGATTCAGCAAACGATGCACGCACTCAAAAACCACAAAATTTTCAGGACTAGAAAAGTTACAGGTCTGGCTTTCGTTAATCACAAACCCCTTGTTTTCGGGATAAATGAGTTTTTCTGCCTTAAAATCGACCTGCAATAAGCAGTCGAACGCAGGGAAATGTTTGCTGTAAACTTCACCTTTAACGGTAAAGTTAAGGCTTGAAAGCAGGGGTTTTAGGTTGTCTTTGGTAATCATTATGTGTACTGCTCATGTTGCGTGTGTATCAATTCTATCAATTTTTCCATATCCAAACTCGCTTCCAGCATATCCGCCAATCTATCCAATTCAGCGAGTTGTTGTGCCTTGTGGTCGATGGCTTGATAACTCGTATCGGCTAACCCCATCCAACCTAACAAAGCATGATAAGCGTCGGGATGATCAAACAGTCCGTGTAAATAAGTACCGATAATTTTGCCATCTTCGCTCATTGTGCCGTCGGTAGTACCATCATCAAAGGTGGCGAAAGGACGTTGGTTTAAGCCATTGCCACTGCTGATGCCTTGGTGCATTTCGTAGCCTGTGATGCTTTCGCCTGTCCAGAGTTTACCAGTACGTTGGGCGAGGATTTTATCAGTTTGCCAACGTGTAGCGAAGTCAAAAACAGCCAATCCTGCCATGGTAGGACGGTCGCCTTCGATTCTTTTTGGGTCGAGTAGTTGTCTGCCAAGCATTTGGAAGCCGCCACAGATGGCGAGCAGTTTGCCACCATAGCGCAGATGGCGTAAGAGCTTATTGCGCCAGTCATGCTCGTTTAGCTGCGTTAAGTCATTCATCACCGCTTTGCTGCCGGGAATAATGAGCACATCAGCATTCACCGCGGGCGCGTCTAAAGGAAGATAATCGACATCTAGACGTGGGTCATTGAGTAGGGGCGTAAAATCGCTATGATTGCTGATGTGCGGTAGGCGTAGAATGCGAACTTTAAGTTGTGCTGCGTTTGCATGGGTTGGACGACGAACCGCATCTTCTTCATCTAATTTCAAATCCATGAGGTAGGTTAATACCCCTAAAACAGGTTTGCCTGTTTTCGCTTCGAGCCAATCTAGTCCCGATTGCAGTAAGGCAATATCACCACGAAAGCGATTAATGACAAAACCTTTAATACGCGCCTGCTCACTTTCCGACAAACAGGCGAGTGTGCCAATAATATGGGCAAACACGCCGCCACGGTCGATATCGGCAATGAGGATGACGGGAGTATCGACTGCCTCAGCAAAACCCATATTGGCGATGTCGTTGTCGCGTAGGTTAATTTCGGCTGGGCTGCCAGCACCTTCAACCAAGCAAATGTCGTATTGGCTGGTCAGGCTTTGCCACGCGTTTAATACCGCGGCTTTAGCAGTGCCTTTGTAGTCGTGATAGTCCAAGGCGTCTAAATGGCCGATAGATTTACCGCGGATAATTACCTGTGCTTTGCGCTCGGAAGTGGGTTTGAGTAACACAGGATTCATGTCGCTATGCGGTGCTAAGCCACAGGCTAAGGCTTGGGTTGCTTGCGCGCGACCAATTTCACCACCATCTTCGGTAACCGCCGACGATAAGGCCATATTTTGCGGTTTAAACGGCGCAACCGAATAACCTTGTCGAGCCAGTAGGCGACATAAGCCTGCGACCAGCGTACTTTTACCTGCATCTGAAGTGCAACCTTGAATCATTAATGCAGGCATGACTTATCCTGTCTCCCAACTGAGGTTATGAAGTGCTTGTAAATGCTCAATGAATGTCTGCATTTCGTTATCAGGAATGCTTACTTGCATGGATAGTGGCGCTAGATAGTCCACACTTAACACGCTGCCTTGAGTAAGCGTGATCCAATGACGAACAGATTGTTCTTGCGCATAGTCACAATGAATGAGCAGGTTTTTCATCGGAATAAAGCTTTGAATCGGTAACACACTCATTACCGCTTGTGCTGCCTGACCATAAGCACGGGTCAGTCCGCCAGCGCCCAATTTGATGCCACCAAAATAACGCACGACGATGAGCATAATATCGCCTACGCCCTTATGTTGCAGCACATTCAAAATGGGTTTGCCTGCCGTGCCAGAAGGTTCGCCATCATCGCCCATGCCAGCATTGGTCGCACAACTAGGATTGCCGAGCACATAGGCCCAGCAGTGATGTCGTGCATCAGGGTAAGTCGCTTTAATTTCATCCAACCATCGCATTCCCTCTGCACGATCATGAATTGGCTTGGCTAAGCCAATAAAGCGGCTTTTTTTAATTTCAATTTCGGCTTGTGCAAGGGATTGGGGTATGGGGTAGCTCATGGGTCTGTCTGGGTAATTAGCGAGTATATTTTAACAGGTTGAATCGACTTAGGTTGATTGTTATTTTTGTACGTAACTTTTTGGTTTTCTCAGAGATAGTATCAGGATAATGTCATACTTCCAATCAGTTAAGCTGTTATAATGTTGGTTTGTTATTGTTTATTCTGGATATTTCTCGTGCTCGCTACTGCTAACATCACCATGCAATTTGGTCCCAAGCCTTTATTTCAAGATATTTCTGTTAAGTTTGGTAATGGCAACCGTTATGGTCTGATTGGTGCCAATGGTTGTGGTAAGTCTACTTTCATGAAAATTTTGGGAGGAGATTTAGAGCCGACTTCGGGGAATGTGATGTTAGATGATGGCGAAAAGCTCGGTAAGCTACGCCAAGATCAGTTTGCTTTTGAAGCCTTTTCAGTCATTGATACGGTCATTATGGGCGATGCGCGCTTGTGGGAAGTGAAACAAGAGCGTGACCGTATTTACGGTTTAGCGGAAATGAGTGAAGAAGACGGCATGAAAGTAGCCGACTTGGAAGTCGAATTTGCTGAGTTAGATGGCTATACTGCTGAATCGCGTGCTGGTGAGTTGTTGCTGGGTGTGGGTATTGAAGAAAGCTTACATTACGGCCCGATGAGTGCTGTGGCTCCGGGTTGGAAATTACGTGTTCTTTTGGCTCAGGCTTTGTTCGCCGATCCAGATATTCTGTTGCTCGATGAGCCAACTAACAACCTAGATATTCATACCATTGAATGGCTGGAAAATGTGCTGAATGCGCGTAACAGTACCATGATTATTATCTCGCATGACCGTCATTTCTTAAATTCGGTGTGTACTCACATGGCTGACTTGGACTATGGTGCTTTGAGTATTTTCCCTGGCAACTACGATGACTATATGATCGCTGCCGAAGCGATTCAGGCGAAAATGCGTTCTGAAAATGACAAGAAAAAAGCCCAGATTGCTGAGTTACAAAGTTTCGTCTCGCGCTTCTCAGCGAATGCTTCTAAGGCACGTCAGGCGACCTCTCGTGCTAAGCAATTAGAAAAAATTGAGTTGGCTGAAATTAAGCCCTCAAGCCGTCAGAATCCGTTTATCCGCTTTGATCAAGAGAAGAAACTTTACCGCTTGGCATTGGAAGTTGAAAACTTGGCGAAAGGATTTGACGGTAACACCTTATTTTCTGGTTTAAGCTTCATGTGTGAAGTGGGTGAGCGCATTGCGGTAATTGGTCAGAATGGTGCCGGTAAAACTACCTTATTGCGTACGCTGATTGGTGAAACAGAAGCTGATAAGGGTAAAGTTAAATGGTCTGAAAATGTGCAGATTGGCTACTTTTCGCAAGACCATGTGACTGAATTTGAAACCGATATGAACCTATTTGACTGGATGACGCAGTGGAAAAAGCCCAGTGATGATGAACAGGCGATTCGTGCTGTGTTAGGTCGTTTATTGTTTAACGCCGATGACATTAAGAAGTCGGTTAAGGTGTTATCGGGTGGTGAAAAGGGGCGTATGCTTTACGGTAAATTAATGCTGGAAAAGCCAAACGTTCTGATTATGGATGAGCCAACGAACC
>CAZYER010000054.1:0-8339 GCA_964646525.1 uncultured Francisella sp. | reverse complement strand
ATTCTTTAGCTAATTTTCCGCAAAAAATCAAGCCTTACTCGTGCAAAGGTCTCATGAAATATAAAGATCAACTTTCTACCGCCTCAGCTCCTTTCACGCAAGCAAATGGTGGTGCGTTGGCTGGTGCATTTTCAGATACACTTGAACAACCTGCAGAGGTTAAATTAGGTGCTGCCTACACCATGGGTAATATCATGTTAACAGGAGATTTTAAACAAATCCGTTGGGGTGAAGCTAAAGGTTACAAAGACTTTGGTTGGGAAGACCAAAACGTCATTGCTCTGGGTCTGAAATACTCTGGCAAAGGTTACTGGGTTGGCGCTGGCTTTAACAAGGCAGACAATCCGATTAAGAAGTTTTCTGCAACTCCAACCGGTATGAGCATGGCAGAACTAATGGCAGCAGGTGTTGGTGGAACCAAAAACTTCTTCAATAATATTTTCTTCCCTGCAACAACCGAAAGTCATTTTTCTGTCGGTGGTGGTTATGATATTACCAAAAATGTTACATTAGAAGGTGCGATTATGTATGCACCGGAAGTATCGACCACTGTTGATACAACTGCTCTAACTCAAACCATGGCACCTGGTGCATCATCAACCAACACTACTAAACACTCACAAATGGCTTATACCATTCAAGCGAAATACAAGTTCTAATTTGTATTACTTCCAGATCGTGAGCTTGAACCACCCCTAACCGGGTGGTTTTTTTATTGCCGCTAGCTTCACCCTTATGCTACACTTGCCTACAAATGCAACAAGGAGTTATCACCATGCCCAGCGTCGCAGTTCGTATCGACGAAACCCTGTATGAATTAGCTAAAGCAGAAGCTAAACGTCAGCACCGTAGCATTGCTAAACAAATTGAATTATGGCTGAGCAAAGGGGCAAGCCAAACGCCGAGCGACAAACAAAACCCCTCTTTCGAATCCCTGCGTGAAGCCTTAGCTGCCTACACGCCAAGTGTCGATGAGTTTATCCAGAATAGACACAAAGACTGGCAGTAGCACCTGTGAAATATTTACTCGATGCTTCAGTCATTATTGCTTTACTCAATAACGAACCCACTAACCTACCCTTAAAAACCATTATAAATAATGATTCGCAATTCATATCGGCTGTTAATTGGGCAGAAGTGGTTAGCAAACTTTGTGAAAATGGTGCCGATAGTCAGTTGCTTCAACAACTCGCACAACAACTTAATTTAACCATATTGCCCTACACAGAAAACATTGCTCACACAGCAGGTGTTTTGCGCTACACAACCCGTCAATATGGTTTGTCATTAGGTGATCGAAGTTGCCTCGCTACGGCCATTCATCATCAACTCGAAATTTTAACCGCTGACAAGGCTTGGTTAGCTTTAAGTACACCAACTTTAACCATTCACGCTATTCGCTCATGACCCTATCACAAACCCTAGTTTGGCTACGCCAACAACTCCCACCGGAAGAAGCAACCCAAGAAGCTGAACTCATGCTCTGTCGTGCCACGGGGTTAACACGTACTCAATTACGTACCTATCCCGAAACAGAAGTTAACTCAGCACAACAAATACAACTCAATGCATGGGCAGAGCGACGCTCGCAAGGCGAACCCCTTGCCTACATTCTAGGTGATACGGAATTTTACGGACTGAAGCTATCCGTCACACCTGACACCCTCATTCCACGCCAAGATACAGAGCTACTGGTCGATGCCGCCTTAGAACTTATCCCTGAGCGTGCACCTTGGACAGTATGTGATATGGGAACCGGTAGCGGAGCCATTGCCATTGCCATTGCCCATCATCGCCCCATTGCGCAGGTCACAGCGCTCGATGCCAGCCAAGCGGCTTTAACGGTAGCGCAAGACAATGCCTGCGCACTGCGCTTACCCGGTATTCGTTTTGTGCACAGCGATTGGTTTAGCACCTTAGCGCATCAACGTTTCGATTTAATTGTCAGTAATCCGCCCTACATCGCACACAACGACCCCCATTTACAGCAAACGAGTCTACCCCATGAACCCATCAGCGCACTCACCAGTGGTCTCGATGGCTTAGACGATATTCGCTTATTGGTGCAACAAGCGCCTAAGCACTTAAATCCAGACGGCTGGTTATTACTCGAACATGGCTACGATCAAGGGGTGGCAGTCAGACAACTGATGCAGTCGGCTGGCTTTAATGCCATTGCCACCCACCGAGATTATGGTAATAATGACCGCATTACTCTTGGTCAATTCATCCAAACATAGGAAAACTATGCCACAACAACCGCTGAATGAAATCCTAACCGCGCGCTACGACCGCCAAATCCGACTCAGTCAAATTGGTTTGGAAGGACAAACCACCCTTGCCAACAGTCATGCACTGATTATTGGCTTAGGAGGCTTGGGATCACCTGCTAGCTTATATTTAGCGGCTGCTGGGGTTGGTACGCTGACGTTAGTCGATTTCGATGTAGTAGAATCCAGCAATTTACAGCGTCAAATCATTCATCGGGAAGCGACGGTGGGTATAAGTAAAGTTGAATCGGCGAAACAAACCCTACTCGAAGTCAATCCGCACATTACCATTAATGCCGTTAATGCCTTTTTAAGCCCAGAACAGCTATTAGCCCTGTGTCAGCAAGCGGATGTGGTGGTCGATTGTACCGATAATGGCTTTTCGCGCACCGCGATTAATGAAGCGGCGATGATGGCGCAAAAACCCTTGGTGTCTGCGGCGGCCATTCGTTGGGAAGGTCAACTCAGTGTGTTTGATGGACGCGATGCCAATGCCCCCTGCTACCTGTGTTTCGATCCGCAAGCCAACCAAGGCGGCGAAACCTGCGATGCCCAAGGGATTGTTGCCCCTGTCGTGGGTACATTGGGCGTGATGCAAGCGCTCGAAACGTTAAAGGTGCTACTAGGCAACGCCAGCTTAATCGGTGAGGTGATGCTATTCGATGGCTTAACCATGAACCAACGTCGTTTCAAACTGACACAAGACCCAGATTGCCCTGTCTGCGCAGCTCGAAAACAACGAAACCGTCACTAGGTGACCTATCCACTAGGATGCGCTTGCTTTAGATGGTGTTTTACTTTTAGGTGCGGGTTTTTCTACGGGTAAAGGGACACTGTTTTTATCTAACAAGATAACCACTCGACGATTTTGCGCACGCCCTACATTGGTATCATTGGCTACCAGCGGTTCAGCATCAGCACGCCCAGATACCGTCATAAACTGTTTATCGACGCCAAAATCCTCAAATAAACGCGCTACCGATGAAGCACGAGCTGATGACAACTCCCAGTTTGAAGGAAAAGTGACATTTCTGATAGGTACATTATCCGTGTGCCCCGTAATCACCATCTGATTGCGTCGACCCGCTAATTCTTCTGCCATTTTTTCTAGCTGAACTTTAGCCGATTCTTGCAAACTGGCACGCCCACTTTCAAAGGCCTTATCGGAACGCAGGGTAATGACGAAGTGCTCGGGCGTTTCTTCCACTGAAGCATCCATTTTTTTGATCATGCTCTCAATTTCAGATTTTGTTAGCGGTTTGAGTTCAATCGGATTAATGAGTACATCGCCTTTCTGCTCTGGCATAGGACTACTCTCCTGAGTACCCCCTTCTGATTTTTCTTTAGCAAAACTATCGGCAAGCGCCTGACGATCGGCAGGATCCATAATCGCAGATAACCACATGACGAGAAAAAAAACCATCAACACCGTCATCAAGTCGGCTAAGGCAATTTTCCATGAACCCCCGTGAGACCCGCCTTCGTCATCATCGTCATGAGCACTCATGCATCACCCACCAACTTATCACGGTATTCTGGCGGCACACGCTGACGACCAATTTCGATGGCGAGGTTAGGAGAAACACCATCCGCATAGGCCGTAATGGCACCTGCTGCCATTTCAAACAACATTTTATCCTGACGTAACATCACTTCAAGCGCATGAGTGAAAGGACCAACCACGGCAAAAGCGAAGAAAATGCCATAAAAAGTTCCCGTTAATGCCGCACCAATAAATTTCGCGGTAATTTCAACAGGCCCACCCACGGTCGTCATGGTTAAAATCACCCCCATAATGGCCGCCATAATACCGAAACCCGGCAACCAATCGCCCACTTTACCGGTTAACTTAGGCACCTCAGAAGCTGACTTAAACCACAAACTAATACGCTTTTCCGCCATCTTGTCAATTTCATGGCCTTTCGGAGGATTCATTAACACATAACTAAAACAATCTACGACAAAACTGAGCAGCTCTTTATGCCCAACAACCGCTGGGTATCTTGCAAAAACAGGACTAGAAGCAGGATCAGAAATATGCTTATCTAGAGCCAACACCCCCTGTGCTCTCGACAATTTAAATAAATCTTGCAACAAGCCTAATAATTCACCATAAACCTTAATATTGGCCTTATCGCTTTGAAAATAGCGCAAGGACATAACAAAAGTTCGCCCAACGACAGGGACAGGTGCCGCCAACAAAAAGGCTGCCAGAGCTGCACCTAAAATAACGATTAACTCTGAAGGATGCCACAACTCTCCCAGCGGACCTTGCATAATGGCAAAGCCGCCAATAATGGCGAGCATTAACACTAAGAAACCAACGGGTTTTAACCACATAATCTATTTTGCCTATGTCATACATAATTCAGTTAGCGACGATCATCACCAAAACTTAAACTGAACATCAACTCAGCAAAGGTCATGCCAATCATTTCTCGTCGGCTTGTAAGCGTCCAATGGCACAAGACACCACCGAGCGCACATCGGCTTCAACAGCAGCCAGTCCAGATGTGGTACCACTCAACGGGTAGCCTAGTCTTTTTAAGCGAGCCAAGATAGTTTGAGCTTGCTCAGCATCGGCTTCGACTCGCACCACACCTTGCTCAATGTCCACCTGCACATCAGTAACTCCGGTTAAGTCCAATAGCTGCTGGCGAATACGACCAGCACAGCCACCGCATTTAAGGTTATCGACTTTCCATTCCATCATGTCTGTGACCTCCCAAAAAGGCTATTCAAGAAGCTTATGAATGGGTTCGGCTTTATGGAAGTGCCACCCTTGCGCATAATCAATGTCAATGGCTGTTAATGCCTGAGCAATATCGCCTGTTTCAACAAATTCAGCAATCGTCATCATCCCTAGTGCTTGTGCAATCTCCTGCATGCCTCGAACCAAAGCCTCGTTAGTCTTATCGGCTAACATGGACTTAACAAAGCTACCATCTATTTTAAGATAATCAACCGGCAATTGTTTTAAATAACGGAACGAGGATTGACCAGAACCAAAATCATCGAGCGCAAACTGACAGCCTAAGGCTTTAAGCGCAACAATAAATTGATGCGCTTGATCTAACTGCGTAACGGCCGCTGTTTCCGTAATCTCAAAACACAATTTATGGCCTGGAAATTGGGTACGATGAATCAAGTCTTTAACGAAATCAACCAAGTCAGGCTGAGAAAAGGAAGCACCCGACAAATTGATACCACACACCGCAATACGATCGAGTAACTTAGGATGCTCGGTTAAGAAGGTTAGCGTATGCTTAATCACCCAACGATCAATCAAGTGCATTAACCCATATCTTTCGGCCGCTCCAATAAACAAATCAGGTGCAATGGCTTGACCGCTTTGATCTTTCCAACGTAACAAAATTTCTAAATGCAATTGATCACCCTCGTGCTGCAACGGAATAATTCGTTGCGCATTTAACTCGAAGCGATCAAACTCCAGCGCGGTATGTAACTCACTGACAATGCGCATTTCTTCTTGTTGTCCACGTAAATAGGCATCCGTAGTTTGATATAACCAAACATGATTTCGACCCGCATTTTTAGCTGCATAACAGGCGGCATCAGCCATCGCCATCAGCATTTTGGCGTCTTGCTCAGAACCAATATCGGGTACAACACCGATACTGGCGCCAATTTGATAATGCCTTTCCAGATAAATAAAGTGAAATTCAGCCAACATAGCACGAATACTTTCAGCAATCGTCATAGCCTGTTGTGCATCACCGATCATCAAAACAGCAAACTCGTCACCCCCCATACGCGCCAGCACCATCTCTTTCGGCAACAAACTGGCTAAGCGATGTGCTACTTGTTTTAACAGTTCATCGCCAGCCATATGCCCCGATGTATCATTAATGAGCTTAAATTGGTCTAGATCAATATAGAGCAGTGCGTAAGCATGTAGCGAATGTTTAGGTAACTCAGCCAGTCTCTGCTCAAAAGCCGTCCGGCTTAACAAACCCGTTAAGGCATCGTGATTCGCTTGCCAGCGCAAGCGCTGCTCTAATTGATGATTCTCTGTCACATCTTGATAGAGCCACAAGCGACCGACAAAAACGCCTGATCGTTCATCGCGCATGGGAATCACATCTTGTAACAACCAACGCCCATCTTGCATAGCAAACAATTGGCGATGCGACGCTTGTGACAGGGCTGCCGCTGACTGCACCTGTCGCATAAACTCTGTAGGGTCGGCAAAGAGCAAACGCGTGTCCATCATCAAGGTTTCACCTCGATGACCGACCAGCTGTTTAGGCGTTAAGGCAATTTTGAAAAAATCACAATAGAGTTGATTCGAAAAAACTACCTTGGCATTGGCATCTTCTAACAACACTGCCAAAGGCAAGGTATTTAATAAATTTTTTAACCAAATTAAGCGCCGCTCATTTTCGTCACCTACCTGACGCAATGCCTGTTGTTGTTCCTGCTGACGCGCTCGATTGTCCTGTAGCGCCGCTCGCATTTGCTCCATTGACAGAGAAAGTTGCAATACCTCAGCACTACCGCCGATTCGGATGGGATCATTCAAACTGCCTGAACCGATACGTTTAGCGTCATCTGAAAGTGATTCAATTTGATTAATGATCGGGCGAGTCATTATTTCAATAATGAACACCAAAATGGTCACTACCCCTGCCAACAACAATAGCCAGTACAACATTAAATACCAGAGATTATTAATGGTTGCGTTACTATCTCCCTCTATGCGCAGCTCGCCATAATTTTTACCAAACCAATCTACTTGCTGACTGACACTCAGTTCTGCATGGGAAAATAGCGCCTTAAACCAATCAGGCACTGCCAAAGGAACGTTTGCTTGAGCTTCTAGGGGTTTTTGCCCATCCGTGCTCCAGTAAATGTGTTCAATGAAGCTCTGCTTAACGTAACGCTGAAATCGCTGATCCAGACGCGCATAATCATCAGTAATATTGGCAATGACAATATCCTGCGTAATCAAATCCGCCACTTCACTGATACGCTTTTCCGTATCTTGAGCCACATAACCGCGCGCTAACCACACCA
This sequence comes from uncultured Francisella sp., assembly GCA_964646525.1. Taxonomy (GTDB): domain Bacteria; phylum Pseudomonadota; class Gammaproteobacteria; order Thiomicrospirales; family Thiomicrospiraceae. Next base: position 1,032 of record CAZYER010000054.1, on the reverse strand, counting down.
ATAGCGAAAAGCTTGTGACAATAATCACCAACAGCAAAGCACTCAAAAATACATATAAACGTGTTTTTAACCCCATAAATTAAGGCTCCATTGTTTTAACCGCACTCAAGCGCTGGTAACTTTCTATGGCAAACTGATAATCTTGCTCTGATGCGGCCTTCCAACCTTTCCATTGAATGCCAGGACGCTGATTGCTGCGCTCCAATATTGCCTGACCTTCTGCATCCTGCGCCATATCAATAAAGGCTTGTTGTACGCGCTTCACCACGTCATCTGGTACCACACTGGCTCGTACCGCCAGTGGATAATTCATCATAGGAGAAGACTGCCACAGAATACGATAAGGGTGGTTATTTTTACCCATAATACGTTTAAAACCACCTAAATTGACGGCTACCGCTTGGTACTTACCCAGTTTGAACTCGGTAACAAGCGATTCTTGATTACCAACCGCTAGTGGTTTAACCCGAACACCCTCAGCAATAAGTAATGACATTGGCACCACATTAGCAATAAAAATACCGTGGCTACCCATGGCAACTTCGCGTCCATTCAAGTCGGCTAAGGTTTGATAGGGAGAATGAAACTGCACAATAATGGCACTGATTGCCTGCCCTTCAAGGGCGGCAATAACCTTATAATCCAGTGGTTGTCGGATCATTGATTGCAATGAAGGAAAGCCGATATAAAAATCATATTCACCACGCGCAAGGTGGCGTTGCATATCGTCGAAGTTATAACCCGATTTCATGACCAATTCAACGCCCGCACGCTGACCTACCCACTTCAAAATGGGATTTAACTGAGCGGCCATACTTAAATTAGCTTGAAAATTGGCCACACCAACGGTGTAAACTCGCTCTTGTGCTGCACTGGCAAAACTTAAGCAGCCAAGCAGACAGAGCCATATGACTTGCACGGTTTTTTTCATGAGTATTTTTCTATTCTGGGTATTTCTATTATGATCATGTTATATTTTCCCAAAGTTTACCACGATTCTCGTCAGACGTATTAAAGGATTTAGTTATGCCC
>CAZYER010000053.1:2133-8368 GCA_964646525.1 uncultured Francisella sp. | reverse complement strand
CACGGGCGTTAGAAGAAAAGAGAATCCCTTGTACGAAAAAGTGTTGACAGTCCAGATGCCAAGATACTAAGTTGTTAGAAGTCAGAGTGTTTGATGAGGCGACCAAAAAAACGATTTACGCGCAACAAACCGCAAAAGCTAAAGCTAGTGGTGAGTCCAACTGCCCACTTTGTGCGATTGGTCATGATGCCAATAAAACCAAAATTTGGGACTTGAAAGACATGGATGCTGACCATGTAACAGCTTGGAGCAAAGGCGGTGCTACCAATGCACAAAACTGTCAAATGTTATGTAAGTCGCACAATCGCGCTAAGGGAAATAAATAAGTTAAGCGAATAACTCGTGTCATCTAGCTAACCCGCTTAGTGCGGTTTTTTCTATTTTAAACCAACGCTTTAATAAACACCGCTGAACGACGCTGAAAGTTGTATAACTGAGCGCGCGCTTGCGGTAGGGTGGAAATATCGGTTTGCACAAAACCATGTCGGATAAACCAGTGCATGGTTTGTGTGGTGAGAAGAAATAGGGATTGAATGCCTTGTTGTTTAGCACGACGTTCGATATAAGTTAATAGCTTGGCACCGCGGCCACCACGACGATAAGTATCATCGATGGCAAAGGCAGCCAATTCAGCGCTATTGTTTTGCGGGTAGGGATATAAGGCCGCACAGCCAATAATGGCACCGTCGCGTTCTAATACACTGAAGTATTCAATTTCCATTTCCAACTGTTCGCGTGGACGCTTCACTAATGCACCAGAGTTTTCGAGCGGTTCGAGCAACGACAAGATACCGCCGATGTCATCGATGCTCGCTTGGCGCACCACATCATAATCATTCTGGTTAATCATGATGCCGACACCATCGCGGGTGAAGAGTTCAAGCAATAAAGCACCATCGAGCGTGCGGTCGAGTAGGTGAACGCGATCGACTTCACGTGCTGCTTTTAGGCTGGCATTCAGCAGTGAGCGGGTTGAGTCGGGTAGTTCAGCTTGTGCTAGGAGCGTCGGCATGTCATTGGCAGACAGTTCTGTTGGCAGTGCCGCACGTGCGGCGACAAGGTGTTCAGGGTCGGTTAACCAGAGTAGCTTATCGGCTTGCAGGGCAATCGCCGCTTCGACCGCTAACTCAATACTGGATAAGTTGAAAATGTCGCCAGTAATGGAGTAGGCTTGCGAGGTAAGTAATACAATATGTCCCATATTCAGCACCGCTTCAATGGGATCGGTTTCAATACGGCGCACCGTGCCGGTATGATGAAAGTCGATACCATCAATAATGCCCAGCGGTTTCGCCATGACCCAGTTGCCAGAGGAAACAAACAGAGGGCGTACGGCATAACTTTGTTTGGCTTGTCCGCTAGAAAACCAAGACTCAATTTCGACCCGCATTTGCCCAACCGCTTGTGCCACAGCGGGCAGGTGTTCTTTACGCGTGATGCGAAGACCTTGATGGTATTGACACTCAAAACCTTGTGCGGCTAATTCAGCGTCGATAAAGGGCCGCGCACCTGCCACTAAAACAATGCGCACATCGAGGCTTTGTAACAAAGCCAAGTCTTGAATGAGCGGTAAAGCAGCATCACCATTTTGCAAAGCGGCACCGTCAAGGTAAATCACCACCGTACTGTCACGATGCGCATTAAAGTAAGGCGACGATTGACGAAAGGCTTGAACAAAATCGGCTGATGGCATCTGGCTACCTCTAAAATCCCTATCATTTGGGGGCTGGGCAAAATTTTGCCTCATTATACGCCATTTTTAGAGGCGAGTTCCTGCTTAGTGTTTCATCATCGGCATTTTGTGCATCATGTCTTTGCGTTTGTAAACGCTGGTATTGACCATAATTTTTTCATGTAGTCCCCCCAATAAATAAACGGGGTCAAAAGTAGAATTTTCTCGTAAACTAAAAAGCAGGAGATTCTGCATGAAAACATCAAAATTTACTGACAGCCAAATCATGGCCATTTTGAAACAAAATGAAGCTGGCATTAAAGTTCCAGACCTATGCCGAGAGCACAACATCAGTAGTGCCACCTTCTACAAGTGGCGAGCTAAATATGGCGGTATGGACACGGCGATGATCAAGTGCTTAAAAGAGCTTGAGGATGACAATCGTCGCCTCAAAAAATGTATGCCGAAGAATGTCTAAAATCCCAAATCCGCCAGGAAGCCCTTGAGGGAAAGTGGTAAAGCCATCTCAAAGAAGAGAGATGACCCTAAATGTTGTTAAAAACACCGATATCAGCATTCGCCTAGCCTGTGAAGCCTTTGGGATTAGTCAAACTTGCTATCGCCATAAAGCAAAGAGGCATAGCGAAAATGAAGTGATTGCCGACTGGTTAGTAAAACTCACCACCGCCTATAAACGCTGGGGATTTGGACTGTGTTTTGGATATTTGCGCAATGTTAAATAATTTAAATGGAATCATAAGCGTGTTTACCGTATTTATCGTGAACTAGAACTCAACTTACGAATAAAGCCTAGACGTCGAATTAAGCGAGATAAACCAGATGCACTGAGTGCGCCAACAGCCATCAACCAAGTCTGGTCAATGGACTTTATGTCTGACTCCTTGAAAGATGGCAGAACCATACGAACGTTTAATGTTATCGATGACTATAATCGAGAAGGATTATGCATTGAGGTGGACTTATCATTGCCGACACAAAGTGTTATTCGATCATTAGAGCAAATTATTGAATGGCGAGGCAAACCACAAGCAATTCGATGTGACAACGGCCCAGTGGACTGTCAACACTTTTTCGTTCAATAAGATCGGCAATCAGGTTAAGTTTGTGTGAAAGTAATGAGTTAAAACGCAACAACCCCGCACGATGGCGGGGCTGTTGTTGAATGGAATCGGAAAAAAGCTTAAACTGCGTTTTTCTGAGCAATCATGTTTTTGATTACAGGCGATAGCATCAAATCCATGACATCAATCATCTTTTGACCAGGAATCACCAATGTGTCTGCTTTTTGTAAGAAAGCACCTTCAACTTGTTTAGCGATGCCAGCCAAGTCGATTCCGTCCATGCGTACGTGGCAAACAATTAAGCTCTCTTCTGGCTTAGGTACAGCCATACCACTGAATGGGTTAGCGGTATCCACTAAAGGTACACGGTGGAAGTTGATGTGGGTGCGATCAAACTGTGGTGTGATGTATTCGGCATAGTCAGGCATACGATCAAGGATGGTATCAACCACTTGCTGAACTGTGTAAGGACGCTCAGAAGTATCACGATAGATTTTTTGAATCCATTCGATATTAACGCTAGGAACCACACCTACGAGTAAGTCAACGTGCGCTGCAACATTGGCCGTTTCAGTGACGACGCCGCCATGTAGCCCTTCGTAGAACATGATGTCTGTGCCAGCAGGAATGTCTTTCCATGGCGTGAAGCAACCTGTACCAACGCCGTGATGTGCCGCTTCTTCGTCGTTGTGAACATAGTAACGACGTTTACCGGTACCTGTCTCACCGTAGGTTTTGAATAATTCAGCTAACAGGTCAAAATGGTTAGCATGTTCAGAGAAGTGCGTTAACACTTTACCAGTTTTGCGAGATTCAGCAACCTTCTCACGCATTTCAGCGCGTTCGTATTTGTGGAAGCTATCGCCTTCAACGACCGCAACATTTAAATTTTCACGAGCAAATACTTTTTCAAATGCACGTTTAACGAAAGTAGTACCTGCACCAGACGAACCAGTGACCGAAACGACAGGATGTTTGATAGACATGGAAGACTCCTTCTAAAAAATTAAAAACCAAAAATCATTAAATATCGAGATTAGATACGGATAAAGCATTCGCTTCAATAAAGGCGCGGCGCGGTTCGACTTCATCCCCCATCAGGGTGCTGAAAATATCATCAGTTGCAATCGCATCTTCAATGTTAACCTTGAGCAAACGACGTGTCGCAGGGTTCATGGTTGTTTCCCAAAGCTGATCGGGATTCATTTCACCAAGACCTTTATAGCGCTGTATGCCCATACCGCGCTTAGCTTCACCTAGTAACCAGTCGAAAGCGTGTTTGACACTGTTCACGGCAATCGATTTTTCATCACGACGCACTTGGGCACCATCACTTAACAAATTACCAATGCGCTCAGCTGCTTGCATGAGACGTTGATAATCGCCCGATAGCCAGAAATCATCACCCATGTCTTGAACACTATCAAAACCATGCTCATGCGTTGTTAAGCGAATAACACGGTAATCACTGTCAGGGTCTTGATTGTTCGCCGTGGCCAAACTGAATCGCGCGCCACCAGCAATGAAATCCTGCTCAATGCGTGTCATGGCTGAAGTGCACCAAGCAGATAAGTCAGCGTCATTTTTCAGTATGGTTTCATTCAACGCTGGCAAATCAATTAAGGCACGTAATAAAGCTTCTGGATAACGACGGCTGTATTTATTGATCACGCGTTCAGCTTGGAAATGGGCAATGGCAAGTTGTTCCAAGGCATGACCCGACATAGTGCCTGCGTTTTCACCCAGACTAAGGCTCGCACCTTCCATCGCCAGTTGCAATAAATAGTGTTCTAGTTCTGTGTCGTCTTTCAGGTAAGCTTCTTGCTTGCCTTTTTTTACTTTATAAAGCGGTGGCTGTGCAATATAGACGTGACCACGCTCGATAATTTCGGGCATTTGACGGTAAAAGAAGGTGAGTAGCAAAGTGCGAATATGTGAACCGTCAACGTCGGCATCGGTCATGATAATGATGTGGTGGTAACGCAATTTTTCGATGTTGTATTCATCTTTACCGATACCACAACCTAGCGCAGTAATCAGCGTGCCGACTTCGGCCGAACTAATCATACGGTCAAAACGCGCCCGTTCGACGTTCAGAATTTTACCTTTTAAGGGCAAAATGGCCTGAGTACGGCGATCTCGCCCTTGTTTGGCAGAACCACCCGCTGAATCACCCTCGACCAGATAGAGTTCAGATAGGGCTGGGTCTTTTTCCTGACAATCGGCTAACTTACCAGGCAAGCCTGCAATGTCGAGTGCCCCTTTGCGACGCGTCATTTCGCGCGCTTTACGAGCTGCATCACGTGCACGAGCTGCTTCAAAAATTTTGTTTAAAATGGCTTTGCGGTCATTTGGGTTTTCAAGCAAGTAGGTGGATAGTGCATCACCCATGAGGCTTTCAACCACTGATTTGACCTCACTAGAGACCAGTTTTTCTTTCGTTTGTGAAGAAAATTTAGGGTCAGGCACTTTGACTGACACAATTGCTGTGAGCCCTTCGCGCGTGTCATCGCCTGATAAGGCAATTTTGAATTTCTTTTCCAAGCCTTCTTGTTCTGCCGCTTGGTTAATGTGGCGCGTTAGTGATGAACGGAAACCAGCTAAGTGAGCGCCGCCATCTTTTTGCGGAATGTTGTTGGTAAAACAATAAACCGACTCGGTATAAGCATCGGTATATTGAAAAGCGACTTCAACACCAACACCTTCTTTTTCTCCGCTGAAATAGAAAAGGCTTGGGTGGATCGGGCTTTTTTTGCTATTAAGGTGTTCAACAAAAGCTTTAATACCACCTTCATATTTGAACACATCGTGACGATTGTCACGATGGTCAATCAATTCAATATGAACACCAGAATTTAAGAAAGAGAGTTCGCGCAGACGTTTGAGTAGGATGTCGTAATTGAATTCAATGAAGGCGAAAATCTCATCCGATGGCATAAAGCGCAATTCGGTACCGGTTTTGTTGCTGTCGCCAACGGCTTTCAGCGGATAAACTGGTACGCCAAGCGCATATTCTTGCTGCCACACCTTGCCTTCACGATGAATGGTTAACCATAATTTGGAAGAGAGCGCATTAACAACCGAAACGCCGACACCGTGCAAACCACCCGATACTTTATAAGAGTTATCGTCAAACTTACCGCCAGCATGAAGGATGGTCATGATGACTTCTGCAGCGGAAACCCCTTCTTCTTCGTGAATATCGACTGGAATACCACGACCGTCATCATAGACAGAGCAAGAACCATCGGTATGCAGTGTTACTTTAACGTGAGACGCGTAGCCAGCTAAGGCTTCGTCAATAGCATTGTCCACCACCTCGAAAACCATATGATGCAAGCCAGAGCCATCATCCGTATCGCCAATATACATGCCAGGGCGTTTGCGAACAGCATCTAGGCCACGCAATACTTGAATGGATGAGGAATCGTAGGTCTTGTTATCCGACATAATGACAGCTTTCCGAGGTAAAAACTAAACC
>CAZYER010000053.1:0-2033 GCA_964646525.1 uncultured Francisella sp. | reverse complement strand
TCAGGGTTAATAAGCGACATGTCTAACCGTCCTTCTAGTTTATCGAAAGAAGACCTGCTAAGTTGCGGGCGTGGTGAAATGTTTGGAATCGGCAATCCACAGTTGCCATTACCGCCAATGCTGATGTTTGATCGCATTACCCATATTTCCGAAGAAGGTGGTCTGTTCGATAAGGGTGAAATCCGAGCTGAGTTGGATGTAACATCTGATTTGTGGTTTTTTGATTGTCATTTTCAGGGTGATCCTGTGATGCCTGGTTGTTTGGGTTTGGATGCGATGTGGCAATTGATAGGGTTTTACCTAGGCTGGGCAGGCGGTGAAGGTCGCGGTCGTGCTTTGGGTGCGGGCGAAGTTAAGTTTTATGGACAGGTGCTGCCAACGGCAAAAACAGTTCGTTACCAGATTGATATGAAGCGAGTCATCAAACGCAAGCTTTTTATGGGCTTGGCCGATGCAAAGTTATTTGTTGATGATCGTGAAATTTATTCGGCGACAGACCTTAAAGTAGGTTTGTTCCAGTCAACCGAAAACTTTTAAGGAGTGAGCATGCGTCGTGTTGTCATTACAGGCTTGGGTATCGTCAGTAGTTTAGGTAATGATGCAGCTACAGTGGCGTCGCATTTACGCGAGGGCAAAAGCGGTATTAAGTTTCAACCCGCTTACGCGGAGCGTGGTTTTCGTACCAATGTAGAAGGTGCGATTGACGTTGATTTAGATCAGATTGATCGTAAGCACCGTCGTTTTATGGGTGATGCGGCCGCTTATGCCTATTTGTCGATGCAACAGGCTATTGTTGATAGCGGTTTGACTCCTGAGCAATTATCTAACCCACGCACAGGCTTAATTGCAGGTTCGGGTGGTGCTTCAAATCAGAACTTGATCGAAGCGAACGCGATTATGGCGGAAAAAGGCGTCAAGCGTATTGGTCCATACATGGTGCCACGTACCATGGGTTCGACGGTTTCAGCTTGTTTGGCGACGCCTTTTGAAATCAAAGGGGTGAACTACTCTATTTCTTCCGCCTGTGCGACTTCTGCTCATTGTATTGGTAACGCTTACGAGCTGATTCAACTGGGTAAGCAGGATGTTGTTTTTGCTGGTGGTGGTGAAGAGTTGCACTGGTCGCAGACTATGTTGTTTGATGCTATGGGTGCTTTATCCAGCAAGTATAATGAAATGCCTGAAACGGCTTCTCGTGCTTATTCGGCTGACCGTGATGGTTTCGTTATTTCAGGTGGCGGCGGTATGGTTGTGGTCGAGGCATTGGATCATGCGCTGGCGCGTGGCGCTAAAATTTATGCTGAAATTGTCGGCTATGGTGCCACTTCAGACGGTTATGACATGGTAGCTCCTTCTGGAGAAGGTGCGATCCGTTGTATGCAAATGGCGATGTCTACTGTTGATGGTTCAATTGATTATATTAACACGCATGGTACTTCGACGCCTGTAGGCGATACGAAAGAAGCAGGTGGTATCAAAGCGGTATTTGGTGAGGCTATTCCACGTATTAGCTCAACCAAGTCGATGTCTGGTCACTCATTAGGTGCGGCGGGTGTGCATGAAATGATTTATTGTTTGTTGATGATGCAGGGTGATTTTATTGCGCCGTCCATTAACATCACCGAGTTAGATGAGTCAGTTGCTGATATGCCGATTGTGCGTGAGCGTCAGGACAATGCGGGTTTGCAGCGTATCATGTCGAATAGTTTCGGTTTTGGTGGCACAAATGCGACTTTGGTAGTTCAGCGTTACTAACCTGTAGTGCAGTTATCTTGCTTAGGTGCTCGAACGCTGTCATCTAAAAAGTAGCTTGATTTCATTCAAAAGCCCTCAATGTAATTTGAGGGCTTTTTTATTGTTATTGTCTAAAAAATTCCATTATGGTGCAACCGACCATCAACTATGGTGTTTTCTTTTGATTATATAATGCTTATCTATTGAAAAATAATGGCTTACTATAAATTGCTTTGAAAATTGCTTGTTAGTATTCAATAGTGTTTATTGAGCGATATCATGGTCAAAGTGTTGCTGAT
>CAZYER010000052.1:0-9019 GCA_964646525.1 uncultured Francisella sp. | reverse complement strand
CGTGGTGAAGCCATTCGCTTGGCCTTAGAAACACTCGGCCCGATTTTCATTAAATTCGGACAGGCCCTATCGACACGACTTGATTTACTACCGCCCGACATTGCGCAAGAACTGATTAAACTGCAAGATAAGGTTCCTCCGTTTGACAGCGAACAAGCGATGAAGCTGATCGAAAGCCAATTGGGTAAACCGATTAGTGAGTTGTATCGTCACTTCGATGCCGCTCCCCTTGCCTCTGCCTCCATTGCCCAAGTTCACACCGCACAATTGCACGATGGTACCGATGTCGTGGTTAAGGTTGTACGTCCAGACATTTTGCCGGTCATTAAACTGGATACTGGTATTTTACGTACCCTAGCACGCATTACCGAAACGCTCATTCCCTTCACCCGACGCCTGCACCCTGTCGAGGTGGTGGCTGAGTTTGAAAAAACCATTTTAGACGAATTAGATTTAATGCGCGAAGCCGCTAACGCTGCCTTATTAAAACGCAATTTCGATCATTCTCCCCTGCTTTATGTTCCGGAAATTTACTGGTCCCATACCGCCACCCAAGTGATGACCATGGAACGCATTTTTGGCAGCCCCGTTTCCGATGTGGACGCCTTACGTGCGCAAGGGGTTTCGATTGAAAAATTGTCGGAAAATGGCGTCATTATCTTCTTTACGCAGGTATTCAAACACAACTTTTTCCATGCTGATATGCACCCCGGCAATATTTTTGTCTTGCCAGATGGTCGTTATGCTGCCATTGATTTTGGCATTATGGGTACACTTACACCGGAAGATCAGCGCTATCTGGCGGAAAACTTCCTGGCGTTCTTTAATCGTGATTACTGGCGTGTCGCTCAATTGCACATCGACTCTAACTGGGTGGGTGCAGATACGCGCGTTAATGAGTTAGAAGCCGCCATTCGTTCCGTGTGTGAACCAATTTTCGACCGACCACTAAAAGATATTTCTTTTGGTTTGGTGCTGTTAAGACTCTTCCAAGTGGCGCGTCGCTTCAAAATGGAAGTACAACCGCAACTGGTACTGCTACAAAAAACACTGCTGAACATCGAAGGTTTGGGTCGTCAATTGAACGACGAACTGGACTTGTGGAAAACAGCCAAACCCTTTTTACAAAGTTGGATGAATGAACGATTAGGTCCTAAAGGGTTTGTGCGTGGCGTGAAAGAACAGTTACCTTTCCTCATGGAAAACCTACCACAGTTACCCGCTCAGCACCAACAAATGGTGAAAACGCTCAACACTCAACTTCCCTTACAAGCGGAGCTTTTGCAGCGTCTAGCGCAAGAACAAGCCACCACCCGCCGCAGTCAGCAGCGACTTGCTTTAGGTTTATCGCTGGTATTAGTTGGCCTGTTACTGCCACCCAGTGTTGCACTGGCACAATGGCAGCAAATTAGCTTAGTTACCTTAGGCTTGTTGTTAATGGTTTGGAAATCACACTAAACTGGCTTTAACCGATTGACTACATAGCGCGACATCTCCTGTGCCAACTCAGCTTCACCAAAGAATACAGCAGCGCCTGCCTCCTCTTTCAAGAAAGCACACTCTTCTTCACTGTGCGTTCTCAACACCAGTTGAATAGATGGATTGAGCAACAAAGCCGTATTGACTACCTGACGCAAGTTAATCGGATCTGGCGTTGCCACCACCAGTAAATTGGCTTCATGAATGCCCGCCTGCTCCAATGCCTCCGCTTCGCTGGCAGTTCCATGAATGCTGGCTTATTGTCATCCACCAACAATTGCACCAGCTGTTTACGTTGCTCAATCACCACATAGGGAATACTTTGTTCATCTAAATGATCGGCAATACGCTTACCAACGCGACCATAACCAATAATAATCACTTTAGCTGGCTTTTGTTCATCCACCGCGATCTGTCCATTCATTGTTTCTAAGGCACCACGTTTTTCTAATGCCTTTAACAACACAACCGTACTGGCACAAGACAAGGACAGTCCCATTACCAAAGCCTGACCCCAAGTCCACCCCCAAGACATGGCCAACAACATTCCCAAGACGGTGGCAATACTCATCTGCACGACCGCACCTGGCACGGCGATTTTTTTTCACCGCCAATAAATCTTTGAAAGAAAAATGCAACCCCACACCAAACATGAGCAGCATCACACCAATTTCAGCCAACTCAGATGCAATCGACATATCGGCAACAAAACCTGGCGTTGCTGGTCCAATCAAAATACCCGCTGCTAAATAGCCGACCAAAGCTGGTATTTTGAAACGTTCAACGATAAAGCCAAAAATAAGCGCAAAACCAAAACCAGCTGCAATGGTTGTAATGAGCGGAATATTGTGTTCCATAAGTGCTGGATTTCCTTATTGAACAATTAGGTTTTCAAGAGAATGGTTTATGAACTAATAAAACGATTAGTTTTGCTATTTTAAACGATAAACAAGAATAAAAGACAATAAAAAACCCAGATCATCTTTCGATGTATCTGGGTTTATTATATGGTGCGCTCGAAGGGAGTCGAACCCCTGACCTTTCGGTTCGTAGCCGAATGCTCTATCCAGCTGAGCTACGAGCGCTTAACTGATTCGATAATTATAAACTGTCTTTATTGCTAAGTCAAGTTAATTATCAGTTTATTACTTGGCGGTAAGTGAGGGATTCGAACCCTCGATAGAGTTTCCCCTATGCACCCTTAGCAGGGGTGTGCCTTCAGCCACTCGGCCAACTCACCATCAAGTAATTTGTACATTATACGGAGTTAGAACGACCTTTGCAAGGTTTATTCTAAATCAAATGCCGCGTGCAAAGATTGAACTGCGCGCTCTAACTCGCCTTCACGAATGACCACAGAAATCTTGATTTCTGTCGTGCTAATCATTTCAATATTCACGCCTTCGTTATAAAGCACTTCGAACATGCGGGCAGCGACACCAGCGTGTGAGCGCATACCAATACCCACTAAAGACACTTTAACAATGCCCTTGTCTGACAAGACTTCTTTCGCGCCCATTTCAGTAGCATGGGTATTCAAAATCGCCAGTGCTTTTTCGCAATCATTACGCGACACGGTAAAGGTGAAATCCGTCGTACCTGCTACCGATTGGTTCTGAATAATCATATCGACTTCGATATTGGCTTCTGAAATTGGTTTCAAAATCGCGTAAGCAATACCAGGACGATCGGGTACACCTAATACAGTTAATTTGGCTTCATCACGACTAAAAGCAATACCTGAAATAACGGGGTTTTCCATCAACTCTTCCTCTGAACAAATCAGTGTCCCTTGCGGGTTTTCTTCAAATGTAGACAGTACACGTAAGCGCACTTTATATTTACTGGCAAACTCGACCGAACGAATCTGCAATACTTTAGAACCCAAGCTGGCCATTTCTAACATTTCATCGAAAGAAATGCGATTCAAACGACGTGCTTTAGGAACAACACGTGGGTCGGTGGTGTAAACACCATCCACATCGGTATAAATTTGACACTCATCGGCTTTTAATGCTGCGGCTAAAGCAACACCAGTCGTATCTGAGCCTCCACGACCCAAGGTCGTTAAGTTACCCTGCTCGTCTACCCCTTGGAAACCAGCGATGACGACTACCTTACCCGCATCCAGTTCAGCGCGAATTTTTTGGTTATCAATCGACTGAATACGTGCTTTATTAAATGACTGGTCGGTAACAATACCAACTTGCTGACCAGTGAAAGAAATCGCAGGCACACCAATACTTTCTAAGGCAATGGCTAACAAACCAATGGTTACCTGTTCGCCCGTGGTTAGAATCATATCTAACTCACGCGGGTTGGGTTTAGAGGTGATTTGTTGCGCTAAACCGATTAAGCGATTGGTTTCACCTGACATAGCGGATACAACAATAACCAGTTCGTTGCCTTGCTCACGCCATTTTTTGATTTTTTTGGCCACATTTTGAATGCGATCGACAGTGCCAATGGAAGTACCGCCGTATTTTTGAACGATTAACGCCATTTTCTTACAGTTTTCCCGTTACCAAAGTTAAAATTCAATTAAATCAGTTTGCTGATGATCTGATCTTTAGCAGCGGCTAAAGCGGCTGGCAAAGCCTCAACATCGCTACCGCCTGCTTGAGCCACATCGGGACGACCGCCCCCTTTACCGCCAATCGCTTGTGCAATCGTTGACACCAGCTCGCCCGCTTTTAAGTTGGCGTGTAAAGCTTTGCTAACAGCCGCAATCAAGGTCACTTTACCTTCTGAAACTGATGCCAGAACGACCGCAGCTGGCTGGCACTTATCGCGTACGCGCTCAGCCAATTCTCGCAATGACTTACCATCAATATCGGCTAACTGTGCGACCACACACTGTCCCGAAGCGGTGCTATGAGCAGCTGCCACTAACTCACCCTCTTTCGCCAAGGCCACCGCCAGTTTTGCCGATTCGAGTTGCTTTTCCAGTGACTTAATTTGCTGGCTCATGGCATCAATACGATCCATGACTTTATCTCGCGATACTTTAAAGCCGTTGGCTAAAGCACCTAATTGAGCATCTTGTTGCTGCACATAACTCAGCGCTTTAACACCTGCAACGGCTTCAACACGACGAATGCCCGACGCCACAGCGCCATCACTCACCACTTTAATCAAGCCAATTTCGCCAGTGCGCTGAACATGGATACCACCACAAAGTTCAATAGAAGCATCGCCCATATCGACGACACGCACCACATCACCGTATTTTTCGCCAAACAGTGCCATCGCACCTTTCGCTTTAGCGGCATCGATGCTCATTTGCTCAATCACGACGGGTAAATTACGCATCACATTGGCATTAATGATGTTTTCTACACGCATGATTTGCTCAGCAGTAATCGGCTCACCATGTGAAAAGTCAAAACGTAAACCTTCAGCATTCACTAACGAACCTTTCTGCTCCACGTGTGTTCCCAACACTTCGCGCAAAGCGGCATGTAATAAATGTGTTGCCGAGTGATGAGCCACAATCGCCTTGCGCAATTCGTCATTCACTTGTGCTGTTAAGGTCTGACCTTCACTGAGCGTACCTGCCGTCACCGTGACACGATGCACCCACATATCGCCTTGCTTTTGCGTGTCGATAACCTGAGCGGAATCCATACCACTGGTTAAGCTACCGACATCACCCACTTGTCCACCCGACTCAGCATAAAAAGGCGTTTGATTGAGCACGACTAAGACCGTTTCACCAGCAGATACTTCAAAACGACGTTCACCGCCCACAAAAACAGCTGCAACGGTCACTTCTGCCTGTGTTGAATCATAACCCAAGAAAGTTGTGGCTTGATAAAAGTCAGTCACACCCACCTCGCCCGCTGCAAAGCTGCTGGCTTTACGCGCACGTTCACGTTGTGCTTGCATTTCGCGCTCAAAACCCGCTTCATCAATCGTGAGATTATGCTCACGCGCCACATCGGCCGTTAAGTCCACTGGGAAACCATAGGTGTCGTAAAGTTTGAATACCACATCACCAGGTAGTTCAGTGTCTTTCAGTTCAGCTAAAGCTTCAGCTAACAACTTCATACCATTGGCTAAAGTTAAGGCAAAGCGTTCTTCTTCTTGCAATAGAGCCTGTTCTACTTTTGCTTGCGCTGTTGCTAATTCTGGGTAAGCAGCACCCATGGTATTTACTAAGGCTTTCACTAATTGATGGAAAAAATGACCCTGAATACCGAGTTTATTACCATGACGCAAAGCACGACGAATAACGCGACGCAGTACATAACCACGACCTTCGTTAGAGGGTAAAACACCATCGACAATCATGAAACTGGTACTACGAATATGGTCAGCAATCACGCGTAGCGAAGGATGATCGATAGGCGTATTAGGCGCAAACGCACGCACGGCATTAATCAGGGTAACAAAGGTGTCGATTTCATAGTTGCTATGCACGCCTTGCAATACTGCCGCTAAACGCTCCAATCCCATACCCGTATCGACTGAAGGCTTAGGCAAAGGCGTGAGCGTGCCGTCAGCAGAACGGTCGAACTGCATGAACACCAGGTTCCAAATCTCGATATAGCGATCGCCGTCTTCATCAGGAGAACCAGGAGGACCACCAGGAATTTCCTCACCATGATCGTAGAAAATTTCGGTACAAGGACCACAAGGACCCGTATCCCCCATCTGCCAGAAGTTATCTTTTGCACCACAACGAGACAAACGGTCAGCAGGCACACCCACTTCTTTCAGCCAAATATCGGCCGCTTCATCATCTTCATGAAACACCGTTACCCACAGTTTTTCTGCGGGAATACCCAATCGCTGCGTCAACAATTCCCAAGCGAAGAAAATCGCGTCGCGCTTAAAGTAGTCACCAAAACTGAAATTACCCAACATCTCGAAAAAGGTGTGATGACGTGCCGTGTAGCCGACGTTATCTAAGTCGTTGTGCTTACCGCCCGCACGGATACAACGCTGCACACTGACGGCACGATTGTAGGCACGCTTATCTTGTCCTAAGAAAACATCTTTAAACTGCACCATACCCGCATTGGTAAACAACAAGGTCGGGTCATTGCCAGGCACAACAGGGGACGAATGCACACCCGTATGCCCCTTTTCGGCAAAAAAGCCTGTAAAGGCATCACGAATTTGTTGAGAACTGAGGTTTTTCATCACTGCTTTACCAATTTATTAATCACTTTCCGTTTTCAGTGCGCACCGCACCGTGTCACTATCGAACCCTCGATAGCTTAAAAATCGCATTTGCTTTGCTACATCACTGGCAGCTTTGGGCAAAGCCATACCAAACTTTTTCACTCTGACTGCAACGGCTAGCTCAAGCCAATCGACGTCGGCTTCTTGCAAACATTGACTAACGACTTCAACATTAGCCGCTTTTTGTTGTAGCGATTGCTGTATATGGCGCAGCCCATGCCCCTGTGCAATTTCTTTGCGAATAAAGGCTTGAACAAAGCGCACTTCATTCAGCCAATCACTGTCACTCAATTCGGCCACTATCTCTTCTATCCACTCCAAACAGTCGGGGTGTTTGTAAGACAGCTTACGAATCAGCTCCTGCGTGCCATGCTCTCGCTGCGCCAACAACTGTTGGGCTTTAGCACGCAGAATGTCACGACAATCAGGCAGTGGCATCCGTTACAGGCACAGTCTGAGGCAACTTTTCAGCACGAATTTTCGCTTCTAATTCAGCTGCAATATTGGGGTTAGATTTCAGGAATTGACGCACATTATCTTTACCCTGACCAATCTTTTCACCATTGTAGCTATACCAAGAGCCTGATTTTTCGATAATTTTTAATTCAGAAGCTAAATCGATCAATTCACCTTCGCGAGAGATGCCTTCCCCGTATAAAATCTCGAAAACCACTTCTTTGAAAGGCGGCGCGATTTTGTTTTTTACTACTTTAACGCGCGTTTCGTTACCTAAAACATCCTCACCTTTTTTAATTGAGCCAATACGACGCACATCTAAACGCACTGAAGCGTAAAACTTAAGCGCGTTACCACCCGTGGTGGTTTCAGGGCTACCAAACATGACACCAATTTTAGAACGAATCTGGTTAATAAAAATCACCAAGGTATTGGTGCGACTGATGCTACTTGTCAATTTACGCAAGGCTTGTGACATGAGACGCGCTTGCAAGCCCATGTGCGAATCACCCATGTCGCCTTCAATTTCGGCTTTAGGCGTTAAGGCTGCAACCGAGTCAACCACCACCACTTCAACACCACCCGAACGCACCAGCATGTCGGTAATTTCTAACGCTTGCTCGCCATTATCGGGCTGAGAAATGAGTAAGTCTTTTAAATCAACACCCAGCTTTTCAGCGTATTGTGGGTCTAGAGCATGCTCCGCATCAACGAAAGCCGCAGTACCGCCTAGTTTTTGGATTTCAGCCACAATGTGTAAGGCCAAAGTGGTTTTACCCGATGATTCTGGACCATAGACTTCAATAATACGACCACGCGGAACGCCACCCGCTCCTAACGCAATATCTAACCCGATTGAGCCCGTTGACACCACTTGAATATCGCGCATGGCATTACCATCGCCCAAGCGCATAATCGAACCTTTACCAAACTGTTTCTCAATCTGAGCTAAAGCAGCTGTCAGCGCCTGTTTTTTCTGTTCATCCATAAGGTATCAAGTCTCCTAAAACCTAAAGGCATAATATTACGAGGGTAATGGAAGATTATCGCATAAAACATTGCTTCTAGCGACAGGTAAGCATCACAAAATGTAAAGATCCGATAGGCGTTAAACAGCTACAGAGGCAGATCTAAATAATGCACATGACTTTCTGATTCAGAGTTCCTATTTTTATTTTTCAGAGCCTCCCTAGTTTCTCTTTCACTCGTCCTAACATCCCTTCGATTGCCGCTAAGGTTGCTTGTTCACGAATCGACTGACGATCACCGTCAAAGTGAAATAACTGACTATCCAGCGACATATGATGACCTGCCCAAGCAATCCAAACACACCCCACGGGCTTATGTGGTGTACCGCCATCTGGACCTGCGACGCCTGAAATAGACACAACGAGTTGAGCGTGCGATTGTTGCAAACACCCCAATGCCATTTCTTCAACACACTCTTGGCTAACCGCCCCATGCGCCATAATGGTGGTTGGTTTCACACCCAGCATTTCATATTTAGCTTCATAGCTATAACTGACAAAAGTTCGTTCAAACCAGCGAGAACTGCCAGCGACTTGCGTGAGATATTGAGCGACCATACCGCCCGTACAAGACTCGGCAGTTGCCACCATCATTTGCGCTTGAACGAGGCAATCAGCCAGTTCTAATACGCGCTGTTCAATTTTTTGTTGCATGACAAACATCCTGTACTGTTGGGGAATATGAATCACTTTAACACTGGCGAACTTGGGTTTCAAACAAGAAAATAGAGAAGAGAAAACAAAAAAGCCATCGCTTAATCAAACGATGGCTTTTAAGGCTGCTAACGACCTAAAAAGTCGTCAGCGGAATTTGGCTCCCCGACCTGGACTCGAACCAGGGACCTGCGGATTAACAGTCCGTCGCT
>CAZYER010000051.1:0-9175 GCA_964646525.1 uncultured Francisella sp. | reverse complement strand
CACTAGGCTGTGTGGTAATTGCACCTTGCCATCAACTTCGAGCGCATTGGGTGAAATAATAAAGCGACCCTCACTATTAACAGCACCCGCCAAGGGAAGGGGTAATAGTGCTTGAAGTTCGGAAAGATCGGTAGCATGGAAACGCCATTGTCCCGTTGCACTTTGTTGCCATAAGTTGGTTACGGCGGTGATTTCTAAACGCGCATTTTGCTGAAGCGATAGGGTTAATTGGGTCTGTTCTGGGTTAAGACTAAAGGCTTCAAGCTTTGCTTCAGGTACATAGCCTTGCAAATAACTTTCTAGCCAAGGCTTGATGATGCCGTTACCTGTACTGGTAAAGAGGAGCAACCACAGTGAGCCAAAGCTGACGATTAAAGCATTGATTAAACCCAGAAGTATGCGTTTCATGGAGTTGCTCCCTGTGCGATTAAACGACCTAGTCGATTATTTGTACTAGGCCTGTTTAGGGATATTACACCAAAAAGTCGAGAATGGCATCGAGTCCGCGATGATTTAAAGCCGTATCGGCGGCGGCTTGTACGGTGGGTTTGGCATGATAAGCCACTGAAAGGCCAGCGTCTTGCATCATGCGTAGGTCGTTAGCGCCATCACCCACCGCAATCGCTTGATTTGGACCAATACCCAGTTGATCGCAGAGTTCAAGTAAAAACTCACGCTTGGCCTCAGCACCGATAATGCCACCAACTACCTGGCCGTTCGTTTGTTGTTGATCGTCAAAGCCCAACACATTGGCACGGGTAAAGTCTAAGTGTAAGCGCGTTTTTAAGCGGTCGGTAAAGAAGGTAAAACCACCAGAAACCAGTGCAAATTTAATGCCTTGTGCTTGTGTGGTTTGAATCAGTGTTTCCGCACCTTCATTCAGTTGCAGGCGTTGTTGATACACGCTTTCCAACGCTGACAAGGGTGTGCCTTGCAGTAACGCAACACGTTTGGTTAGCGATTGTTCAAAGTTTAATTCGCCGCGCATTGCCGCTTCAGTGATATGGCTAATTTGTGCTTTGATGCCTAAATGTTCGCCAATTTCATCAATACACTCAATGTTAATGAGCGTCGAATCCATGTCCGAAATAATCAACTTCACTTGGCTGGCATCAAAGTCATCGGGCAAGAAATTAATATCCCAATTGCTTAAAGCTCTAACCCTTGTCAGTGT
This sequence comes from uncultured Francisella sp., assembly GCA_964646525.1. GTDB lineage: Bacteria > Pseudomonadota > Gammaproteobacteria > Thiomicrospirales > Thiomicrospiraceae. The sequence continues at coordinate 8,001 of CAZYER010000051.1, read as the reverse complement.
TTCTGGTGAAGGCATTTCGTCCAGCTCAATACGGTGATGTTGTGCTACTGGCGTTGCAGAACAGCCAAAGTGTGTTGTTAGCAGTTGTTGTTCGGTTTCGGTTAATTGAGCGCGATGAATAATGAGTGTGGCCACAATAAGGTCCTAATGTAAGAATGATTGAGCATTATTTTAACTGTTTTTGGGTAAGCGCTCTATCCGTGTGTGCGAAAGATAATCGGTTAAGCTTTTTTCAGCGGGGAGTAGATAGCCCAACCAGCCTAGATTTAACAACAGAAAATTAACCGTGCCAGCGCCCAGACGTTTCCAGCAGTCTGACCAAGTTAATGATGTGTTTGTTAAGCTCACCACTTTTATACGCCAAGCGCGCATACCAATGGTTTGCCCAGCACGTCGCCAACTGATAAGATAATAACTGCTTACCATCGCAACCCAATTGAGTTGAAACAGCCTTAACGCAAGGGTTCTTTCATGAAAGGCTTCACCCGCTAAAAGGGTGTAAATGGCTGCTAGCGCCATACTTAATGCCGCTAAAATGAATAGGTCGTAAACAAAGGCAGCTGTTACCCAAAAAAAATGTTTCATGGACAAGCCCAGTAGCGTAAAACACCCATTGTAGCCGAGATTGAGAACAAAGATGAATATCCCCTTTGGTGTATTAAATGATGCCTTTTTTTGGCTAACTTGGTTGTTGACTGTGCCATTGCTGTTGCTCAGTTTATGGCGAGCGCCTTGGCATAAGGTGCTCAACGATTGGACGGCGCAAGCCGTGTTTGCTGGCGCGGTGCTCATTGTGCTGGGTTTGTGGAGTGTGAAAGCCTCTATTGGACCTGGACTGAGTTTTCATTTTCTTGGCGCGACCTTATTAACGCTCATGTTTGGTTGGCAATTTGCTTTTATTGCTTTGGCGTTGGTTTTGGCACTGGTTACCTACACGGGTGGCGCAGGCTGGGACGCCTTTGCTGCTAACTGGTTGACCATGGCGGTTGTGCCTGTGTTAGTAACTTGGTGGGCATTGTTGGCGGCTTATCGTTGGTTGCCACGTAATTTCTTTGTTTATGTGTTTTTAAATGCATTCATTGTCGGTGCCTTTGCCATGTTAGCCAGTATTTTGGCTCTCAGCGCTGTGTTGGTTTGGGGAGAGATCATTAGTTGGTCAAAATTGTCTTATCAATTTTTACCCCTATTGCCAATGATGATGGGCCCAGAGGCTTTTGTAAACGGCTTTTTAATGACCATCTTGGTAATGAATAAAGTAGAGTGGGTGAGTACCTTTACCGATGAGCAGTATTTGCACGGCAAATAAAAAACCGCACCAACTGGCGCATGGCGTTGTTACTGCGATTCTTGAACGTCGTCATGTACTCTGTGTACACTCCTTGTTCTGCGAGTCTAGCGCCTAGCCCTGCACCTGTTGGTGCGGTTTTTGGGTACAGGGTATTTTAACGAGAATGCTGCTAATTTATTGATGTAATGTTTTTATCTTGCTTTGTTGGATGTTATCCCTATATGAGTGGTTTTGATGTGAATTTTTTATGACTGAAATCAATTAAGTCTTGAAATGGTCATAAATAATCTTTATAGTAGATGGTGACATCTTTAATCACTAAGGAGTGACGATCATGGGAAAACGTATTTTCCTTTTCTTACTAACTAACATTCTTGTTGTCGCTGTGGCAATGATTGTGTTGAATTTGTTGGGTGTAGGCAATCTACGTGATGGTCAAGGTGGCATGAATTTAGCCAACCTCGCGGTGTTTGCTTTAGTTTGGGGTTTTGTGGGCTCGTTCATTTCGTTGGCTATGTCGAAATGGATGGCGAAAAAATCCGTTGGTGCGGTTGTCATCGAAAACCCAAGCACGCCAACTGAGCGTTGGTTGGTGGAAACGGTGAAGCGCCAAGCGCAAAAAGCGGGTATCGGTATGCCAGAAGTGGCGATGTACGAAAGTGCAGAACCTAACGCTTTTGCTACAGGTATGAGCAAAAATAATGCTTTGGTTGCGGTTTCAACAGGTTTGTTGCAACAAATGACGCAAGATGAAGTCGAAGCGGTACTGGGTCACGAAGTGGCGCATATTGCGAATGGTGACATGGTAACCATGGCATTGTTACAAGGCATACTGAACGCCTTCGTGATTTTCTTTGCTAAAATTATTGCGAATATTGCTAGCAATATTTTCAACAGCAATAACCAAGAAGGCGAAGAAGGCGGTTTTGACTGGGTATTTTTAGTCGTTGATATCGTTATGAATATCCTGTTGGGCATTCTAGCTAGTATGGTAACCGCTTGGTTTAGTCGCCAACGTGAGTTCCGTGCCGATGAAGGTGGTGCTTACTTGTCTAGCCCACAAAAAATGGCTTCTGCTTTGCGTCGTTTATCGATGATGCAACCAGGTCATTTGCCAGATCAAATGGCGGCATTCGGTATCAGTAGTGCTGGCACTTTGTCGATGTTATTCGCGACGCATCCTCCATTGGAAGAGCGCATTGCTGCGCTAGAAGCTAAGCATAACTTTGCCTTAGTTTAATCGGCAAGCTTGCTGAAAGTGAAAATCCGCCTTCTGGCGGATTTTTTTATTTGTAATCGATGAATGGTTACTCAGTAGCTTTTGCAGGTGGTTAATTCAGCTGATGTGAGTTAACCACCTAAACAGCTTGTCACTATGCTAAACGCGCCTCAGTGGTTTGCACCACGGGTAGCATGTTGGCAACACTGTCAGGATTGAGTGATAGGCTGGTAATGCCTTTTTCTACCAAGTGTTGTGTGATTTCGGGGAAGTCGCTCGGTGCTTGACCACAGATGCCGACATATTTTCCGTGACGGTGGCAGGCATCAATCGCCATATCCATGAGAGCCGTGACAGCAGGATTGCGCTCGTCGTAACCGGTTAATAAGCCAGAGTCACGATCTACGCCGAGGGTTAACTGGGTTAGGTCATTTGAACCAATCGAGAAGCCATCGAATAGCGGCAAGAACTGATCGGCTAAAATGGCATTGGCGGGTATTTCGCACATTAGGTAAACTTTTAAGCCATTTTCACCGCGCACTAAGCCGTAGCGTTCCATTAAGCCCAGCGTGAGCTGAGCCTCGGGGACGGTGCGTACAAAAGGAATCATCAGCGATACATTGTGCAATCCCATTGCTTCACGTACTTTTTTCAAGGCAGCGCATTCGAGCGCAAAGGATTCACGAAAACGCGGGTCGAAATAGCGAGCTGCGCCACGTAAGCCAATCATCGGGTTTTCTTCATGAGGTTCAAACTGAGCGCCACCGATCAGGGCGGCATATTCGTTCGATTTGAAATCGGACAAACGTACAATCACCTGGCGTGGATAGAAGGCTGCAGCAATCGCACCAACACCTTCGGCAAGGCGCTCGATAAAGAAATCACGGGGGCTGGCGTAGCCAGCGATAATGTCATCAATCTGCTTTTGTAGTTTCTTACTCAGTGTATCGTATTCAAGCAAGGCGCGTGGGTGAATGCGAATGGCATGGTTAATAATAAATTCCAAGCGCGCTAGACCAACACCTGCCACGGGCATACTGGCGTGAATAAAAGCCAGTTCGGGATTGGCGACATTCACCATCAGCTTGGTGCGCGTGTCGATGCTGTCTGGGAAGCGCTCTTTATTAATCATGAAAGGTATCTCACCCTTATAAACGACACCGCTTTCACCTTGCGCACAAGAAACGGTTACCAGCTCATCATCATGAATGCTGAGTGTGGCGTTTTGCGTACCAACAATGGCAGGAATACCCAGTTCACGCGCAATGATGGCAGCATGACAAGTGCGTCCGCCACGGTTGGTAACAATGGCACTGGCGATTTTCATGATCGGTTCCCAGTCGGGATCGGTCATGTCGGTGACCAGCACATCACCAGGTTGAATGCGGTCAATTTGTGCGGCAGACTCAATCACTTTGGCGCGTCCCGTGGCGATTTTGGCGCCAATACTGCGTCCTGTTGCCAGTATTTCTGCCCCAGCGGTATCGCCTAATTGGTAGCGTTCACTTATAGCGGCCGTGATTTTTTCGGCATGCACGGTTTCAGGGCGGGCTTGCAAAATATAAAGCTCGCCGTCAATGCCATCTTTTGCCCATTCAATATCCATCGGCATATGGCGACCGTGATGCTGGCTGTAGTGTTGCTCAATAATTAACGCCTGACGCGCTAGGGATAGTACTTCGTCATCGGTTAGGGCAAAGCTTTGGCGCTCTTTGCGCATCACCTTAATATTCTTGGTCGAATTACCAGCAATGGCATCGTCGGTGTAGACCATGCGTAGCGCTTTATCGCCCAGTTGTCGTTTCAGAATAGGGGCGTGACCTGCCAACAACGTGGGTTTATGCACCAGATATTCGTCGGGATTGACCGCACCTTGCACCACGTTTTCGCCCAAGCCGTAGGCTGCATTAATTAAGACCACGTCGTTGAAACCCGATTCAGTGTCGAGCGTAAACATCACGCCAGAAACGCCTTTGTCGGCACGGACCATTTTTTGAATGGTGACAGATAGTGCTACCTTGTCATGAGCAAAGCCCTTATCGGTTCGATAAGAGATGGCTCGATTGGTGAATAAGCTGGCAAACACGCGCTTGGTGGTATGAACAATATGACGATCACCCGCAATATTTAAATAGGTTTCTTGCTGACCGGCAAAAGAAGCGCCTGGTAAGTCTTCGGCAGTGGCGGAAGAGCGAATGGCAACTTCAATCATTGGACGGTATTCAGATTCCAAGGCTTGGTAAGCTTGCGTAATTTCTGCTTTAAGATCGGGCGGCATTTGCCCGTTAATAATCCAATTACGGATGGTTTGCCCGACTTGTTGCAGTTGCGTTAAGTTTTTTGCATCCAGTGTGGCTAACAAGTCTTGAATTTTGTCGGTCAAGTCATTATAGGCAAGGTAAGCCCAATAGCCGTCGGCCGTGATGGCGAAGCCATTTGGAATACGCAGTCCTTGAGGCACTAATTCGCTGAACATTTCACCGAGCGAGGCGTTTTTCCCCCCCACTAAGGGCAGGTCGGTCAAGCGAATTTGGGCAAAGGTTTTAATGTATCGCATGGGAGCTTCCTAATTGACTTTAATGAGGTTAGGTTAGCCAACCAAGTGTGATTTTGCAAGCGTCAATTAAGGTTAGGAGATAATATGCACACCACTGAAACCTATGGTTTTCAAACAGAAGTCAAACAACTGTTACAGTTGATGATCCATGCGCTTTACTCGAACAAAGAAATCTTTGTGCGTGAGTTGGTTTCGAATGCTTCGGATGCGCTCGATAAACTTCGTTTCTTGTCGGTACAAGATGATAGCCTAGTTGCAGACGATAGCAACCTTCGCATTGAAATTGATTTCAACAAAGAAGCTGGTACGTTGACCATTCGGGATAATGGCGTCGGTATGAGCAAAGAGGAAGTGGTACAGAACTTGGGTACCATTGCCAGCTCAGGCACTAAACGCTTTATGGAAGCGATGGAAAGTGCGCAGAAAAAAGATGCTAACCTAATTGGTCAGTTTGGTGTCGGTTTCTACTCTGCCTTTATGGTGGCAAGTGAAGTGACGGTTCGTACCCGTCGTGCTGGGCTAGCGGCTGATGAGGGTATTGTTTGGCATTCGACGGGCGAAGGTGATTACACCATTGCTCCTGAAAGTATCGAGCGTCGTGGTACCGAAATTATCCTAACGCTAAAAGAAGACAGCAAAGAATTTGCCGAAGGCTGGAAACTTCGTTCGATTCTGAAAAAATATTCTGAACACATTGCTTTCCCCATTATGTTACCAAAACCCGTGGCACCGAGAGACAGTGAAGATGAAAGCATTGTCGCTACCGAGCCAGAATGGGAACAAGTGAATGATGCCACCGCTTTGTGGCAGAAGTCTAAGCTGGAAGTGACGCAAGAAGAGTATGATGCCTTTTATCAGTCGGTGAGTAGCGATTGGAACAAGCCGCTCACCCATTTACATAATAAGGTCGAAGGCAATTTAGAATACACCACGCTGCTTTATATTCCAGAGCAAGCGCCCTTTGATTTGTGGGACAGAGATCGTCGTTATGGCGTTAAATTATTCGTGAAGCGCGTATTCATTATGGATGATGCCGAGCAGTTGTTGCCAAGCTGGTTACGTTTCGTGCGCGGTGTCGTTGATTCGGCTGATCTGCCATTGAACGTGTCGCGTGAAATTTTGCAGAGTAATGCGGTTGTCGATAAGATTCGTTCGGCAAGCATTAAGCGTATCATTGATCATCTGAATAGTATGGCGAAAGACGATGCGGAGAAATACGCGAAATTCTGGTCAACTTTTGGTCAGGTATTGAAAGAAGGTGTGATTGACGACTACAGCAACCGTGAGAAAATCGCTGGCTTGTTGCGTTTTGCTTCGACCACTTCCGATGAGCAAAATTTGTCTTTAGCTGACTATATCGCCCGTATGCCAGAAGACCAAAAAGACATTTACTACATTACCGCCGAAACCCTCACTTCCGCTAAAGGTAGCCCACATTTAGAAGCTTTCCGTAAGAAAGGTTGGGAAGTGTTGTTATTGACCGACCGCATTGACGAATGGGTGGTACAGCATTTGACCGAGTTTGATGGTAAAACGTTAAAAGCAGTGAATCGTACCGATTTGGCGGATGTGATTGGCGATGCCAAGCCTGAAGTGAATGAAGCGCAAGAAGATGTGCTGAAGCGTTTGAAAGAAGCCTTAACCGAGCAAGTATCTGATGTGAAAGCTTCGGCGCGTTTGGTTGATTCACCCGCTTGTTTGGTGTTGGGTAGTCATGACATGGCACCACACATGGCGAAAATCATGGCGCAGTTGGGTCAGACCGTGCCAGAGAACAAGCCAGTATTGGAAGTGAACTTGGATCATGCCATTGTCAATCGTTTATCGGGAGCAGAGGGTGAAGCTTTCAATGATTGGGCATTGTTCTTATTGGATCAAGCGCATGTCGCCGATGGTAGCTTGCCGAAAGACCCAGCAGGGTTTGTAGCGCGCGTCAATCGCTTGCTTGCTTAATACAAGCGCCTGCGTTTAACTGAAAAAGCCACTGGAAACAGTGGCTTTTTTTGAAGGATCCTTAGCTGATGGGATTTTTGATGACAAAAAACACCCCGTAGGGTGTTTTGAGCATCAAGCTAAAGAGCTTAATTAGTGCTTAGCAGAAACTTTTTCTGGTTTGCTGTGCGCTTTTTTGAACTTTTCAACTAAAGCGGCTGGTTTTGCAGAATGACCTGCATAAACAACATCACGACCGTTAGGACCTGCACCCGCATCTGTGTAGCCAGAAACTTGTACGTTAACTAGGTAGTTACGTAGGGCTTTCATGTCAGTGAAAACCATGTATTTGTTGCCATCGAATACTTCAGCATACATGTCCTTAGCAAGAGATAATTTACCATTGTAAACTTCTAACGCAGCCATGTAAGGACCTTGTTTTTTCCCTAGCTCTTTTGCTTGATCTTTGTTTAAACCAACAACCAAAGTACCGCCTTTAGCCGCTTCACCAATTTTGGTATTACGGAAAGTTGGCTCACCGAATTGGACAAATTCAGACCAAACATTAGCGTCATCGAAAATGTAAGTGCGGTTTTCGTAGAAGGCCATGTAGAAATCATTCATGGCTTCGTATTCGTCTTTAGCGTTGGTGAATGGGCTAGGCGTAGTGACACAGCCAGCTAAGGTCGCAGCGGCTAAAGTAGCTAAAATCAGTTTTTTCATTCGGGAAAGCTCCACAGGGTTTAATAAATAACATGTTGCATTATGAAAGCAATGTGTGACACTAACATGGCAGTAATATGACAGTTAGGTTACAAGCATCAAATGTTGATGTCTCAGTGGCTTGATGGGGTGAGAAAATTGAATGAACATTAAAATTGAGTTAAGCTGTCAAACATTGATATAACGAGAAATAGGTTAACGTGGAAATTTTTATATTATTAGAGACCTTTGCACGAGTAAGGCTTGATTTTTTGCGGAAAATTAGCTAAAGAATGGTAAAAT
>CAZYER010000050.1:0-9337 GCA_964646525.1 uncultured Francisella sp. | reverse complement strand
CAAGATAACAAGACTTGAGATAATTATAACTTATCCAACCAGTTGAGACCCTACAATTTTACAGCCTTTGACATAAAATAAATTAATGACCATAATTAAGTTTTTTATATTTATTTTGTGTAAGTAGTTGGCTATATTAAGCAGCGTATTCACGACAATAATTACTTATTTACTTACTAGGTGTAGGGTATAAATTTTATGTTTTCTCATAACCTTGGGCGGTTTATGGCCTGTTTGTTGTTCGTTCAAGTCGGAACCGCGATGGCCGTTGAACGTGGTCAAGCCTTAGCGGATAGCTGTTTGTCTTGTCATGCGGGTGTGGATCAACATGCCACTATTATTAATCTCAGTCAGTATCCCGCTTCAGCGATTGTGTCACAAATGAAAGCGTTTCGTGATGGTAGTCGCGTGAGTACGGTCATGAATCGCCATGCCAAGGGTTACAGTGATGAAGACATCGCTCAATTAGCAAAATATATTGGCATTCAAGGACAGTAATGGTATGAGTATGAATCGTCGTCAATTTGTAGCCGCTGCAGGTAGCGTGGCGTTGTTACCTTTAGTGGGATGTTCGACCAAACCAGAATCGCAACATGTCGTGGTTATCGGTGGTGGTTTTGGGGGCAGTGCTGTTGCTAAATATTTGAAAAAATATCAACCTTCGCTCAGTGTAACCTTAATTGAACCTAAAACGACCTATGTAACCTGTCCTGGTTCCAATTGGCATTTTGCCGATCTGGTCAGTATGGAGCAAATTAGTTTTAATTATGATGGGTTAAAGAAGCGCGGCATTCAGGTCATTCACGATAGCGTGACAGCCATTGATGATAAAGCGCACCAAGTGACTCTAGCGAACGGTCAAAAGTTGAGCTATAACAAGCTGGTTGTTTCCCCTGGTATTGACTTTAAATGGGGAGCAATTGAAGGCGTAACGCAAGCGAATGCAGAAAAAATACCTCATGCATGGCAAGCGGGTTTACAAACCCTGTTGTTGAAAAAGCAAATTGAGACAATGAAGCAGGGGGGGACTTTTGTCATGATTGCCCCTCCCAATCCTTATCGTTGTCCACCAGGGCCTTATGAGCGAGTTGGTATGGTGGCTCAGTATTTCAAAAAGCACAACCCTAAAGCCAAGATTATCGTGTTAGATCCGAAAGATAAATTCTCTAAGCAAGGTCTGTTTGTTGAGGCGTGGCAAGATCTTTACGGTGACATGGTTGAATGGACAGGCGCTAATGATGGTGGCAAGGTTACTAAAGTCGATGTTAACAGCATGACCGTTTATGCGGAAGCCGGTGAGATTAAGGCTGATGTGATTAACGCCATTCCGCCACAAAAAGCGGGTGCGTTGGCTTTCACAGCGGGTTTGACTAACGAAACGGGTTTTTGTCCTGTCAACCCAACCACTTTTGAATCTACTTTAAAGAAAGATATTTACGTGATTGGTGATGCTGCCATTGCTGGTGCCATGCCGAAATCTGCTCATAGTGCGGTGTCTCATGCCAAGATGACGGCTGCAGCGGTGGTAAATGCATTAACAGGTAAAGGCGAGTTTGCAACGATTAATGCCAATACCTGTTATTCGTTAGTATCAGATAAGTACGCTATTTCGATTGTTGGTGTTTATAGCGTTCAAGACGGAAAAATTGGCGAAATTAAGGGTTCTGGTGGTGTTTCACCGGCCAAAGCTGACCATGATTTCCGTGCCATGGAAGCTATCTACGCTAAGGGTTGGTACAGCAGTATCACCCAGGATGTGTGGGGGGCTTAATGTCTCATGAAACATAGTGTGTTTTAGTTTCTTAATACAACAACAGCGCCGATTGGCGCTGTTTCGCTATTTGTCTAACGCAATATTGCGCCATCACGGAAAGCTATAACGACGTTCTTGTGCTAACCAAGGATTGGTTTTCTCGATAGGAGGCTCTGCCAGTGCTTTTTTAACGGGTTTAGGGGCGGCTTTGGCTTGCGTTGTAGCAGCTTTACGTTCTGGTTTGCTGCTTTCTTCTGTAGTTGCTGGAGTAGTAGCGGCGGCTCTTTGCTTATCAATCGCCTCTTTGGTGGCTTTTTCCGCCTGTTCTTTCTCTAGCTGTGCTTTTTGTAGCGCTTCAGATTGCGCGCGAATGGCTGCTTCCTGCTCAGCAGCAATCTTTTCAATGTCTTTGAGTTCTGGAATTAAATCCATTTTCGGTGCATCTGCCCAAGCAGGTATGTGAGTGCATAACAGTGCGGCCCAAATCATCATCCAACGCGCTTTCATAATCCTATCCTTCTGCATTAGCGAGCACCACTTGTGCCCAATCGCCTTGTTCCGTTGAGCTAACAAGTTTTGTGCCAAGTGCTTGATAATGTTCGATCAAAGGTTCGACTTGTCCAATTAAAATACCTGACATTACCAACAATCCATTCGGTGCGAGTAGTGTTAAGAGTTGCGGTGCCAGTGATTTCAGTGGATTAAACAAAATATTGGCAACGATGATTTCTGCTTTCACAGCAGGCATTTGATCAGGCAAGTAAAGCTCTAGCTGTACCTTATTTTGTTGCGCATTTTGTGCAGAAGCATGTATCGCTTGAGGATCGATGTCGGTGCCAACCACGCGTTTTGCACCTAGTTTAGCCGCAGCACACGCCAAAATGCCTGAACCGCAGCCAAAATCAATTACCGTTTTATTGCTCAGGTCATGATTCGATAGCCAAGTTAAGCAGAGCGCTGTGGTGGGGTGATCACCCGTACCAAACGCTAAACCAGGGTCGAGCAGTAAGTAGATACTCTCGGGTTCGGGTGGTGCTAACCAACTGGGAACGACCCACAAGCGTTCGCCAAAGCGAACAGGTTTAAACTGATCCATCCATTCACGCACCCAGTCTTTATCTTCTAGGGCCCCCACACGCACAGGAAATTGAGCGACTTGTGGCCAACGCGAAGCTAAAAGATTCAGTAACGCATCGGTATCGCGACTGGCTTCAAAGAGTCCCGTAACACGCGTGTCTGGCCAAATGGGTGTAGAACCAATGGGCGGCTCAAAAATAGGGCTATCCGCCGCATCGGTGAAGGTCACCGCTAAACTGCCCATGGCTTCTAACGCATCGGAGAGCGCCTCGGCATAACGCTTAGGCACTTCGGTGTAAAGCTGAATCCAAGACAATTAATGCATTCCTAGCTTTTTCTCAAGATAGTGAATATTCACGCCGCCTTTACGGAAGCCGTCATCGCTAATAATGTCTTTTTGTAGCCCAATATTGGTTTTGATACCCTCAATCACCATTTCCGATAGTGCATTTTCCATGCGTGCCAGTGCGCTTTCACGGGTATCACCATGGACAATCAGCTTGCCGATCATTGAATCGTAAGTGGGTGGCACGCTATAGCCGCCGTAGATATGCGAGTCCCAACGTACCCCAATACCTCCAGGGACGTGAGCGCGTGTGATCTTACCTGGGCTAGGCATAAAGTTATTCGTTGGATCTTCGGCATTGACACGACATTCAATGGCATGACCGCGTAATTGAATATCCGCTTGCGTGAAAGGCAGTGGCAAGCCCGCTGCAATTTGAATTTGCGTGCGTACCAAGTCAATACCAGTCACCATTTCTGTAACTGGATGCTCCACCTGAATACGCGTATTCATTTCAATAAAATAAAAGTGGCCTTTTTCGTAGAGGAATTCAAAGGTACCTGCGCCGCGATAGTTCATTTCGATACAGGCTTTGGCGCATTGATTACCAATAAACTCACGTTCGACCGCTGTAATACCAGGTGCTGGTGCCTCTTCTACAACTTTTTGGTGGCGGCGTTGCATTGAGCAGTCGCGTTCACCTAAATGCACGGCATTACCCTGCCCATCTGACAATACTTGAATTTCGATATGACGCGGGGTTTGTAGAAATTTTTCCATGTAAACTTCAGGATTGTTAAAGGCAATGCCCGCTTCACTTTGGGTCAGTGCAATCGACTCTAACAGCATTTCTTTGTCATAGACAACGCGCATACCACGACCGCCACCACCACCAGCAGCCTTGATGATCACCGGATAACCGATGCGTTCGGCAATAGCGTAGTTTTCTTCAGCATTATCATCTAGTGGCTTGCCAGAACCGGGAACGGTCGGTACACCAGCCGCCATCATGGTGCGAATAGCAGAAACCTTGTCACCCATCAAGCGAATAGAGTCAGCACGAGGACCAACAAAGATAAAGCCGCTAGCCTCAACGCGCTCAGCAAAATCAGGGTTTTCAGATAAGAAACCATAGCCGGGGTGAATGGCATCAGCCCCAGTAATTTCAGCGGCCGAGAGAATAGCCGTCGCACTTAAATAGCTTTTTGCGGAGGGACCAGGACCAATACACACGGCTTCATCGGCTAGACCAACATGCTTGAGTGAGCGGTCAGCTTCCGAATACACAGCAACGGTTTTAATGCCCAGTTCGCGACAGGCACGCAAAATACGTAAAGCAATCTCGCCACGATTGGCAATGAGCAGTTTTTTGATCATATCGTTACTTACCCAATAATGAACAAGGGTTGACCGTATTCGACAGGATCGGCATTTTCTACGAGAATACTCAGTACTTTACCGCTCACTTCTGATTTAATTGGGTTCATGATTTTCATGGCTTCGATAATACATAGGGTATCGCCGACTTTGACGTTTTGACCGACTTCGACAAAGTTTTTTGCACCAGGCGCTGGTGCAGCATAGAAGCTACCCACCATAGGCGACTTCACTTGTGTGCCTGCTGGTAAGGCATCAGCGACGGGAGCGGTTGGCGTTGCGGGTGTTGCAGCAGGTGCCGATGCGACAGGTGTTGCAGGCATCATCGGTGCTTGCATCATCACGCCGCCTTCGACTGGGTGAGCGCGTGTGATTCTTAAACTGACTTCATCGTTATTAAATTCCACTTCAGCAACTTGGTATTTGTCGGCTAATTCAAATAATTTGCGGATATCCTGCATGTCCATAGGGGGTTCTCTCTGAATAAATTGAATAAGTGAATATGTGATGTTCTAAATGTCTAAATGATCTAGGGCAGCCTGCAGTGCTAAGGCGTAACCAATCGGCCCCAGCCCAACAATGGTGCCGACGGCGATATCGGAAAAGTACGAATGGTGACGGAAAGCCTCCCGTTTATGCACATTCGAAAGATGGACTTCGATAAACGGAATGGCAACACCCGCCAAGGCATCACGTAACGCAACGCTGGTGTGGGTAAAAGCAGCTGGGTTAATGATGATAAAGCTAATCTCATCCTCAACTGCTTGGTGAATGCGGTTAATCAATTCGGCTTCTGAGTTGCTCTGAAAATGGTATAAACGAACTTCAAATTCATCGGCTAACTGTTCGAGTTCTTGTACGATGTCGGCCAGAGTTCGGTGACCATAGTGACCTGGTTCGCGACGACCTAATAGATTGAGATTAGGACCATTTAGTACCAATATGTTTGCCATGTTGATGTTCACGTCTAAGTAAGTTAATTAATTATAGCCGAGATAGTCATAGAATAACCATTAAGGCGCTAATGCTTTTGACAATTGTCGTGCAAAAGGTTCAGCTTTCATAAAACCAACCACGCGCAAGCCACGACGCTCATTGCCGTTAGGATCGAAGAACAGAATAGCAGGGGGACCTACCAATCCAAAGCGTTTAAGTAACGCTTGATGCTCGGCTGTATTGTCAGTCAGGTCAATTTGTACCAACTTCATTTGCAGCATTTGACCGGAAACACGCGTATCGGTGAAGGTAAATTGTTCCATTTCTTTACAGGAAACACACCAATCCGCGTAAAAGTCGAGCATCACCACCTGTTGCTTTGATTTCGCTTCGCTTAACACCGCTTCCAACTCAGCCACAGTGTCAACGCGTTGAAAATTGTCATGCGCATTGACGGCTGTATTGCCGATCGACGATGAGCTACCAACCAGATGCACCAGTGGTGTTAGACTACTTTTACCCCCGCTGGCAACCGCGATGAGTAAAAAGATACCCCATGAGAACAGTAACACACCCAGACTTTTCCACAGTTTCTGCCAGCCACTGGTAGCCGCATCGAAAGCACCTAAGTAGATGGCTGAACTGATGGCTAATGCCGCCCAAAGCAACAGGATGATGCTTTCTGGCAGAATGCGTGATAGCATCCAAATGGCAACAGCTAACAGAGCGACACCAAATACCGCTTTCACCGCATCCATCCATCCACCGGCACGTGGCATATACTTGCCCGCGGCCGTGCCGACTGCCAAGAGTGGCAAGCCCATACCCATGCTCAGTGCAAATAAAGCCGCACCCCCCAAGAAGGCGTCGCCCGTTTGACCGATATAAATCAGCGCACCTGCTAGTGGGGGCGCTACACATGGCCCGACAATGAGAGCCGACAAAAATCCCATCACCGCAACACCTGCTAAGGTGCCACCTTGTTGCTTGTTAGAAATATCAGCCAGTTTAGCTTGCACACTGGCAGGTAGTTGTAGTTCAAAAAAGCCAAACATAGACAGGGCTAATAGAACAAAAACAATGCTGAAAGCCGTTAATATCCACGGATTTTGGAAAGCCGCCTGCAGATTAGCACCAAATAGACCCGCTAGTACACCTGCAATGGTATAGGTCGAGGCCATCGCTAGTACATAAACTAACGACAAAGTGAAAGCGCGACGTGTGGTTAGGCTTGATCCTTGCCCGACAATAATGGATGACAAAATGGGAATCATTGGGAAGACACAGGGTGTGAACGCCAGTAATAGGCCGACACCAAAGAAGAAGAGTAGGGTTAAGCCAATATTACCGCCCGTCAACATACCCGCAATGCGGTCACTTTCAGAAAGGTCTTCTTGTGCGGCTTTGTCAAAGTCTTTGACCAGCTCGTTGGTGTTGACTCGTTGATCGACAGCCGCCGTCGAATGTTGCTTTGCCTGCTGAATAAAGCGATCAACGCTGTTGTTTTGACTGACGCTACCTGCTTCTGCTGTTAAGGTGATGATCTGTTTTTGCGGTGGGTAGCATAAGCCAGCGTCGGCACAACCTTGGAATTTAACCAGTAAATCGAATTTACCAGAACCCTGTACTGGAATGTCAACGCTGAAATTCTCTTTGTAAATGAGCACATCGCCAAAGTTGGGATCATTTTTTAAGATTGCTTTGGGTAATTCGGGTTTGCCCAATTGGACGTCACCAGCACTAATGCTAAAAGCTAGTCTTTCTTGATAGAGGTAGTATTTGGGTGCAATTTTGAAATGGGCTGAAAGGGTATTGGCGTCTTTCATTGATGCGCTGACCGAGAAAGCCACCTCAGGGTCTAGAAATTCTTCTTCGTTTGCTTTGCCCGATAAGCTGGTTAGGCTGATCATGAATAGCATGAACCAGAGGAGGAGATGTTTCATGAGCTTAATTCCTTGTCGTATCTTTGCTATGCGTTCGACTTTATTGTTATCATTAGGCCATGATTATGCGTGTAAGGCGCTACTTTTACAAGAGGAACTCTATGTTTAGACTATCGCTCGGTTGGGTGTTGTTTGTGTTCATTGCTGATCTGTTTAGTCTGTTTGTATTGGCGGATGCGATTGGTGCTTGGTGGAGTCTGGCTTGGGTGTTGGGCGCGATGATCTTAGGGGTGTTGGTTATTTTAGACGCCGGCGATACTCTGAAAAGTTTGGGTGGCATTTTCGCCACACCATCGGAACGCGTCGAAGCCATTAAAGAAACCCCTTGGCTGTTGTTAGTCGGTATATTGTTTTTCATACCTGGTGTTCTCAGTGATGTGGTAGCGATGTTTTTGTGGTTGCCTAGTTTGCGTCAAAAAGTATTACGTGGTCGCAAAACGCCATCGAATCCCGCTTCATCAGTGGCCAATGACGACACTGCAAGCGCGTCGGGCTATACGCGCACCAATAGTACTATTATTGAAGGAGAGTGGGTAGAAAAAACGCCGTCTCATTCGCGCAACGATCGTCTTAATTAGGCATACAAGACCTTAGTAATTAGGGTAGTTTCCAATCAATCGGAGTTTGTTGGTGTGCGACCAGTGCTTGGTTAATTTGTGAAAAAGGCTTGCTGCCAAAAAAACCGCGATAGGCTGATAACGGAGAGGGGTGAGCACTGCGAATCACGCTATGGCGTTGCTCGTCGATGAGTGCGCCTTTTTTCTGTGCGTAAGCGCCCCATAATACAAACACGCAGTGTGTATTTCGTTCATTGAGTGTTTGAATCGCAGCATCCGTAAATCGCTCCCATCCCTTGCCTTGATGGCTGTTGGCGGTACCTGCTTCGACCGTTAAGACGGCGTTAAGTAATAAGACTCCTTGTTCTGCCCAAGGCATTAAATAACCAGACTGATTATGAACCCCCACATCATCAGCCAATTCTTGATAAATATTAATTAAAGATTTGGGTAAAGGCTTCACGTGAGGTTGTACAGAAAAACACAGTCCATGCGCATGACCTGGTGTAGGATAGGGGTCTTGCCCAATAATGACGACTTTAACTTGATCAAATGGGGTGGCGTTGAGTGCAGCAAACCATTGACTTGCCGCAGGTAGAATCAACTTTCCTTGCGCTTTTTCGTGTTGCAGAAAGGCTTTAAGTTGCTTCATATAGTCTTGTTCAAACTCATTTCGTAACTGTTCCAGCCATGAAGCTGTTAGTTGAATATCACTCACGGAGCCAGTCGCTCCCTTTCCCAGTGACCATCTCTTTGCTGTTTGAATACTAAGCGATCGTGTAAACGGTTGGGTCTGCCTTGCCAAAATTCAAAGCGATGAGGTACTAAACGGTAGCCGCCCCAATGGTCTGGTCGTTGTACTGATTTGCCTGCAAACTCGGCTGCGACATCCGCAAAGTGAGTCTCTAATTCGGCTCGATTGGCAACTACCTGCCCTTGTGCCGAGGCGCAAGCACCCAGTTGGCTATCTCTGGGGCGACTGGCAAAGTAGCGGTCAGATTGTTCAGTGCTGACTTTTTCGACTGTGCCTTCGACACGTACTTGTCGTTCCATTTCTGGCCAAAAGAAGGTCAGTGCTGCTTTAGGGTTGTGTGCCAATTCTTGTCCCTTGGGACCAGTGTAATGGGTGTAAAACACCAAACCAGAGTCCAAGTCTTTCAATAACACAATACGAGCATGAGGCTGTTGCTCAGCATCAACGGTAGCCAGCATCATGGCGGTGGGCTCATAAAGTTTGTCGGCAATGGCATCGTTAATCCACTGTTGTAAATTGACCAGAGGATCAGCCGCTAGTTTATTCCAATCTAGGGCATCTTTTTGATAATGAATGCGAATGTCAGCTAGGTTGCGATTGGGCATAACTAAATCCTTTAATACGTCTGACGAGAATCGTGGTAAACTTTGGGAA
>CAZYER010000049.1:3322-9754 GCA_964646525.1 uncultured Francisella sp. | reverse complement strand
AAACCCCAGCCTTAGCTGGGGTTTATTTTAGCTAATCAATCAGAAATTAGCCTTTCAGCACTTCCTTTAGCGCCGCTAGGCAGAACAAGACTTTTTCAGGCTTGCTGCTCTGACCCATTAGACCAATACGCCAGACTTTGCTGGCTAAGGCACCTAAGCCTGCGCCAATTTCGAGATTGTATTCGTTCAATAAGCGACTACGTACCGTGGCATCATCGACCCCTTCAGGAATCCACACGCTGTTGAGTTGTGGTAGGCGGTCAGCTTCATTGACGACAAAACTCATGCCCATGCTTTCGATACCCGCTTTCAGTAGCTCGTGGTTACGTGCATGACGCGCCCAAGCCGCTTCTAAGCCTTCTTCCATTAACATCACCAGCGATTCGTGCAGGGCATAAAGCGCATTCACAGGGGCGGTGTGGTGGTAAGCGCGTTTCTGACCTGAACCCCAGTAAGCCATGACTAAATTCAAATCCATGAACCAGCTAGGTACTTTGGTTTTGCGGTTACGTACCTTTTCTAAAGCGCGTTCGCTAAAGCTGACAGGCGACAAGCCAGGTACGCAAGACAAGCATTTTTGTGTGCCAGAATAAATGGCATCGATACCCCAATCATCAACGCGTAATTCAACGCCTGTTAACGAGGTAACGGCATCGACGATGGTTAAGCAGTTGTGTTTGCGTGCGATTTCACAGAGTGTTTTAGCATCAGAACGCGCGCCCGTTGAGGTTTCCGCATGAACAAACGCCAAAATTTTCGTATCTGGGTTGGCTTGTAAGGCTGCTTCAACTTTATCCACCGAAACCGCACTGCCCCAAGCGTCTTCGACCACCACAGGGGTACCACCGAAACGCTCGATGTTTTCTTTCATGCGACCGCCGAACACACCATTAATACACACCACCACCTTGTCGCCTGGTTCAACCAAGTTGACGAAACAGGTTTCCATACCCGCAGAACCAGGCGCAGAAACGGGCATGGTCATTTCGTTGTTGGTTTGGAAAGCGTACTTCAACATCACCTTAATTTCATCCATCATACGGATGAATTCGGGGTCTAAGTGACCAATGGTAGGGCGCGACATGGCAGCCAATACACGAGGGTGAATATCGGAAGGACCAGGTCCCATGAGGGTGCGAATCGGTGGATTGAATGAGTTCATGCGGCGCTTACCTTGTAAATTCTATAAATTTGGATAAAAATTGATTCAAGTCAACTATAATACTTGAAATATTATGGCATTCAAGGTTGACAAATGGAAGTAATTAACGCACTGAAACAGGTACTTTCGGCGGAAAGTTTGCTAACCAGCGACGAGGCGTGTCGTCCGTTCGAGTGCGATGCCTTGTCTGCTTATCGTGAGCGTCCCTTAGCCGTTGCTTTGCCCAGCGATGTGGAACAGGTGAAAGCAGTGCTGCGTATTTGCAAGCAATATCAAGTTCCAGTCATTACGCGCGGTTCGGGTACGGGCTTGGCAGGGGGCAGTTTGCCGCTAAAAGACGGCATTGTGTTGGGTCTATCGAAGCTAAACAAGATTATTAAAATCGATCCTTTACAGCGTGTAGCCATTGTGCAGCCAGGTGTGCGTAATATTGTTGTGAGTGAGGCGGTGGCCGATTATGGTCTCTATTATGCACCCGATCCTTCCTCACAGATTGCTTGTTCCATTGGTGGTAATGTCGCGGAAAATTCGGGTGGTGTGCATTGTTTGAAATATGGCTTAACGGTACATAATGTGACTTCCATCAAAATTGTCGATATGGATGGTACGGAATCGGTTTTTGATGAAAAAGACGATGGCATTGATCTGTTGGCGTTGATGAATGGGTCGGAAGGCTTATTGGGTGTCATTGTCGAAATTAAGCTGAAGTTGTTACCCAAACCCGAAGCGGCGCAAGTGGTGATGGCGGCCTTTCATTCGGTGGGGGCTTGTGCTGATGCGGTAACACGGGTGTTGGAGCAGGGCATTATTCCGGCTGGCTTAGAAATGATGGACAAATTTTCCATTATGGCAGCCGAGCAGTTTGCGAAAGTGGGTTATCCGACCGAAGCGGAAGCCTTGTTGCTTTGTGAAGTCGATGGCAGTCACGATCAAGTGCAAGTCGATGCTAAGCGCGTGGCTGATATTTTAACCCAGGCGGGTGCATACCAAATTCAACTGTCGCAAAATGAAGCGCAGCGCATTGCCTTATGGAAAGGGCGCAAGAATGCCTTTCCCGCTGTCGGGCGTTTTTCACCCGATTATTACTGTATGGATGGCACGATTCCGCGCAGTCAATTGGCTTATGTATTGGAAGAAATTGCTAAATTGTCCGACAAATACGGCTTGAAAGTCGCTAATGTGTTCCATGCGGGCGACGGTAATTTGCATCCACTGATTATGTACGATGCCAATAAACCGGGTGAATTAGCGACAACCGAAGCCTTTGGAGGCGAGATTTTGAAACTCTGCGTCGATGTCGGCGGAACCATTACTGGTGAACATGGTGTGGGTGTGGAAAAGCTGAATGCCATGTGTCATCAGTATCACACGCCTGAATTAGAAATTTTTCATGGCATTAAAGCGGTGTTTGATGATACGGGCTTACTCAATCCTGGTAAAGCCGTGCCAACGCTACATCGCTGTGCTGAATTGGGACATATGCACGTGCATCATGGTCAGTGTGCTCACCCGCATTTGGAGCGTTTTTAATGCCACATCAAAAAAATCCTGACAATCAAGTGATGCAATGGTGCGAGCAAATTAAACAAGCGGGTTTGGATGGTAAGACGGTGCAAATCTTAGGCAATCATTCTAAAGTATTAGCCGATGACACAGCACAATCCTTGACCACGGCACACTATGAAGGCATTGTTAGCTATGAGCCAGCAGAACTGGTGATTACCGTTAAAGCGGGCACTAAGTTGAGTGAATTGAAAGCGGTGTTGGCACAACACAATCAAATGCTGGGCTTTGAACCGCCCGATTATGGCAATTCGACCATTGGCGGTACTTACGCCTGTGCCTTGACGGGACCTTCGCGACCGTTTCGTGGTAGCTTGCGCGACTTTGTACTGGGTACCAAATTGATTGATGGTCAGGGGCGTTACTTGAGTTTTGGCGGCCGCATGATTAAAAATGTCGCCGGTTATGATGTGTCGCGTATGCTGGTGGGGTCTAAAGGCTCGATGGTGCTAGTGACTGAAATTAGTATGCGCGTCATTCCGTTAATGGAAGAGCGCAGTTACCAAATGGAAATGTCGGAAAATGAAGCCATTTTGTTGATGAATCAAATGGCTGGCACTTCGTTGCCGCTATCGGCGGCGGCTTATTATCAAGGTAAGTTTATGTATCGTGTCGCTGGTGCGCATCCATTGCAAACCAATCGGGTTGGCGTCACGGAAATCGACAACGCTATTTGGGTAGAGCTGAATCCTTTCCGTCCACAGCTCCCGCCCGACGTTAAGCTATGGCGCTTGGATGTGGAAAGCACCACGCCCGCCATTGAAAACACCATTGCGGTGGGTTCTTGCGGTATGCGTCGATGGGTGGCGAGTAAAGAGAAGCCAAACCATCCTTATACGACGCTATGGCAAGCTTATTTTGCACCACGTCATAATGACACGCCCCGCGTTGCGTATCTGAAAAAGGGCTTGCGCGATGTGTTTGATCCGCACCATATTTTCAAGCAAATGTAAGTTCGATTATGCAGACGCAACTTCAACCCGAATGGCTTAACACGCCCGATGGTCAAACCGCTGACACTATTTTACGTAACTGCGTGCATTGCGGTTTTTGTTTGTCGGCCTGTCCGACCTATGGCTTATTGGGTGATGAGTTGGACTCACCGCGTGGACGCATTTATCTCATTAAAAGCCTGTTAGAAGGCAACGATGTTTCACGTGAATCCTTGTCGCATTTGGATAAATGTCTCACCTGTCGTTCTTGTGAAACCACCTGTCCTTCAGGAGTTGAATATGGGCATTTGCTCGACATTGGTCGTCATGCGATGGAACAACAGGTATCTCGCCCGTTATGGCAGCGTTTAATGCGTTGGGGCGTGCGTAAAAGCTTAACCACGCCTTGGTTTTTTAATTTGGTTGTCAGCGCCATGCCGTTTTTACGCCATTCGCAGGCGATTGCTTACTCGGTTAATGAATTGGCATTACAGCAACAATTAAAAGATCGTGCCGACGTCTTAGCATCGAGCGTGCTATTACTTAAAGGCTGTGTACAGCCAGCCTTAGCGCCCAATATTAATCAGGCCAGCATTAAGGTGCTGAATAAACTTGGTTGGCATGTCATCGAAACCACACAAAGCCAATGTTGCGGCGCGCTGAATCAGCATTTATCTGCCCATGATGATGCGCTAACGCAAGTAAAAGCCAATATTGATGCTTGGTATCCTTATTTGCAACAAGGCGTGAAAGCCATTATTTCAACTGCCAGTGGGTGTGGCGTGATGTTGAAAGACTATGGTCATTTATTGCGTGCCGATGCCGATTATGCTGATAAAGCACAAGCGATTGCTCAAGCCAGTAAAGATATTTCTGAGTTTTTATTAACACAAGACTTATCGAAGTTTACCCATTTCGATAACCAAACCATTACCTTTCATTCGCCTTGTACGCTACAGCACGGGCAGAAACTGCAAGGTGTGGTCGAGCAAGCCTTGCGCAAACTGGGTTATCGCGTCAATCCGGTTAAAGACGCCCATTTATGTTGCGGTTCGGCAGGGACTTATTCACTATTTAACCCAACAATCGCTAAGCAATTACGCGATAATAAGCTAGAAAATTTGCTGGCGCATAAAACGGATGTCATTGTCACCGCAAACATTGGTTGTTTAATGCATTTACAGAAAGGAACGAAGGTGCCTGTAAAACACTGGATTGAGATTCTATAAAAACTAATGGTATGTTTTGGTGCTACCACTTTAAGGAAATACAGTATGTCAGACATTAAGATTGCTCAAGCAGCGAAAATGAAACCGATTATTCAATTGGCGCAGGAAACCTTTTCGATTCCTGCCGAGCAGCTTGATCCTTATGGACATTACAAAGCCAAAATTTCCTTAGATTACGTCAGTTCTTTGTCGCACAAACAGCAAGAAGGCAAGCTTATTTTGGTCACTGCCATTAGTCCTACACCGGCGGGTGAAGGCAAAACCACCACCACGGTGGGCTTAGGTGACGCGCTCAATCGCGTCGGTAAGGCGAAGGGTAAAAAAGCGATTATTTGTTTGCGTGAGCCTTCGTTAGGGCCCTGTTTTGGCATTAAAGGCGGTGCCGCTGGTGGCGGCTATGCGCAAGTGGTGCCGATGGAAGACATCAATTTGCATTTTACAGGCGATTTTCATGCTATTGGTGTGGCGCACAACCTCTTATCAGCGATGATTGATAACCATATTCATCACGGTAACGCACTGGATATTGATGCGCGTCGTATTCGTTGGAAGCGCGTGATGGACATGAATGATCGCGCTTTGCGTGACATTACCGTCGGTATGGGCGGACCGGCTAATGGCTATTTGCGTGAAGATGGCTTTGATATTGTCGTGGCTTCGGAAGTGATGGCGATTTTGTGTTTAGCGACCAATCGTGCCGACTTAAAAGAGCGTTTAGGACGTATTATCATCGGTTATAAAAAAGACGGTATTACCCCTGTTTACGCGGCAGATTTGAAAGCACATGGTGCTATGGCGGCCTTATTAAAAGACGCTTTTAAACCCAATTTAGTACAGACGTTGGAGAACAATTTAGCCATTGTGCATGGCGGTCCTTTTGCCAATATCGCTCATGGTTGTAACTCAGTCATTGCCACTAAAACTGCGTTGAAATTAGCCGATTATGCGGTAACAGAGGCCGGTTTTGGTGCTGATTTAGGGGCGGAAAAATTCTTTAACATTAAATGCCGCACTACAGGCTTAAAGCCTTCAGCGGTGGTGTTAGTGGCGACGGTGCGTGCGCTTAAGTTTCATGGTGGTGTTGATAAAATGCACCTCAATCAAGAAAACTTGGCGGCGCTTGACAAAGGTTTTGCCAATTTAGAACGACATTTAACCAATTTGCAACAGCAGTTTGGTCAACTGGTAGTGGTGTCGATTAACCATTTTACCTTTGATACAGATGCTGAAATCGAGTTACTTCAGCGCAAGTGTGCCGACTTGGGTACTGATTGTGTGATTTCTCGTCACTGGGCGGAAGGCAGTGCTGGCGCAGAGGCCTTAGCAGAAAAAATCATGGCGATTGTTGATCAACGAGAGGCTCAGGTGAACTTTACTTATGATGATCAAACGCCGTTATGGCATAAAATGGAAGCGGTTGCGACTAAGCTTTATGGAGCAAAAGAAATCGTCGCCTCAGCTAAAGTGAAAAAAGATATTGAGCAACTGCAAGCCAATTATGGACATTTACCCATTTGTATGGCAAAAACGCAGATGTCCTTTAGTA
>CAZYER010000049.1:0-3222 GCA_964646525.1 uncultured Francisella sp. | reverse complement strand
AAATACCACCATTCAAAGGCTTGCTTTGCCCAGTGCAACAGTCGGCAAGGAATCATGAAGTTACGTTTTTCATCGCGCCATACTAGGATGCCGCGATCGTGCATATCCATAATACATACCAGTTCAATCTTGGTTTTGACACTAGGCACTCGACCGCTTAGCTCAGCGATCAGATTGTCGGCGGCGGTTTTCGCTTGTAAATCGGCCATGTGTGCTTGTTTCGGTAACCATTCAGGTCCTGGATAACTACCTGAATCACCAGCTACGTAAGTGCGTTCTAATCCTTGCACTTTACCCATGTCATTTGCAGGTAGGAAGCCTCCTGAAGAGAGCTCAACACCGGCTTGATCTGCCCAAGCTGGGCCAGTCATGCCCGGCATAAACAGGATCAGATCAGCGCTAATGGTCTCACCTTCGGTAACGACAGCATTGCTGTCAAAACGCACCAGTTTATGACCTAAGTGAGTGCTAATGTCTCTTTCCGCCATACGACTCAAAATACGGTCAACGGCTTCATCGCCCAAACGTTGCCCAGGGCGCTTGGCTGGAGCAAAGAATTTGAAGGTGAAACGATCGCGAATCCCTTCCGCTCTCATCCAGTTATCGAGTCCAAACAGCAATTCAAACATAGGACCACCGCGCATCGCAGCAGGTTCATTGGGATTACTGGCGAAACCGAAGGCAATGGTGCCACCCGTATCGCGTATGGCGGCTAACTTATCTCTAATCTGTTCTGCCGCAGGAATGCCTTCGCACAAGGCAATACTATACTCAATACCAGGGAGCTTTTTCATAAAACGACCACCCGACCCAATGATTAGGCCATCGTTACGAATATCGCCTGTACTGGTATGAACCACGCGACCTTGCTCACTCAAGCCAGTTACTTGTGCTTTGACGTGCGTTAAGTTCATGCGTTTGAAGAAATTGTTCAGGGGAACTCTTAATTGATCACCACGACGTTTTCCTGTTGGAATCCAAATTAAACTGGGGTAGTAAATCAGTTCTTCTGTTGGGCTAATGAGCGTAATTTTTGCATCGGGACGCTGAGCGCGAACGCGTTGCACGGCGGTGAGGGCGGCAAAGCCGCTACCGATAATGGTGATGTTCATGGTGGCTCTTTTTTTGATTCATTAATGCTATGATTATAAACGCACAAATCTAAATTTTCTAATAGAAAATCATGATGATGAGTTATTAGTAAAATTCAAAACTTGGTAATAACTTAGAGAGCTTCCCTATAGTATTTCTGTTAGCGCTGGCGTGAAATGAAGGCTGCCCGTGTTACGATGCGTCTTCATTAACTCATATAAGTGATTGAGCGTGTTTTCTGCCTGATCGGTTACTAAGTCCACCACCATGCTAACGGGTTGAGCCGGAACAGCTGTTCGATCGGCACTTTCTTTGAAATGGATTGACGCCAACTGATTGTGTACCCGTTTAATGAGGTTACGCACGGGAGCATCGGGTTTCATCACCATTGTTAGTACAAACTCGTCGGCGTTCATGCGCCAAGCATGTGAGCCTTCACCCAGTGCGACCAAAATCTTGGCATAACCACGCAGTAGGCTATCTCCCCGATGATGTCCGTAATTAGCGTTGTATTCGGCAAAATGATCCACGTCGATAAGTGCCAACAGAATAGGCTTTCCTGATGTTTGATTACGCTTCACAATGACTGGTAAAAATTCGGCTAGGTGAGTTTCGTTGTGCAGTCTTGTGAGCAAATCGGTCATGGTGTGCTTTTTATGCTCTACCAAACGCGCTCGTGTGGCATCAACTCGCTGTTTGCCATCTTTCACTTCATGCGACAACAGTCGATTGGCTTTTTTTAGATGTGCAGAAATCAGCGGCGCTTTTTCAGGGTTGTTTTCTAATGCTTGTGCTAATTCAAAGTGGGTATCGACGTGTTTACTGACATTTTCGGTCATTTCGCCAATCGCATTCATCAGCTCTTGCTCAACGCCGGCAATGGCGCGTTCTTGCTGTTTGAAAAAGCGCTCAGTTAAGCGAATCCCCAGGATGTCCGACCAAGGTTGTTGATTATGGCGCATTTCATCTATGAATGCGGTGAACTCAGGGTGTTCACCCAAAGCATACTCATAAAATAGGTGATAATTAACGGGATTGGGGTGTGCGTTAAATTCGCTCATCAGCGCTAGCGCTTCTTTGTGTGCAACCAGCATCGCTTCAGGTGGATGTAAGTAGGCAAGACGCATGTATCGCTCCAATTAAATAGGGGTTCGATCAATTAAGATAGAAAGTAAATTCATGCGAATAAGAGATTTAACTTCATCTGAGAGGTAGAGCACCTCCAAAGCCGTGGCACGAACTTTTTCAACTTCGGTTGCTTGGTAGTTTTCGGCATTAATTTCACCGACCATGACTTCGGCTAATAGCCCAATAGCAACCAGTAGGCGAACTCGTTCATTGCTAAAGTGGGCGACTTGCTGACAGTTATGATGTTCTTGAATGGCGATGAGCATGTCTCCTTCACCGGTCCCATTGCCAAATCCCCATTGACGAGCCGCTACCACGCCTAAGTAATCGTGACGAATTTTCAGCTCTTGCTCTTCTAATAATGGCCCGCTAGCAGGAAACGAGAGCAGGTGATGCCAGTAACGTTCGTACTTCTGTTGCAAACTATTGGCAACACCAATGGCACCCGCATCGCGGAATAGGCCAAATAGGTAAGCGTCACTAATATCAATGCCTTGTACATAACCGGCGATTTCGGCACAGGCCACAGCAATATCAAAACTATGATCAATAATAGAGCGAAAGAGCGTCGATTGTGCCGGAATGGCACGTATCGCCGCTGCCACCGCTAAGCGATAGGTCTTTTGAATGCCGATCAGGTTAATGACATGGTGAATGGTTTTAATTTCCACTGTAGCAGTCATGTGCCGCAAAAAGGTCGGTGATTTAACAATGCTGAGAATTTCACCCGTAATGACATTATTGGATTCGATAATTTCGGCAAACTTACGCGCATTCGGATAGCGCGAATTGGCTTCTCGCTCTAATAAAATAATGACATCGGGCATATCAGGTACTTTGAATGCACTCGCCCCACCCACATGCTTTAGGCTTTGCATAATCGCTTCTTTCCGTAGCGGAACACTCACCATCGAAGGCGCATGAACGCTATGAGCAGATTGTTGTTTGCTGGCTTGGTGACGATTCATAACTGACCTAATAAAACAAATAAATAGACTTAAT
>CAZYER010000048.1:0-10272 GCA_964646525.1 uncultured Francisella sp. | reverse complement strand
ACTCTGATTAACTGGAAATCAATAGAGCAGCATCTTACACAGATTCACAGTAAAACCAGAGGTGAGCGTGCTTGACCACCCTCAAACTAATGGTATGGTTGAGCGATTTAATGGTAGGATAACAGCATTACTGGCAACGACATGATTTAACAGTTACGAACAGTTAGAAGACAAACTCATTGAGTATCTTAAACTGTACAATCATCACATTGTGCAAAAGAACCTTGGGCATGTCACCCCGATTGCCAAACTCATGGAGTGGCAGAAAACCAACCCCGAGTTATTTGTTAAAAAAATTTATAATCAGTCGAGACCCGACAGCCTTAAGCTGACGCTATGTTATTTAAAGAACACGGATTCAGGCAGAAGTCTTAAATAATGCTGATAACGATGCTGAGCAATCATTTTAGACTCGACGGCGTCTTTTACAGCGCAACCAGGTTCGTGGTCGTGGGTGCAATTGTTAAAGCGGCACTGTCCCAGATAAGGACGAAAATCACGCCAGTAACGGTCAGGATGTTCGATAGCAAATTCGCTTAGTTCCAAGCTGCGAATGCCAGCGGCATCAATTAGTTGTCCGCCGATATCGAGTTTGTATAGGGTGGCATTGTTGGTGGTGTGTTGACCTAGCCCTGTTGAGCTTGATAGTTTCTGGGTGCGAATGGCAACGTCTGGAATCAGTGCTTGCGTGAGTGATGATTTTCCCACCCCCGAATTGCCTAAAAACACGCTGGTTTTGTTGTTGCAGATGTGTTTCAGGGTTTCTAAGCCGATATCGGCTTCTGTGCTGGTTTCTATCCACGTATAGCCCATAGCCGTATAGACGTTGGCTAACTGATCACAGAGTGTTCGATAATCATCCGCCAGCAAATCGACCTTGTTCAGAATAACGACGGCATCCAATCCTTGCCATTCACAGTAACACAGACTGCGATCGAGCAAATCTAAATCAATGCCGGGGGCCGGTGCAATGACGACCAATAGCTGGTCTACGTTAGCAGCAACAGGTTTAATAACACCTCTAAAGCCAGGTCGAGACAACAAGCTGCGACGCGGCAGTAAGCTTTCAATAACGGGGGGGTGTTGCTCATCAAGCAAAACAATGACCTTATCACCAGCAACCACGTTGGCTAAGTTGGCGCGTTGATGGCAGGTAAGTAAGCGACCATCATCCAGTTGCACTGTCGCTTTTTTGCCGGAGTTCATCACCACTAGACCTTCAAGTCCCTTATCGTGATGGTCTTGCCCAGAGCGACGCTGTTCGATGCGTTGCTGTTGCTGTTGCGACAGGTTGCGTTTGCTCATGTTGGACGCAACTGATTAATTTTAGCCGCCATAATCATATCGTTTAAACTAACACCTTTGATGGTGTGTGTGGTGAGTTTGATGCTAACCTTGTTGTAACCGTAGCAGATGTCGGCATGGTGATCTTGTTCATGGCTAATAAAGGCAAGCGCATTCAGAAACGCCATCACTTGATAGTGATTTTTGAATTGAATACTTCGTTCAATGCTGTTGTAATCGAAGCCTGCTTGCCAGCCAGGTAATACGCTTAAGTAACTTTCTACGGTGGGGATGACCATGCGTTGACTATTTGGCGCAATGGGTTGACATGATTGGTTCTGTAACGTGGTAATATCTAGCATAGGTTAACCTTCCCAAATGAGCGATTATGTCATCAATAATCGCATCATTATAGAAGATGTGAGTGGTATTTGGTTAAGGAGTCGTTATGCAGAGTGCAGATAATTTAGTATGGATGGATTTGGAAATGACAGGCTTGTCGGTGGCAACCGAAAGCATTATGGAAGTGGCGACACTGATTACCGATAGTCAATTAAATGTGATTGCAGAAGGACCAGAAATTGCCATTCATTTATCCGATGAGGTGTTGGCTGGCATGGATGAGTGGTGTTTGAAAACACACGGTGCTTCTGGACTGATTGAGCGTTGTCGTCAAAGTACCATTAGTATTGAACAAGCAACAGAGATGACCTTGGCCTTTGTGCAGCAATACGTGCCTGCTAAATCATCGCCTTTATGTGGTAACAGTATTTGTCAAGATCGTAAATTTATCGAAAAATACATGCCAGCGTTGGATGGCTATCTACATTATCGACTGCTTGATGTGAGTAGTTTCAAAGAAGCTGCTCGCCGCTGGAATAAACCCGTTTTTGATGCGGTTCAGAAAAAGGGTACGCATACTGCTTTATCGGATATTCATGAGTCCATCGCTGAGATGCGTCATTATCGTCACAATTTTTTAATTGGTGCTTGACTCTAATATAATAGTTGACCAAAATGGTCAGGTATTATTTTTTTATGAAACATCGTTTGTAATCTTGAATTTGTATTACAATGTGCTGTTTTACCCCCTAAGTGCAATTGGGATTGAAGGAGAGTGGCGTGGAGTTGACTGGTGCTCAGATCGTCGTAAAATTTTTAGAGGACGAAGGAGTCGATCACCTTTGGGGTTACCCAGGTGGAGCCGTACTTCCTATTTATGATGCTTTAGATACAATAGCGACCAAGTTACAACATATTTTGGTTCGACATGAGCAGGCTGCCACCCATGCTGCCGATGCCTATTCACGTGCCACGGGTAAACCAGGACTCGTATTGGTCACGTCTGGGCCAGGTGCGACTAATGCCATTACCGGCTTAGCGACCGCCTACATGGATTCTATTCCATTAATTGTTATTACAGGTCAAGTGCCAACGGGTCTTATTGGTTTGGATGCTTTCCAAGAAGTAGACACTGTGGGTATTAGCCGTCCGATTGTTAAACATAACTTTTTAGTACGCGATGTGGCTGATTTGGCTGTAACGCTGAAAAAAGCTTTCTATATTGCGACAACAGGTCGTCCGGGTCCTGTTTTGATTGATATTCCTAAAGACATTCAAAACGCTAAAACAGATTATGTTTATCCTGAGTCGGTTAGTATTCGCTCGTATAATGTTGTCACCAAAGGTCACTCAGGTCAAATTCGTAAAGCCATTGATTTGATGATGAGTGCAGAACGCCCAGTGTTTTACACGGGTGGTGGCGTGGTTTTGGGCGATGCCTCAGCACAACTAACCGAGCTTGTGCGTACTATGGGGTATCCAATCACGCAAACTTTGATGGGGTTGGGTGCTTTTCCAGCCAGTGATGCACAGTCGATTGGTATGTTGGGTATGCATGGCACCTACGAAGCTAATTTGGCGATGCACCATTGTGATGTGCTGATTGCTATTGGCGCGCGTTTCGATGACCGTGTAACGGGTAATATTGAAAAATTCTGTCCGACGGCAAAAATCATTCACGTTGATATTGACCCAGCTTCCATTTCTAAAAATGTTAAAGTGGATGTACCGATTGTTGGTCCTGTAGCGCAAGTGCTGGATGATATGCTGGATATGTTGCGTCATGAAAAGCGCAAGCCAAACGCTGAAGCCATTGTTGCTTGGTGGAAGCAGATTGATGAGTGGCGTAGTATTAACTGTATGGCGTATCAGCCATCGACTAAGGTCATTAAGCCGCAATCGGTTATTGAATTGTTGCACAAAATCACCGATGGTGATGCTTACATTACGTCAGATGTAGGACAGCACCAGATGTGGGCAGCTCAGTACTATCCATTCGATAAACCACGTCGTTGGATCAACTCGGGCGGCTTGGGTACGATGGGTGTCGGTTTGCCTTATGCAATGGGTGTCAAAATGGCGTTTCCCGATGCCGAAGTCGCTTGTGTAACGGGTGAAGGCAGTATTCAAATGAATATCCAAGAGCTGTCAACTTGTCTGCAATATGGCTTGCCTGTGAAGATTATTTGTTTGAATAATCGTTTCTTGGGGATGGTGCGTCAGTGGCAAGAGTTTTTCTACGATCGTCGTTACTCAATGTCTTACATGGATTCTTTACCAGACTTTGTTAAATTGGTTGAAGCTTATGGCCATGTAGGGATGAAAGTAACTGACCCCGCAGAATTAGAGAGCAAAATGCGTGAAGCCTTTGCCATGAAAGATCGCTTGGTGTTCATGGACATTCAAACCGATCATACAGAGAACGTTTACCCAATGATTCCGGCTGGCGCGGGTCAAAACGAAATGATTTTGGTATAAGGGGGCTAGGGGATGCGTCATATCATTTCCATGCTGATGGAAAACGAGTCAGGAGCCTTGTCGCGTGTGGCCGGATTGTTTTCGGCACGTGGCTATAATATTCAAGAGTTAACTGTTGCTCCGACTGAAGATGAAACGGTATCGCGTTTGACGCTAGTTACTGAAGGTAACGAGCAGCAAATTGAGCAGATCGTTAAGCATCTTAACCGCTTGGTTGATGTGGTGAAAGTGGTCGATTTAACGAATGGCGAGCACATTGAGCGTGAGCTGTTGCTCATTAAGCTGATGGCTACAGGTGCACACCGTGAAGAGCTTAAACGATTATCTGATATTTTCCGTGCGCAAATCGTTGATGTCAGTGCCACCACCTACACCATCCAATTGGTCGGCAATAAAAGTAAAACCGATGCATTCATTAATGCATTGGACGCGAGTTTAATTTTGGAAACTGTTCGCTCTGGTGCGCTTGGCATCATGCGTGGCGAAAAACGGTTACAAATTTAGTCATTCATTTTTTAACACATTCATTAGCATTGGGGATATTCAATGAAAGTTTATTATGATAAAGATTGTGATTTATCGATCATCAAAAACAAAAAAGTAGCTATTATTGGCTTTGGTTCACAGGGTCATGCGCATGCTGCTAACTTGAAAGATTCTGGTGTTGATGTGACAGTCGGTTTACGTGCCGGCTCTCCATCAATTAAGAAAGCCGAAGGTTATGGCTTGAAAACAGCTGACGTTGCGACCGCTGTTGCTGCAGCTGACGTGGTGATGATTCTGACGCCTGATGAGTTTCAGTCTAAATTGTACAAACAAGAAATTGAGCCAAATATCAAAAAAGGCGCTACGCTCGCTTTTGCACATGGCTTTTCGATCATTTACAACCAAATCGAACCACGTGAAGATTTAGACGTCATCATGATTGCACCAAAAGCACCAGGTCATACAGTGCGTTCAGAGTTCGTGCGTGGTGGTGGTATTCCTGACTTAATCGCGATTCACCAAGATGCATCTGGTAATGCTAAGGCAACTGCACTTTCTTACGCTATGGGTGTCGGTGGTGGTCGTACGGGTATCATCGAAACCACTTTCCGTGAAGAGTGTGAAACTGATTTGTTCGGTGAGCAAGCAGTATTGTGTGGTGGCGCGGTTGAGTTGGTTAAGGCTGGTTTCGATACCTTGGTTGAAGCGGGTTATGCACCAGAAATGGCTTACTTCGAATGTTTACATGAATTGAAGTTGATTGTTGATTTGATGTTCGAAGGCGGTATCGCTAATATGAACTACTCAATTTCTAACAATGCAGAATACGGTGAATACGTCACTGGTCCACGCGTTATTAACGAAGAGTCTCGTAAAGCGATGCGCGAAGCCTTAGCAAACATTCAATCGGGTGAATATGCTAAACAGTTCATTTTAGAAGGTCAGTCTAACTATCCTTCAATGACAGCACGTCGTCGTCAAAATGCTGAGCACGGCATCGAAGTCGTTGGTGCAAAATTACGCGCTATGATGCCTTGGATTGCAGCCAACAAAATCGTCGACAAAGAAAAGAACTAATTTCGATTCTACTTCGATTGAAAACGCCAGCTTAATGCTGGCGTTTTTTGTTTTATCATATCAAGCCCATTCGTAATAGGTGTGGTAAACCTCATCGATTGTGTTAGCATTAGCACACTAAACATGAATAGAAGGAGCGTCCTGTGCAGACACCAAAACAGGGGATTTATTGGTTGCCCAATATGCTAACAACAGCAGCCTTATTTTGTGGCTTTTACGCCATCATTGCGGGTGTTAATCAGCAATTTGAGCAAGGAGCTATTGCTATCTTTATTGCAATGGTATTCGATGCATTGGATGGTCGAGTAGCTCGTATGACCAATGCCACCAGTGAGTTTGGTGCTGAGTACGATAGCTTGTCTGATATGGTTTCTTTTGGTATTGCCCCTGCGATGTTGGTTTACAGTTGGGGGCTTAACGAACTGGGTAAGTTTGGTTGGGTTGCTGCCTTTATTTATGTTGCTGCGGCAGCGCTTCGTTTGGCACGCTTTAATACCCAAATCGGCATTGCCGATAAGCGTTATTTTCAAGGCTTACCTAGTCCAGCCGCTGCTGGAGTGTTGGCGTCATTCGTCTGGATTATGGGCGATGCGAGTTTTAGTCAAATTACAGTCATTTTCGTTAGCCTATTAACAATTGCGGCTGGTTTGTTAATGGTCAGTAACTTCCGCTATCACAGCTTTAAAGAGTTTAAGCTTAAGGATAGGGTTCCATTTATTACCATGTTGTTGCTGGTTGGTGTGGCCATTATTATTTTGATTGATCCAGCAACCTTATTATTTCTGACTCTGTTTGTGTATGCGGCATCGGGTTTGGTGGTTACCTTATGGGGATTGAAAGAGCGTCGTAGTCTGAGACAAAAAACAAAACAAACCACAGATTCCGTTAATACGACTCAAGCAGCATCTGATAAAGCCACACAGTTCACTGAGTTACACTAATAGAGAAGCAAATATGAAAGATACATTAATCATTTTCGATACAACCTTGCGTGACGGCGAGCAAAGTCCCGGTGCTTCCATGACGCGTGAGGAAAAAGTCAAAATCGCAAAAGTATTAGAAAAATTGCGTGTGGATGTGATTGAGGCCGGTTTTCCTGCTGCCAGTCAGGGCGACTTTGAGTCTGTGCAGGCGGTAGCCAAGGCCGTACAAGATTCGGTGGTTTGTGGTCTTTCTCGTGCTGTTGATAGAGATATTGACCTAGCGGGTGAGGCAGTGAAGCCAGCAACACGTGGACGTATTCATACCTTTATTGCTACCTCGCCGATTCACATGGAAAAGAAACTGCGTATGACGCCCGATGAAGTCGTTGAACGTGCGGTCTATGCGGTGAAGCGTGCGCGTCAATATACTGATGATGTTGAGTTTTCAGCAGAAGATGCAGGTCGTTCTGATCCCGAGTTTTTGTCACGCGTGTTCGATGCTGTCATTAAAGCTGGTGCAACGACGATTAACATCCCCGATACCGTGGGTTACAACTTGCCAGAGCAGTTTGGTGCTTTGTTCAAGTATGTGATTGCCAACACAGCCAATTCAGACAAAGCTATTTTTTCAGCGCATTGTCATAATGATTTGGGCTTGGCGGTTGCTAACTCACTCGCTGCGGTTCAAAATGGTGCGCGTCAAATCGAATGTACGATTAATGGGTTGGGTGAGCGTGCGGGTAATACGGCGTTAGAAGAAATCGTCATGGCGATTCGTACGCGTCAGGATTTTTTCTCCTTTGATACGCGTATTAATAGTAAAGAAATTGTACCTGCTTCGCGTATGGTTTCGGCCATTACCGGTTTTGCAGTGCAACCTAACAAAGCGATTGTCGGTGCGAATGCCTTTGCGCATGAGTCGGGTATCCATCAAGATGGCGTGTTGAAGCATCGCGAAACCTATGAAATTATGTCAGCAGAAGATGTGGGCTGGTCGGCGAATAAAATGGTATTAGGTAAGCATTCAGGTCGTAATGCGTTACGCTCTCGTTTAGAATCGATTGGCGTTGCCCCAGCGAGTGAAGAGGAATTGAATCGAATTTTTGTTCGTTTCAAAGAACTGGCTGACTTAAAACATGATATTTATGATGAAGATTTGTTGGCGCTTGTCGCGGATGATGCGGTGGAATTAGAAAGTGATCAATATCGTCTGGTTTCATTGAAAGTGGTTTCTGAAACAGGGGAGCTGCCTAAAGCCGAAGTGACTTTATGGATCAATGGCGAAGAGCAACGCGCTGAATCGGCAGGCGCAGGAGCTGTCGATGCGACCTTTAAGGCGATTGAAAGCATGGTTAATTCAGGTGCAAATCTGTCATTGTATGCAGTGAGCAATGTCACCAATGGTACCGATTCGCAAGGTGAAACAGCCGTTCGTTTAGAAAAGGGTGGGCGCATTGTCAATGGCCAAGGTACGGATACGGATATTATGACGTCATCGGCAAAAGCTTATATTAATGCCTTAAACAAATTGGCGGTTCGTGCTAAACGCTCGCATCCACAATATCAAGGTGGCGTGTGAATTTAGCTGGGGCTTTGGGGGTTGTGGCTTGGCGGGATCAGCGGCTGGCTAGTCAAGGCAGTGAGCTTTCTGAAGTCAGAAGCAGTCAACCGCTGCAAGAACTGTGGTGCTGGTCGGTAGATTTAGACACTTTTTGGGATGATGAGGATGATCCACGCTGGCGCTTATTAGTGTCGATTGCCCAGTCTCTCGGCTTGTCGGCAGAGCAGCTTTTTCCTTGTGATCAAGTAGAAGATAAGCCGACCGAGTCTGCAGGTATTGCTTTCGGAGAATCAATCACATCAATGGTTTGTTTGCCAACTTTAAATGAATTGATCATGCAGCCGCAGCTTAAGAAGCGAGTTTGGCAAAGCTTGTGTCAGCATTTTTTGAGTCATGCCTAAACAGGTTGCCGTGATCGGTGCTGGGCCCGGTGGGCTCATGGCGGCGGAAGTCTTGGTGGCGCATGGATTTTCGGTGAGTGTTTATGATGCCATGCCTTCAGTGGGTAGAAAGTTTTTGCAGGCAGGCAGAGGTGGTCTGAATATCAGTCACAGTCTTCACATTGACGACTTTCTACATAATTATTATGAAGCGTCTAATTGGTTAGCACCGATGATTCGGGCTTTTGATGCGCCAGCGATCCAATCTTGGATGAGTGGTCTGGGTATTGCCAGTTTTGTCGGTTCCTCAGGTCGCATTTTCCCTACCGATAAAAAAGCAGCCCCTTTGCTCAGAGCTTGGTTGCACCGACTGAAACAATCGGGCGTGGTGTTTCATATGAAGCATCGTTTTGTTGGATGGCGAGGTCAATCCTTGTTAGTAGACACGCCCACAGGACAAAAAACGATTGCATCGGATGCGATGGTACTTGCCTTGGGTGGAGCCAGTTGGCCACAATTAGGCTCTAAAGGCGATTGGCTGGATATGTTTGCCTGTACTGGGATAGAAGTTGCTCCTTTTAGACCAGCTAATTGCAGCTTTAATGTGGCATGGAGTGAGTATATGCAACAGCATTATGCTGGTTCTCCTATTAAACCCGTCGCGCTCACTTATGAAGATGTTCATGGACAGTCTTATCGGCGTCAGGGGGAGTTAATTGTCTCATCATCAGGACTGGAAGGTGGTCTAATTTACGGCTTTTCGGCGCTGCTCAGAGAAGCCATAGCAGATAATGGACCTCAAACCGTATATTTGGATTTGTTACCCAGTTTGTCTCTAGATCAAGTCAGGCAAAAATTAATGCAAGCTCCGCAGCGTTTATCGCTCAGTAATAAATTAACCTCTACGCTCAAATTATCTGCTGTCAAGGTGGCATTGATACAGGAGAATCTAAAGGGTGAGGTTAGCGGGGTATCTCTAAAAATAGTCGCAGAAAGATTAAAGCACTGCCCCGTTAAATTAACGGGAACGGGGTTGTTGGCAGAAGCGATCAGTAGTGCTGGTGGCGTTAAGGAGGTCGCTCTGGATGAGTGGCTCATGTTAAAGACAAAACCTGGTGTCTTTTGTGTTGGAGAAATGCTGGATTGGGAAGCGCCAACAGGCGGTTATTTGTTAACGGCCAGCCTAGCGACGGCGAGATGGGGTGCGCAGGGAGTGGTTTCGTGGTTGAATCGAGTTTAGCAGCAACGCTTTATATGTTTGAGCAACAGGAAAAGGGTTGCTTGTGGACGTTGCAGCAGTTTAAAGATAGTCTAGACAATCCACTAACGAGCTGTGAAATCTATTATCAAGAAAGTCAGCTGGTGGGTTATCTATTGGCCATGCATTTGGGAGATATGTTTGAAATATTACAAATCACCGTAGCTGCCGCTTATCAACGACGTGGTGTTGCTAGTCAGTTACTAGCTGCTTGTTGTCATAAAGCAAAAGCCTTGGGCTGTGATCGCGTGGTGTTAGAAGTGCGAGAAAGTAATCTTAAAGCCATCGCTCTTTATCAAAAATTAGGTTTCAAGCAAGATGCTGTACGTAAACATTATTATCGAAATGCAGAAGGCTTAAGTGAAGATGCGTTGTTGATGTCATTAACTTGTTGATTTTTTTGTTGTGATAACAAAAATATAACAAATAGTGTAAAAAACGCTTGCCAAAAGTCAGCCGAAGTCCCATAATTCACCTTCTCGA
>CAZYER010000047.1:0-11216 GCA_964646525.1 uncultured Francisella sp. | reverse complement strand
GATTGATTATTGGGGCGAAATTCTGTGAATTTACAGAAAAGATGTTGCATAATCGACATGAGAAAGTGGTGTTGTTCAGGGGCGACTAATTACATCAGAGCATTGAAACTTTGACTAAGCGTGAGTCAACCCACAGACTTTGCTCTTGACCTAATAAATTCAGCAACACTTCGACTCGACCTTTGGCATCTTCAGCCGTTACTAAAGCACTTACCCACGTCTCTCCTATGGATACATTCACACGATCGCCCACTTTAGGATATATCGATAATTGCTCACTAACCTGCTGCCAGTCCAGCGCCAACAAGGGCAGCATCAACGCATCACTAATAGGTGCAGGCAAACCAGAACCAAAACGCACAAATCCGCTCACCCCTCGCGTACTGCGAATGGGTTTCCAATCATCGGCAACATCGTCTAACTGTATAAAAACATAGTTCGGAAAGAGTGGCTCGTTGACCTGTTTCCAACCTTGATTGGTGCGTTTTTTTACACTCACTTGGGGGGCAAATGCGGTGTAAGCTTGATTTTGCAGATTCGCCACAGCAATTAACTCTTGGCGCGGTTTTGTATAGATAAGATACCATTGTTTCATATTTGCATGATACCACAATGGCTATTTTTTGTTTAACGACGATAAAAAAACCGCCTCAATTGAGGCGGTTAATGTTAAAGAAGTGGACAATTCAGTGGAGGATTAAATTTGTGTATCGGCGGAGCACAACTTCATTAAATGCTTGAGCAAGTGCAACTTTTCCATTTCTTGCTCTTGCTTAATGCGCTGCGCGATCTCTTCTCTCAGTAAGCCAAGCGCATTCAGACATGCATGGTAACTTTGCTCTGCTTGTCTTGGCGTTAACTCGCACGCGTCAATAGCAAATTTGATGAGGCTTTTTTTGTTTTGCCAACGCTTAGTACCCTGCATAGTCAATGCTGTCATATCTTGTGAAACATAAACCGTCGTACACACCACATCGTAAGCTGGTGCTAGTCTGACAGTATTTGGTCCATCATAAACCACGCCAAAGTTTTTAAGGTGGGCATCACCGTTTTGTAGGAGATGATTCATCACCATCATTTTAAAAAACTGACTCAGCGAAGCTTGTTTATGCTCGGGTGAAACAAAGGTTTTAATTGTTTTGGCAAGCTGTTCATAACTACCGTTGTATTTATCATCTCGACGCTTGGCTTGCAAAACGCACATATCTTCAAATCCTAATGCTTCGCCCGTTTCTAGCACATCGAAACGCTTCATGACAAACAAACGTTCATCATCAGACAAATAACACTCGGGTACTGGAATACCAGCCAACTTCACCGCTTTCATACACAAGTATTCATTTAAAGCCAGCTCTGGATAATCATCCCCCCAGGCTTTAACAATAACTTCTTCGTGCATAAGCGTCGCTTTATCTTGCACCTTAGCTAAGACTTTTGGCTGAACACCACTTAATGGGGATGAGAGCGCAAAGCGTTCGACCAACGATTGAAATAGGTTTTCCGTTCGCCCGTGTAACACATCGGATAAAGACAAGCTGCTACTAGATTTCTGTTGATCACCTTGATAGGTTAAACGACCACGCACGCTAGGAGCTAAAATGTTGAGTAAACCAAAATCATCGGTAGCCGTTATTTTGGCGAAGTGTTTTTTGATGACAGATAACAAATAGCCTTCGGGCAAGTGCATTTCAAAAATAGGCATCAAGTAGGCCAAGGTGTAGTTTTTAGCCCTTACAGGCATGGTAAGTGAGATAAATGTCTCTGCTGCTGGTTGCTGATACTGAAACACAAACTCACCACTTTCTTTAATGAGCACACCAGAGGGCTTTTGATTTACCAATACCTTTAAACTAGCGTTCATTCAGCAACATCTCTAGCGTGGGTAATGCAGCCTTGTGTTGTACCTGCACTTCGTAACCGTAATAGTCTAATAGTTTAAGGAGTTTTCTTAAACCAATGTCCGTTGCGCGTCCTGTTTCGAAAGCATTAAGGGTTGCGCGTGAAATACCGATATCATCGGCAACGGTTTGCTGGGTTTTACCTGCTTCTTGACGTAAGATCGCGCAATAAGCACTCAAAGAATGATAATCCATGACAACACCATATGTATAAAATATTTTATATTTTAGCCGTAAAATTATTTTTTGTAAAATATTTTAACCATGTTTTGTTGTGGTTGATATTTTAGAACGCAACAAAACTACCCAATACACACTGCTACAGCCCCATCAACGCGCATTGCTATGCACAAAGCCCTCAAACAAGGTCATGAATGACTTCTTAATTCTGCAAAGAGTTTGCTTGGTGAGATATCTTGACCTCTTGGCTCTACTTTAACAGCATCGTAGTACATCGCTCTGACTCCTTAAAACATTGCCAAGTAATTTCTTTACCGTAACAAATTCTCACGCACACGAAACCTATTATAAACCCAACTCTGCATGAGAACCGAGCCTTACAAGCTGGAGGCTTTCTATATCTGGCAGTCGATAAATCAACACCAAGTCGGGCTTGATATGGCAATCGCGATGGTCTTTCCAGTTGCCTGTCAGCTGGTGATCCTGGTATTCTACAGACAGAGACAGATCTTGCATCAGCGTCTTAATAACGGGCAGAAGAATTTCATCCAACTCAGCACGGTAACGTCCTTTCAATTCTCGCTTATAGTCGCGCTTGAATTGAGTGGTCCGTTCAATCGTCCGCATGCAAATCAGCCATTAACGCATCAAGATCATTAAACTTTTTCGTATCACCATCTCTAGCGGCTTTCATCGCATCAATAGTAGCCGCATTCGGAATCAGTGGCTCAAATGGTAATAACTTATCTTGAGCGACTCTTGTCAACATCAATCTAACTGCGTCAGATACAGTCAATCCCATTGCTGCCAACACCAGAGCTGCTTCTTGCTTAATATCTGGGTGAATTCTTGTCTGCACCAGTGCACTTGCTGCCATAATATGATCATCCTTTCAATAGATTCTGAATGACATTGTCATACAATAATACATCGATGGGTTATAACTTTTGTAATGACCCACTTAAAAATCTCAATTCGAGCAGCCACTAAATCCCATCACCTCGCATTGCTGTGCACAAAACCCTTAAACAGCATTATGATGATGTTAGTAGTGATCCGTGTTCGATAAAAGTTACCCTAAAGCAAAAAGGCCACTTCTGATTTTAGCTGCTGATAGATTGCAATTTCTTTTTGAAAAAACTCATACAACCCTTGCAAAGACATCTGCACATTAACGGCATCTAACCCTTCATCAGTCTTATCATCAATCGGCGTTATGCCTGTCAACACATAAACTGTTTGATCGATCATCCTTGAATCTGAGTAGGACTCAACAATGTCAAAGAGTGCCTCAATAGAAAAACCCTCTTTATGAATCAGATACCACAAATCATACAAATCGCGAGACTTACTGCGCCGTTCAGGAAGTAGCGACTTCATGGCAAAAAGCCCTTTTAATGACATCATTTTGAACGCAGCTAAATCACAAAAACTCGCTTGAGAGGCAAGAAACGCTTTGGTTTTTTTATCGGCATCATACGCAAAAAATGTCACCTTAACGCCATCTATGACATAATCTCGCGCATAGTCGTCTAGGACTTTTCCTGAGTTGATTTTGAACTGTGCTTTTTGGTTGGGTGCAGTGGCATCAAATACCTGATGCCCATCATTTTTAAGCGATTGAATGAATCGATTGATTTGGTAAGACGGCAACCTATCTTCAAAGGTACAAAAGTCTAAATCCATGCTCAACCTATGGGCAACCAGAAGCGAAATTGCTGTCCCACCGACTAAAGTCAATGCCGATAATTCAGGATGATGGCGTATCTTTTCAAATAGGTTTTTCGTATTTTCTGGCAGCGATTCGACTTTGAGCATTCTGATAGCCTATTTTAATATTGCCATAAACTTGCTTGGTCATTGCAGGAAGCATGGGTTCCATCTCGTCAAAAATGGGCTGGACACGCTCAAATCCCATATAACGGATGGTTGTTAGCATATCCTTAAACAACCCCCTAGTCATGACAAGGCGAATAAACACTTCTTCTGTCATTCCAGAAGGATTAGACCAGTCGTATGGGAAACTGGTTCCTATTTTTTGAGATAAAGATAAGCTGCTCATAGTAATTATTCTATCCTTTTTTCTCTCAAAAAAACAAAAATTATCTATGCACCCACACAACTCGCACCGCCAACCCCATCACCGCGCATTGCTATGCACAAACCCCTTAAACAGTGTCATGATGATGATTTTAATGTCTAGCCAAAGCGACCAGTGTTCGATGTACCAGAGGTCAAACTCAATACGGGTTTTTAAGCAGGTATCACCACGCCAACCATGCACCTGCGCCCAACCAGTAATACCGGCTTTAACCATATGTTTTTGCATGTAGCCAGGAATTTCATCTTTAAATTTTTCTACGAACATCGGGCGTTCGGGACGTGGGCCAACAATCGACATATCACCTTTGAGCACATTAATAAACTGAGGTAACTCGTCTAAACTGGTTTTACGAATAAATGCTCCAAACCAGGTATTGGTTTTACTGCCCGCACTACCCCACTGCACACCGTCTTTTTCAACATCGACAGGCATACTGCGGAATTTGAGCATGTTAAACAGTTCGCCATTTAACCCGACCCGCTCTTGTCGGTAAAATACAGGACCAGGAGAAGACAGCTTTACCCCTATCGCTAACAGCAACATAATCGGACTAATGAGCAATAAAATGATCCCCGCAATCAATTTATCTTCTAACGATTTTAATAGCCGATTAAACGGCTCACTCATCGGACTTACCGACAAATCGAGCATACTAAAGCCTAGCACCTCGCGCGGTGCGTGATTAAGCAAACGCAACCCCGATAAGTTAGGCACATAGCGAATATTGGCGGTGGTATGGCGCAACGCATGTAATAAAGCCTGTAAGCGTGGTTCGGCACGTAAAGGCAAAGCAAACCAAATTTCATCGACAGCGTGAGATTCCAACCAACCAGATAAATCGTCCGCCGCTTTCACTTCAACGCCATTAATTAAAGTAGCAATTTTGTCTACATCATCATCAAAAAAAGCCGCCACCTCGAATCCCGACCAAGGTGAGGCTTGAATTTGCGCTTGAATCGCTTGTCCTAATCGACCCGCACCAACAATGACAATATGTTTATGATTGTAGCCAGAAGCACGTAAGCGTTTTAATACTGAAAAAGCGGCCAAACGCCAACCGATAGAAACTAACCAAGCACTCAGCAGCCAAGTCGCGATCCATAAACGCGAAAAGGTATCTGCTTGTTTCGTCATCCACAATACAATCACGATTGCCAGTGAAAGTGTCAACCAAAGTATGGTTAATTGACGTACCCAAGCAAAAATAGCTTGGGCGCGAAAAGATACGTGTAAACCAAACAATGAACCTAACGGCACGAGCACAGCTGAAACAACTGCCACTAACAATAGATAAGGCTCAATTACAGAAACGGGTTCAAGCCAAACCCAAGCAACACTTGCACAAAACACGACCACAGCAAGGTCAAACAGCCCGATCAGTCCATGATAGGTTTTAGCCATGCTTGCAATCCCAAAAACTAGGGTGCATACTGAAACGCTTTTTAAAAGCTAGTGGTAGAAATTTTTCTTGCTTACCTAGGGTATAACCCAGCCACTTCATGAAGGTATTTAATAAGGATACTGGCAATAACCAAGGCGCGTGTTGAAACAGATAACACCATTCAGATAAGACAAATCGCTTACCTTCTCCTTGAGGTTTACCCAGTTGCTCTAATAACCAAGTCTCGCGACTGTGTAGTACGCCCATATCAAAATAACGCTTAAATTCTTGTAGTGCGGTATAGTCATGCGAATGATAAACACAGGCATTGGCAACATAATTAACCGCATAACCTGCTTGTAGCATTTTCGCAGCCACCATCATGTCTTCAGCAAAAATGGTATTGGTGGGGAAACCGCCAACCGCTTTCAGTGCCGACACACGGTAAGCGGCAAAAGAATTAGATAGAAAAGCGGTTTTAATGCCATATTTGGGCACATCGGCCAGGGTACGACGATAAGATTGCTCACCATAGTTAAACAACCTAGCGTGCGCACCCAACAATCCTGCATCTTCATGCGGTAACTGACGACCATAGGCACAGCCAACCTGATCGTCTTCAAATACAGCCACTAATTTTTGAATTGCATCATGAGTTGTTAACAGCGCATCTTGGGTTAAAAACACAACAACCTCAGCATCTTCGGGCAAC
Source organism: uncultured Francisella sp. (assembly GCA_964646525.1). Classification (GTDB taxonomy): domain Bacteria; phylum Pseudomonadota; class Gammaproteobacteria; order Thiomicrospirales; family Thiomicrospiraceae. The sequence continues at coordinate 4,941 of CAZYER010000047.1, read as the reverse complement.
AAAGAAACTGCTAACTGGCGCGTACCACCGTGGTTAAACTCGACACTGGGTATGACATGCACACGAAAGCCTGCTTGCTCAGATAAAAACACAGTATTATCTTTCGAGCTAGAATCGATAATCAAAACCTGATCTGACGCGATGCCTGTTTGCTGTTTAAGTGCTTCGATAGCTGGTGACCAGTCTGCGCCCGCTTGGTAGGTAGGGATAATGCAGTAAATGTTCATTCTGGCATTTTTCCAGACTCACCACGCAACCCTGCCACAATTCCACGCCAAATCATCTTTATTTTCTTTCGACGCTCGTTCGCCACAATACCCATAAAAACGGTTACTTGAAACAAACGAATTAAATCGACCCATATCCAATGCCACCCCATATATTCTCGCTTATACAAAACAAGCGAATTTCTAAAAATATAGTAGTAACGAAATGGCTTATGAATAGGAATATCTCGCCATCGTCCGAACCAAAAACGCATCCTATGCTCACCTAGCGAATGATACATCAGTGCAGAACAATGTCCAAAAGCAGCATAACCCATGCTTTTCGCCCTTAAAATCCACTCAGTATCGACGTGATCAATGAACAGGCTTTCATCCATCAAGCCCACATTATCTAGCACCTGCATTGGTATCAACGAACCAGAAGCGATTAAAAAATCAACAGGTGTTTGTGCCAATTCTATACTGCAATGAATACGCGCAACACTCAACCAACCAAAACGCACATGTTGCGATATCCGGCCAGAATCGACATCGACAAACTTTGGACCAATGGCGGAAACCTTATTCTCCATGGCGGATAAACGCTCATAACCAGACAACAACAACGCCACCATATCCGGCGCTGGCTGGCTATCTTGATCCATAAGCAATACAAACTCAGCCCCTTGGGCTTTTGCCCAAGTAATACCCTCGTTTTGTGCTTTAGCAATGCCGTAATTTTCAGTTAGCTCGATGATATGAAGGTTTTGATTATGTGCCGACAATTCACGCAACCACACTTTATGGGCATCACTCGAATGATTATCTACAATAACCGCACCACTCACCTGCGGCAGCAAAGCATCTAGCTGTTGTTGCAAAATGCGTTGATCTGGATGATAGGTGACGATAACAGCGCTTACCTTAGCATTCATACGTCATCAAATCCTTTGCCTCTTGGAAAAAGCGAGACTTGTTTTGACGCACCCAATCTCTATAGCTCTCAAAATGCTGATGATGCTCTGCAAAGTTCTCAGCAACATCCTTCATACACAAGCAAACTTGATCATACTGACCTGCATCTAAAAACTTGTACCCACGAGGGATAGGCACATCAACATCATTACCTGCACTGCCCTTTTGTCCAGTCATAACCACACAACCACACAACGCGGCTTCTCGTGGAATGCGATCTCTACCAGGGTGCTCACCGAAATCGATATAAATTTTGGCGCGTTTTAACAGACTGATCACTTGTTCTGGCGTCATATTAATTAACGGCACCCATTCCAAACCAATTCCAATAGACTGCTGCATAATTTTTTGCGTCGTCTCAATCCCTTTCTTTGGATTATACACAACAATATTTTCTTTAAGCTCAAGTGAATAGTCAGCGTTTTCTAAAAAGTCATCACGCAAATAATCAGTCAACAAACGTGCATCTTTGACACCTAACACTGACAATTTTTTTATAGCGTAATAAGACTGTGCTACATGAATTAAGCGTGAATAATTCTTCCCGAACTCAAATAACTTCTTATTACGTAGTACACGTCGAAAAATACGTCTAAACCAATTACCGCGCACCGTAAAGTAATTATCAATACTCAACCACCAGATGACTCTACAAGCTGAACGATAATGATCTAACAAATAAGTAGCTGTTTCTGGAATAATGACTAAGCTAGTTTCTGTATCCTCCACCGTATCCGTTACAGTGACATCGTAAATTTGATACACGCTAGGGACATCACACTTAACAAGTGAGCCGTTATGATCAGAATAGACTATCGCGGCATTGAACGATAGCTGCTTTAAACTAGATGCCAACTGATGCAAGGCCTCTGGCCCACCCGTTGTTTGATAAGCTGGACAGAAAACATAAACCTTACTCAACACGTCACACAACCCTTCTCACAAACACCCACATCATCAGGGTAACCAAAATCTCAACAACCAACAACGACCAAGCCGCACCTTCTGCCTGAAAAAGCCAACTCAGCACCGCACCTAGCGTCATCCCTAATAAAGCAGCGACCAATAAAATACGACCAAAAGCCTGCTCATACCCCAAAGTCAGCATGGTCTGAATGCCCAGCATATTACTTAACGCAACCACAAAAGGCAAAAATGCCATAATTTTAAGCAAAACCACAGAAGCTTGATACTCTTGCCCTAACACCAATAATACAATCGGCTCAGCATATATCCAAAGCACGCATCCCATGACCAGCATAGCACTGCCTAGCAACCATGTCATCTGGCGCACCAAGCGCAAGCCAGCCAACCTGTCATGCCTCATTTTCTGGCTAACTAACGGATACATTGCCTGCGATACGGGTTGGAATAGTCCTTTGACCGCCTGAACCAATTTATCTGCCGCCGAAAAATAACCCACCGCTGCGTTATTGGCAAATAAGCCTAATATAAACGGCACAGCAATGGTGTACATACTAATGGATAGACTGGAAAAAAAGACATGCCAACCCTCTAACAGCTGAAACCTCAGTACTGTCTTCGCTTGCCATTGAAAAGCAATATCAAACTTGGTGTATACTAAATAGAGTGACCATACCCCTGCTAAAACAAAGCCCAAGGATGTTAGCAACGGCACCCATAAATAATCGTCTTGTGATTGCACAAAAACAAGAATACAAACCGTGAAGAATGACTTAGCAGCAATATTAAGGTAAGTGATGTATTTCATTTGCTCCAAGCCCTGAAACAACCAAACAGGAAATAACACTTGTCCAAGCACCACACCAAAAGCGAGCAGATACACCTGCCAATGCTCACCAAACTTATCGACCGAGAGCAACAATACACATAACAGCAACAAACTTAAGAGCAACAAAAACGATTTAATCATCATCACCGAGCTAAAGATTTCGTTCAGCTTCAGTTTATCGTCTCGATGAATCGCCACTTGTCGTGTGGCAGACAAATTAAAACCATAATCGGTAATGATGATGAAAAAACCGATCGTCGCCGTGGCAAAAGCCAATAAACCAAAATACTCAACCCCCAACACACGCACCAGATAGGGCAAGGTTAACAGAGGCAAAATATAATTCGCGCCTTGCAGCACCCCCAACGAAAAAATATTCGATATCAGGCGTTTTTTTTCATCCGTGCCAGCGAGCTTTTGTTTGAGCTGGTCAAACATTAACGAGGATCAACAAAAAACGAAGGAATGGCTTGATCGTTTTGCAGACACTGCAATACAGCATGACTCGCTACTAAAGCCTCTGCAATGGTTACGTCCATATCTAAATAACGATAAGTCGCTAAGCGCCCTAAAAAGCTTACCTTTGGTTCTCTGTTTGCTTTTTTAATATAGGCATCCAACATCGCCTTTTCATTCACTAAGCGAATAGGGTAATAGGGAATGTCTTTTTCTGTACAGGCTCGGCTGTATTCTTTAAAAATCACGGTTTGCTCGTGTCTTTCCCAAGGTGAAAAGTGTTTGTGCTCACTTATGCGCGTGTATGGCACATCCACATCTCCGTAGTTCATTACCGCACAACCTTGGTAATCTCCCTCGTGATCTTCTCGCACAAAATCGAGCGTTCGATAACCTAAGCGCCCTTCGTCGTAACCAAACCAAGCATCTAGTGGACCTGTATAAAAGACATGATCAAAGTCTGTTACCTGTCCTACATTAAAAGGGGTATTGAGTTTAATCGTGATGTTCTCGTGACTGAGCAAGGCTTCAACAATGGGCGTATAGCCCTCTTTAGGCATACATTGGAACTTATGATTAAAATAATTGTCGTCATAATTAAAACGCACAGGCAAGCGCTTAAGAATACTGGCTGGCAGTTCTGTTGGGCTAACCCCCCATTGCTTCAGCGTGTAACCCTTTAAAAAAGCTTCATATAACTCCTTACCCACAAACTTCATGGCTTGTTCTTCGAACGATTGCGGCTCTTGAATAGACTTATCGGCAATCGAGGCAATAAATGCCTTCGCCTCGGTTGGTTTGAGCGTTTTGTCAAAATACTGATTAATGGTATGCAAGTTAATGGGCAAAGAAAAAACCTTACCTTGAGAAGTCGTTTTAACACGATTTACGTAGGGCACAAACTCAGAGAACTGATTCACATAATTCCAAACCATTTCATTATCAGTATGGAAAATGTGCGGTCCATACTGGTGCAGCATAATACCCGTTTTTGCGTCACGTGCCGAATAGCAATTACCCGCAACATGATTGCGAGCTTCGAACACCTCTACAGAATGACCCGCATTAGCCAACTCATGCGCCAACACCGCACCCGAAAAACCCGCACCTACCACCGCAAAAGAAGCCATTGTTGTTACCATGTATATTATATGAAGCTCATTTTAACAAAAAACCGCCCGTATGGCGGTTGAAGTAAACCTTATCTTAACTAATGACGACCTATATCAGAAAAAAACGCACATTAAGGGATAGATTGATTCCTAAACGGCTTATAAAACACTTCATCTGCTAACGCTAGCATCGACTTATCGCCCGAACTATCACCATAAAAGTGTCGGGTCTCGACTGATTATAAACTTTTTTAACAAATAACTCGGGGTTGGTTTTCTGTCACTCCATGAGTTTGGCAATCGGGGTGACATGCCCAAGGTTTGGACTGGCTACACTATTTCGTACAAGGGTTAGTTAAACTATCCTTATTACGGAGCAGAACTCAATGGCACAAAGAAAATACGATCAGCAACTCAAAGATGAGGCAATTGACGCCGT
>CAZYER010000046.1:0-11729 GCA_964646525.1 uncultured Francisella sp. | reverse complement strand
GCAGTTTCAAGGGGTGAGCTGCCAGTGAAATTACAGAAAGAAGGTTACACTAACGAGTGAAGACTACAGCTCATTTTAGTAAATTATAGTGAAAAGCCTTTCAAATCGTCTGCATCAATTCTCGTCTCTACTGCACCTGTTAAATAAGAAGTCACTTCCACTTCCTGTGGCGCTACCTGAACATTATCGTTACTTAACCAAGCGTTCATCCAAGGCAATGGGTTAGCGTTGCCACGGTCAAAAATCTTGTCATAACCTAAGGCACGTAAACGCACATTGGTGATGTACTCGACATAGTCTTTGAGAATTTCAGCATTCAAACCAATCATACTACCGCCGGCAAATAAGTAGTCCGCCCACTCTTTTTCTTGTTGCGCTGCTTGACGGAAAATATCCACCAATAAGGGCTCGCATTCTTTAGCAATCTCGGCCATTTCGCTATCATCTTTATTGTCGCGCATGAGGGTGAGCATTTGTTGCGTGCCCGATAAATGCAGTGCTTCATCACGAGCAATCAGTTTAATGATTTTGGCATTGCCTTCCATCAGCGCGCGTTCGCCAAAGGCAAAAGAACAGGCAAAAGATACATAGAAACGAATGGCTTCTAGCACATTCACGGCTGTTAAGGTCAGGTAAAGTTTTTTCTTTAATTCGCGCATATTGACGGTGATGGTTTTGCCATTGACGGTATGGGTGCCTTCACCGAGCAGATTAAAGTACATGCTGTATTCGATAAAGTCATCATAGTGCTCGGTGACACTGATGGCGCGCTTGGTAATTTCTTCATTGGTAACAATGTCGTCAAACACTTCCGCAGGATCATTAAAAATATTGCGGATAATGTGCGTATAAGAGCGCGAGTGAATGGTTTCTGAGAAAGCCCAAGTTTCAATCCAGGTTTCTAACTCAGGTATGGAAACGACAGGTAACAGTGCCACATTAGGGCTACGACCTTGCACTGAATCGAGTAGGGTTTGATACTTTAGGTTTGAGACAAAAATGTGTTGCTCATGTGCGGGTAATTGATTGAAATCGATGCGATCTTTGGAAAGATCAATTTCTTCAGGGCGCCAGAAGAAAGACAATTGTTTTTCGATCAGTTTTTCAAAGAAAGGATAGCGTTGCACATCATAACGCGCCACATTCACCGGTTCGCCGAGAAACATACATTGTTTAGTCGCATCGAATTGATGACGGTTGAAGGTTTCGTAACGCATGAAAGAGGTTTCCGTTTAGGTTAAATGATAACGATTGATTTTAACATGTTCGCCATGTCTGACAATCTTCGTGAATGAAAAATTTTGCCACATTAGTTCGACAGGACTTCCTCGTGAATGATCAGCCATTCGCCTTGCTGTTGTTGCCACCAAAGGCGCTTACGTTCAATATCGATTTTGCTGCCGCGCTGATAACGCTGATTAAACTCAGCAATCACCAGTTGATCTTGCGAGGGGTAGGCGAGTAAGAGGAGTTGCTCGACTTGAATTTGGTGCGTTTGATTTAAGGCAAATGATTGCTGTTTACGGGTTGACCATTGTGCCTTGTTTTCACCCTTTTGGCTGCTGAAATCGGTAGCATAAAAATTCAGATAGGAAGAAAGCTGTTGTTTTTCCCAACTAATGCGCCAAGCCTCGATGCGTTGCTGAAGCTGGTTGCTAAGAGCGTCTTTTTCGTTTAGCTGACGCTGAACTTCGTTTGTGCTCAACTGTAATGATCGATCGGTAATCACCCGTGTTGCCTGCCAATCCAATTGCTTGAGCAAGTAGCTCATATCGTCGTTACTGAAGACAACGCAGCCATCGGATGCCAGTGGCGGGCGACTATATTGCTCTAAGGGGGTACCATGCAACCAAATACCATGACCAGTACGTTTATTGCGTTTATCCCAGCTATTCGGATAGTCCAGTGGCAAGGCTCCAGCACCATAGAAGCCAGAAAGCTTTTGTGCAGCAATCGGAGGGGTCATGCGGTAGATACCGACGGGTGTGCGCTTGTCGCCTTCTTTTTCTTTGCCTGCGCCTTTGCTCCCTTGGGTTATGTAGAAACTGGCAGCAAAACGTAATTGTTGTTGGTGAATATCGAATAAATAGGCTCGTGACGCCGTTAAGTCAATGCTGATGATATGCTTGAGCCAAGCAGGTGGTGTGCCGAGTAGATAAGCGGGTTGCTGGTGCTGAGCGAGTTGTTTGCTGGCGTTTAAGCGAGCGCGTGCTTCTGATTGCAGTGCTTGAGCTTTCTGCGCATCCAGCTGACCACCGATTTGAGTTAGGGCATTGGTTTGTGCCAATAACAGATCGGCACGCATCATTTGTGCTAATTGAAAGTGCGGGTAGCGCTGAACCAGTTGATCCAGTGTTGTTAGGGCTTGCGTCAATTGCTGTGCTTGAATTTGCGTGACGGCTTTGGCGAGCATTTGCTCGGCCTCTTGACTGGTAGCATTTGCCGCAGAGGCCAATTTGGCACTGCTGAGGCAAAGCATGAGCGCACTTAACGCCCCGATTCGGAAGTAATGAGCCATGCGTTATTGATCAATTCAAGTTCAAGTGTTTTTTGATTACGTGAACTTAAGGTGTCTGAGGTGTAGTTTTGGCTAAAACTGACTTTGGCTAGATTGGCTTTAAGCAACACAATTTTGACGTCGCTCAACTCGACCTTAATGCGTTTGGGCGCAAGAATACGCTCTTGGCGATAGTCCATCCAAGCTTTACGTGTGCTATTTTTGGGTGTGTAATTGGGCGCATAGCTGGCAAAATAGCCTTTCACATCTTGTTTTGACCAAGCGTCACTCCAGTGTTTTAAGGCTTGATGAATGGCTTGTTGCTGCGCTTTACGCTGGGTTGCTTCTTTTTGTGCTGGTGTGGGTTCTGTGACTTTCTGTGCTGGTACTGGAGTTGCTATGGTTATCGGTTTAGCTTCCATGGTTGCAGCAGGTTCTTTCGGGGTCTCAGTGATGCTGGGTAATTGAGGCGCTTGACTGACTAAAGGTGGGCGGCTTGTTTCGGTTGCTTGTGTTGTCTCGAATGTTGACGATGGTTTATTGGGTATGATGGGTTGAGCGGCAGCTAATTGCACTGCAATCGGTTGATCTGCACTGGTCAGCTCGACGGTAACGGGTTTGGGTTTATTGGGTTCGATGGCTAATTGATAAGACTGGCTGGCAAAGCCTGCATATAAACGACGCAAATTGTCGAACACCACACCTGCTTGTGGGTCATTGAGCAAGGCTTGTTCTAAGGTTGAGGTGGCTTGTGAAGCCTGCCCTGCCAAAGCCAACTCGATCGCTTTTTGGTTGGCATTGCTTAATTGGTGATTATCTCTACTCGGCTGAGCGGGCTTAGGTTTGTTGTGTTCGGGTGTTTTTTCAACAGAGGTTGCCGTTAGCGGACTCGCAACGGCCAGTGTCGATTGCTCTTTTGAGGGTAAGGGCAAAGCGTATTGAACGGATGGATTGGATTCTGGCGTGGGTTCGTAACTCAGCCACAGCCAGGCAGCCAGCAGCAGTAGAATGACTGATGAGACAGAGGCGCGCTTGGCAACCAACATTTGCCCGACCCGATGTAGCCGAGATTGAACGCGCAGCGACACCTCAGCAGCTTCGGACTTCTGATTCGAAGGTTTTAGCGGATTGAGTTGCTTAAAAATGGATGCCATACACAGCTCTAAGAAAATACCCGTTATTATATGCTTTTTTGACGTTAAGTGCTGCTATGGCCCGTGAAATGACCATATTTAGAGTTTGCAAGCCCCGCTCGCGCATCCATCATCGTCATTGGTGCCAGCACCGTCACGCGTGTTATGGTAATACAAGGTTTTGACGCCCATCTTGTAAGCGTAGAGTAAGTCTTGTAATAAGGCTTTCATTGGTACTTTGTCACCCTCAAAGCGAGTAGGGTCGTAATTGGTGTTGGCTGAAATGGCTTGGTCGACGAACTTCTGCATAATACCAATCAGTTCGATGTAGCCAGTGTTGTTGGGGATATTCCACAACAATTCATAGTTACTGCCATAATGTTTGAAGCCAGGCACGACTTGTTTCAGAATGCCGTCTTTGCTGGCTTTAACCGAAATGAGTCCACGTGGTGGTTCAATACCATTGGTTGAATTGGTAATTTGCGAGCTGGTTTCACAAGGCATCAATGCAGACAAGGTAGAATTGCGTAAGCCATATTTAAGAATGTCAGCGCGCAAGCCTTCCCAGTCGTAATGCAAGGGTTCTGGGCAAATGCCATCAACTTCTTTTTTGTAGGTGTCGATCGGCAGAATGCCTTTCGCGTACTTGGTTTCGTTAAACCACTCGCAAGCGCCTTGTTCTTTTGCTAGGTTATTTGAGGCTTTTAACAGGTAATACTGGAAGGCTTCAAATAAGCGGTGGGTTAAACGATTGGCACTGCCATTCGAGTAGTAGACGCCATTTTTCGCTAAATAATAAGCAAAGTTGGTGACACCAATACCCAGTGTGCGACGTTTTTTGCCATGTAAGGCAGCATTCACTGGGTAGTCTTGATAGTCCAGTAGCGCATCCAAAGCGCGAACTTGAATGTCGGCCAGTTCTTCCAATTCATCGAGTGAATCAAATGCACCTAGGTTAAAGGCGGCGAGTGTACAGAGTGCAATTTCACCATTGGGATCATCGACGTTATTCAGCGGTTTGGTTGGTAAGGTAATTTCCATACACAAGTTCGACTGATGTACGGGTGCAACAGCGGGATCAAAGGCGCTATGGGTGTTGCTGTGGTCGACGTTTTGAATGTAGATACGTCCTGTTTGTGCGCGTTCTTGCATTAGGGTGCCGAATAACTCGATAGCCTTGATGCTTTTCTTGCGAATCGACTCGTCTTGTTCATAACCTTGATACAGGCGTTCAAATTCTGCTTGATCGGCAAAGAATGCATCGTAAAGCCCTGGTACATCGGTTGGGCTGAATAGCGTAATATTGCCGCCTTCAAGTAAGCGTTGGTACATCAGTTTATTCAACTGCACGCCATAATCGAGATGACGTGCACGATTTTCTTCTACACCACGATTGTTTTTCAGTACCAGTAGGTTTTCGACTTCTAAATGCCATAAAGGATAGAAGAGGGTGGCAGCACCACCACGCACGCCACCTTGTGAGCAAGACTTAACAGCGGTTTGAAAATACTTGATAAAGGGGATAAGACCCGTGTGGAAGGCTTCGCCGCCACGAATGTTACTACCGAGCGCGCGGATACGCCCAATATTGACGCCAATACCAGCACGCTGTGAAACATATTTAACAATGGCACTGGCGGTAGCATTAATCGAGTCAAGTGAGTCGTCAGACTCAATGAGTACACAAGAGCTGAACTGGCGCGTAGGTGTGCGCACACCCGACATAATGGGTGTGGGCAAGCTGAGCTTGAATAGCGAACAGGCGTCATAAAAGCGGCGAACGTAATCTAAACGGGTTTCTTTCGGATAGCGGGCAAACAGGCAGGCACCAATGAGCATATAAGCAAATTGTGGGCTTTCGTAAATTTCACCACTGACACGGTTTTGTACCAAATACTTGCCTTCCCATTGCTTAACAGCGGCATAGGCAAAGTTGAGGTCACGCCAATGGTCAATATAGGTGTCGAGCGTTTCTAACTCTTGTTTGCTGTAATCGGTTAACAGTGCTGGATCATATTTGCCCATGCGCACCATTTTATTGACATGCTCGAACAGGCACGGTGGCGTGAAACGTTGATAAGCGCGTTTGCGCAGGTGAAAAATCGCTAGGCGTGCAGCTAAATGTTGATAGTCGGGTGTTTCGGCACTAATGAGGTCGGCGGCTGATTTGATAATCAGCTCGTGGATGTCACTGGTTTTAATGCCATCGTAAAACTGAATGTGTGCTTTAAGCTCCACCTGAGACACGGAAACATCTTCAAGCCCCTCTGCTGCCCAAGTAATAACGCGGTGAATTTTGTCGAGGTTAATGGGTTCACGACGGCCGTTACGCTTGGTTGCGGTGAGAGTGGTCATACTGAGTTCCTTTGGTCATTGTGTGCCAAACAGGGTTCTGCGTTAGCTAAATGTGGTTGTCTATTGAATTAAGATCACTATATATGGTGTTTTATGTCTTCATTCTACCAAAAAAAAATTATGATAACAGTCTTGATTTTTTGCTTTTTTTTTGGGGAAGAAATCGGCTTGGTGAGACCGCTGTGTTTATGCGCTTTCCTTCGAGTAAAGGATAGGAAATAAATTTTTATCTGGCCGTGTTCGTGCTGTTTTTCTGTTAAAATTTGAATCATCATGACGATTATTTCTTCCTTGTTTCATAAATTGGCTGCCCTCAAGTACAACTTGCTGGCGCTGGGTTATGTGTCTTTGCATTTTGTCTTTATTGCCTTATTGGGTCGGTTGTTTGGCGCCAGTAGCGAAAGTGACGTTTATTTTCTTGCGTTAACCATCGTTGCCTATTTGGGGCATTTGGTGCAGGCGGTGTGGGAAGCCTGGACGCCATGGTATGTGGAACGCTTAAAGCAGGATCGGCGTGAGGCAGATAAGCTTTACTCCTTGTTAATGGTATGGATTAGCGTCGCTTCTTTGGCTATTATCGGTATCTATGCTGTAGTGCGGAGTGTTTGGCATCCAGAGGCTCAAGATGGTTTGTTTGAATTTTTAGATGTGTTTATTGCTTTTTTGCTCATCCAAAATCTCATTTTCATCAATCGTGAATACCTGACACTGCATGGTTATTACAGTATGTACTATGCCGTCGATATTTTAGCTTCTATATTAAAAATTATCGGCGTTTGGTGGATGTGGGATAGTCCGAATGTGCATGATTTGGCGTGGATTATGTTGGCGGCTTATGGTGTCGGTTTACTGTGGCAGTGGTCGTTGATCTTGGGCAAATTGCAAGCAAAGCTGTCGTGGGTGTGGCGTGTGCCAGATGATCGCTTAATTGTTTGGAATTCATCGAAAATGAAGCTGGGTTCTTTAGCTTATGATGCAAAAGAGATATTGTTGGCGATGGTGCTGACCGCAGCAGGGCCAGGTATTTATTCGCTTTTCTCTTATGCCAGTAAATTTGCTGCGGTGATTTTAGAGGTGGTGAATGCGCCGATTATGAGTGTATTTAGTGCCAAGCTCAGCCATGCCCATGAAGAGCGTCGTTATTGTGATATTCCGCCTTTAGTGAAAACCGCCTTGAGTCAAACGGTGAGCTTGTATGTGCTGGGTAGTCTGTTTGTTTACTTTATGATGCCACATATTATGCAGGTATTTTTTGGCGATAAGTTCTCGCCTGATCAGGTAGATGAAATGCGCTGGATTTTCTTGTTATTGTCGGGTTACACCATGACCATTGTGCTGGAGTCGCCTTTTGCACGCGCGGTAAGTCTGTTCCGTTATTACACCTATGGCATGAATTTGAACTTTATGTTTGGTGCGATTATGCTGTCGGGCTATGGCATATTGTGGTTATTGGGTCGTAGTGATGATTTTTTAATCTTTCTAGGGGTGTTGGTGTTGGCGCAGACCTCGAACTATTTGCTCTATTGGTTGAAGTATCATAAGCACCTAAAACCCCGTTTAGCCGCGAGTCATTGTAAGGAGTCTTTTTAGTGTCCCAATCTATTAAGGTAGCGATTATTACGCCGACTTATAATCGTGCTCATACCATTGTTCGTGCGGTGAAATCGGTGTTGGCACAAACACACAGCAATTGGGAGCTAATTATTTGTGATGATGGCAGTCGTGATGACACCGCCGAAGTCTTAGCGCCTTATTTAGCCGATGTCCGCATTCGCTATTTACCTCGAAACGAAAATAAGGGCGTGAACACCACGCGCAATGAAGCTATGGATGTTATGTCGGATGATGTGCAAGTGGTGACTTTTTTAGACAGTGATGACACCTTGGTGCCAGATGCCTTAGCCACCGCCTTAGCGGTGATGGCAGAAGAGCCAGAATATCACTGGTTTAACTTTCCCGCTAAGGACGAAGCGGGTAAGACGCGTACGCAGTTGTCATCTTCAGAATTGATTGGTACGCCAGATGTGTTTATTCGCGGCACGGAGATAGGCGGTGAGTTTGTGCAATTCTTAACTCGTGAAGCGGCGAATCAGTTGCGTTTTGTTGATGGACTGAATGGTTATGAGGGTATTGCTTGGATTCGACTAGCGCAGCAATTTCCTTGTCGTTTCCGTCCGCAACCCTTGCGCGTCTATTGGCAAGATACTGAGTCTTTGATTCGTGTTGGGACAAAGTCGCATCGTTATTATGATAATCAAGCGCGCGGCATGCAGTTATGGATGGCGGAGTTCGGTCAGCGTTTGGCAGAGCTTAATCCAGCAGGTGCGGCCTTGAATTGGTATGTATTAGGGCATGCCTATGCCATGATGGGGGAGTGTAGCAAGGCGCGGGAGTCGACGGTGTCTGGCTGGAAATTGAATAGTCGAGATGTGCGTTTGTTACGCAATCTGGGTTCTTTGCTGCGTTGCTGGTTGAATATAGGATTGGCAAAATGAGTGAAGCGCCCTTGGTTCTGCTCATTAACTCTCTGGGCAATGGGGGAGCAGAGCGTGTGGTAAGTATTTTATTAGATCGTTTGCGTCAACAGGGCAAACCAGTTCAGTTGGTGTGTTTGGAGCGTAATGATTTTTACGCCATTCCGCAAGATATGACGGTTACCTACTTGTCCGATTTTAATGGACAAGAGCCTGGTTGGAAAAAGTTGCTCTATTTGCCCGTTTTTGCTTGGAAGTTGCGTCGTTTGGTTAAAGCGCAATCGATTGCCGTGGTGCAGAGTCATGTCTATCGTGCCAATTACGTCAATGGGTTAGCGCGCTTGCTGGGTGCAGGTCATCGGGCGCAGATGGTGAATGTCGGACAAGTGAGCCTGTATGAACAGGAAGGTTGGTTGGGTAAAATCAATTTGTGGCTGATCCGTTGCCTTTATCCTCGTGCGGAATTGTTGATTTTGAAGTCGTACGGCATGAAAGCGGACTTGATGCGTTTAATGCCGCAATTGAAGGTGGCACAGACAGTCATTCATAATCCCTACGATGTAGAGAAGATTCAACAACAAGCGCAGTGTGAACCGCTGAATTGGAAAAAATCAGCCGATAAGTTTACCTTGGTGTCGGTTGGTCGCTTGATTCCGTTAAAGCAGTTAGATGATGTCATTACCGCTTTGGCTAAGCTTCCCGAATCGGTTGAGTTGGTGTTGGTGGGTGAGGGGCCACACAAGGACTTTCTCAAAGGTGTGGCGAAAGCGCAAGGAGTCGATGAGCGGGTAATCTTTGTCGGTCGTCAAGAAAACCCTTTTGGCTATGTGGCACGTGCCGATGCTTTTGTCATGGCGTCGCGTTCGGAAGGTTTTCCGAATGTGTTGGCGGAAGCACTGTTATGTGGTGTGCCTTGCATCGCTGCGGATTGTACTAGCGGACCACGCGAAATTCTCGCGCCATACAGTCCACAGGACAAGCAATTACAAGTCGGTGATGACGTTGAGTGGGCGCAGTTTGGTGCTTTGGTGGCGGTGGGTGATGTCAAAGCCTTTGTTCAAGCCATTGAGCAGTTAATGCACAATCCGCAACAAGCACAGGCTTATGCGCAGTTGGGGCGGGTGCGAGGGTTAGATTTTAACAGCGAGGCGATTGTTGCCCAATATGCACAGGCGGTGTGGCGTGAGTAACCCAATACAAGAAACCGTTTTATTGGTGTGTAATACCGCTTGGGGTATTGCCAATTTTCGGGCGAATTTAATTCAGCACTGGGTGGCTCAGGGTAAGCGGGTGGTCGCCATTGCGCCTTCGGATAAGGTCGCAGAAGCTAAGTTGCAATCTTTGGGTGCGCAATTTGAGCCTTTAGCCCTCGATAATCGAGGTAGCAATCCAGTCAGAGAGTTGCGGATGATTTGGCGTTTGCGACAACTCTATCGTCACTACCGTCCGCATTTGGTGGTGCATTACACCATTAAACCGGTGATTTATGGTTCGTGGGCGGCGTGGTTGGCGGGAGTGCCCAGTTTGGCTGTGGTCACTGGGCAGGGTTTTGCTTTTCTGAATAAGGGTCTTAAGGCTTGGTTAGCACGCAATTTATATCGCATCTCTCTGCGTTTCGCTAAAGGCGTGTGGTTTTTAAATCAAGACGATTACCGATTATTTACGCAAACAGGGTTAGCACCGGCAGCGAAAAGCGCTATTTTGCCCGGCGAAGGCGTGGATACGGAACGCTTCGCTCCGCAAGCCAATCCACACACTGATGGTCGTTTGCGTTTGCTGTTAGTCGCCCGTTTGTTGTTCGACAAAGGCATTGCAGAATACGCCGAAGCGGGTCGTTTATTAAAGGAACGTCATCAACAGCAACCTGATCAGGTTCCTGCCATTGAATTGCAGCTGCTGGGGCCTTTTTATGCACAGAATCCGCAAGCCATTTCGCCTGAGCAAATTGCTCATTGGCAAAGCGAGGGTTGGTTGCACTATTTAGGTGAAACCGCCGATGTGACCCCTTTTGTTGCGGGTTGTGATGTCTTGGTGTTGCCTTCTTACGCCGAAGGGCTACCGAGAACGGTATTGGAAGCGATGAGTATGGCTAAGCCCGTCCTTGCCACCGATGTGGTGGGGTGTCGTGATTTGGTGGTACATGAGGTCACTGGTTTATTATGTGAAGCGCGAAATGCGCACAGCTTGGCTGATGCGATTGAGCGGTTCAGTCAATTATCCTTAGCGCAACGTCAACAGATGGGCGAAGCTGGACGTGCGCGCGTGCTGGCGCATTTTGCTGATGCTCAAGTGGTGGCGACTTATGATGCTTTTTTGTTGACGCTTGATTGATATCATGTCTGGTGTGTTGCGTCCATTAACGATTGGTCGCTTTGTCTTGCCTAACAATCTGGTGTTAGCGCCCATGGCAGGGGTAACGGATTTACCTTGGCGTAATCTGTGCCGTGAATGGGGCGCAGGTTATGCTGTGGGTGAAATGTTGCATAGCCGAAGTGATCTGATGGGACGTGATAAAAGCCAATTTCGCGGCGTACAGCAACAGGAGCAGGCGCCGATTGCTATTCAGTTGTTAGGAAATAATCCACAGGATATGGCACAAGCGGCTAAGATGCAAGTTGCTGCGGGTGCCGATATCATAGATATTAATATGGGCTGTCCGGCAAAGAAGGTCTGTGCAGTAGCAGCTGGTTCGGCACTGCTTGATAATGAGCGTTTGGTAGCACAAATTTTGGCTGCTGTGGTGCAAGCCGTACCGACAACGCCAGTGACGTTAAAAATACGTACTGGTACGCAGGCGAGTCAAAAAAATGCTAAACAGATAGCGAAGATTGCCGAAAATGAAGGAATTCAATTGGTTAGTGTTCACGGCCGCACCAGAGCAGATAAGTTTGCAGGGTCGGCTGAATATGAAACCATTGCTGAAGTTGTGCAATCGGTTTCTATTCCTGTGCTGGCTAACGGTGATATTGACACCCCACAAAAAGCTGAACAGGTATTGCGATATACGCAGGCCGCAGGCGTGATGGTGGGTCGAGCGGCTAATGGACGTCCTTGGTGGTTTAAGCAAGCGGTGCATTTTTTAACCACTGGCGAATCCTTGCCAGAACCCGATGCACAAATTATCCACAAAGTTATCCATAGACATGTGTGCGAAATGCATCGGTTTTACGGTGATGTTATCGGTGTGCGTATGGCACGTAAGCATTTGGCTTGGTATGCACCTTATTTAGGGTTAAGTTCCGAGCAAAGACGTTATTTGATGGTGGCTGA
>CAZYER010000045.1:0-11800 GCA_964646525.1 uncultured Francisella sp. | reverse complement strand
AAAATCTATTCGTATTTTAACAGCTTTTAAGAGCAGAGGTTTTTGGAGGCGCCCTAAAGATATGAAGGGCTAATTTGATTCATCCCGTTTGCGCTATAATGGGCGGGTGAATAAAACAGCTCATCGAATCCATCCCTTATCACCATTATTGGTGAACCAAATCGCTGCTGGCGAGGTGATTGATCGTCCCGCGTCTATTGTTAAGGAGCTAGTGGAAAACAGCCTTGATGCTGGCGCCACGCATATCGAGATTCTCATTGAGGAAGGCGGTTTAAATCTAATCGAAGTGCGTGATAACGGCAGTGGTATTCATTATGATGATCTACCGCTTGCTGTATCGGCTCATGCAACGAGCAAATTGCAGCATACTGATGATCTTTTTAATATTCACTCTTTTGGTTTCCGTGGAGAAGCACTTGCCAGTATTGGTGCCGTTGCGCGATTGCGCCTAACATCAACAATTGCTGATGCACTTCACGGAGGGGTATTGATAGTAGAAAATGGCGCTGTTCAAACGCATCATCCTATCGCCCATCCTCAAGGGACAATCATTGCGATTGATCGTTTATTTCATACGATCCCCGCGCGAAAAAAATTTTTAAAATCAGCTCGTTCAGAGTGGGCCAAAATAGTTGATGTGTTGACTGCTTTCATGTTAGCTCATAATGATGTCGCCTTCACCTTGCGCCATAATCAGCAATTAATTTATCAATTGCCTGCACGAGAACGCTCTCCAACACAACGCTTGGCGACATTGATCAGTCATAGCTTTGCCGAAGCCATTTTACCTGTAGCTGTAGCACGAGAGGAGTGGCAATTATCAGGATTTATTGGCTCGCCGCGTTATACGCGCGCCAGTGCCGATCAACAGTGGCTCTTTGTGAATGGTCGTCCCATCAAAGATCGTCAATTATCGTTTAGTATTAAACTCGCTTACGATGATTTACTGCATGGTCAACGTCATCCTGCCTTTGTGTTGTTTTTAACGATTGATCCAACTAAGATCGATGTGAATGTGCATCCAGCTAAAACCGAGGTGCGTTTTGCCGATGGTCGAGCCTTAAGTGATGCTTTGCGTTATGCCATTCGTGAAACCCTTGCCCAGCAAGCCACGTTATTACACGGCGCACAAGTCATTCAGTCGTCACACACTATGCAGCCACAGACTTCTCGTATTGAGCAGACTAATCAGGTAACTCAATGGCGGGTTAAAGAAGATAAGGCGGATTGGTCAGCTCAAGTACAAGCTGAACTCAGTTGGCAAAGCAAGGGTGTTCCTTTAGAAGAAACGCCTATTTCAGTCGCATCATCAACTCAAGTAATGTCTAAAGATGTGGTCGACGAGGGACAATACCTAGGACAGGCAAGGACACAAATTCAAGGTGTCTATATTGTGGCAGAAAATCGGCAAGGATTGGTGTTGGTCGATATGCACGCTGCACATGAGCGTATTGTTTACGAAAAACTGAAAAAGCAATGGTCTGAGCTATCACAAACCAGTCAACCACTACTGGTGCCCTTGGTGCTGCAGTTGGCTGTACATCAACAAGCGTTAATGGAAAGTTTAATGGCGCAGCTAGCTCAACTTGGTTTTGTCATGGATTGGCTAGGAGAAACCAGCTGTGTGGTGAGAGCTGTGCCGGCGTTATTAGTTAAAGCTGATTTAACTGATTTGTTGTTCAAACTGATTGATTCGGTCGATCAAGGCGGGAGTGCCGACCACTTTATCGCTCGCCAACAGGATATTTTACTGTCTAGCATGGCCTGTCATGGTTCAGTACGTGCCAATAGGCAGCTCACCTTGGCAGAAATGAATGCATTGCTACGTCAAATGGAGCAGACGCCCAATTCTGGGCAATGTAATCATGGTCGACCTACATGGATTCAGATGACGATGACTGAGTTAGATAAGCTTTTTTTGAGGGGGCAGTAAGTTGATGGATGCACTGGTCATTGCTGGACCGACCGCAGCTGGCAAAACCGCTTTGGCATTAGCGTTGGCGCAACAGATTCCTGCAGAAATTATCAATATGGATTCTGCTTTGGTCTATCGTGGTATGGACATTGGCACAGCAAAACCTAGTGTATCAGAGCGTGGGCAAGTGGTTCATCATTTAATTGATATCGTCGATGTCACTGATAGTTACTCAGCAGCTGATTTTGTCGCCGATGCCGAGCGTTTAGTAGCTGAAATTAAAGCAAGAGGTAGGTTGCCGATTGTGGTAGGTGGTACTTTGCTTTATTTACACAGTTGGCAACAGGGATTGTCCGATTTGCCTTCCGCTGATGAAGTTCTGCGTGCACAATTGCAACAAGAGTGGGAAGCCGATCCAGCTGCAATGCACGCGCGTTTATGTCGTTTAGATCCTGTTGCAGGTAGTCGCATTCATCCGAATGATCCCCAGCGCATTTTGCGAGCGCTAGAAGTCATTATGCTGACAGGGGCTAGTTTGACCGAGCAACAGCAGCAACGCAAAGCAACAGCACTTGATTTGGGTGTTGTGTTAATTGAACCTCCCAGTAAGCCTTGGTTGCATGAGCGCATTGAGCAGCGTTGGCGGTTAATGATGCAACAGGGTTTTGTAGATGAAGTGAAAGCAGTGATGCAAGCGACGCAACAACAATTGGATTTACCTTCTATGCGTTGCGTTGGTTATCGACAAGTTGCTTTGTTTTTACAAGGTGAAATTAATGCGTCTGAAATGGAGCTGCAAGCCTTATCGGCAACTCGCAGTCTGGCGAAACGTCAACTAACCTGGATGAAAAAGATGCAGGCACAACTCCGATTGCAAGCAGATGTGTCGATGCAAAAACAGTTAGAGCAAGTGCTCACTTATCTTCATCTTGATCATAACAAGATGCCTTGATGTCGCAACTCATGACAAAATAGCCTAATTGGTGTAGACTTAAGCATGCATTATGAACCAATGACTTAGTTTCATGCGCGTTTGCGATGCAAAATTGGAGTGCTGAAAACTGAGCTTAGTAAGGTTTTTAGAGACTCTGCCAATAAGAAGGCTTGACCCTAATAAAATCTCGGAGAATAACTATGTCAAAAGCCCAACCTATTCAAGATCCTTATTTAAATGCGCTGCGTAAAGATCGTATTCCTGTCTCTATCTACTTGGTTAATGGCGTTAAGCTACAAGGCCGTGTAGACTCATTTGATCAGTTTGTCGTGATGTTGCGCTCAACCGTATCGCAAATGGTTTATAAGCATGCTATTTCAACGATCGTTCCTGCTCGTGATCCTAAGGGTTATTTCGGTTGTGAAGAGGGTGAGGAAAGTAGCGAAGTGGTGGGTGAATAAGTTTTGTGGCTTGTTAAACGCCTTGTTTATTGGCAAACGAGGCATTAAGTCGTTTGGCTGAGTTATTTCATCGTATCGAACAACAACGGCACGCAGAGCGTGCTGTTTTGGTGCATCTTGAACTTCATGATGCCAGTCATGCTGAAGATTTGAGTGAATTTCGCGATCTGGTGGATTCGGCAGGCGTCACCGAAGTTGCGCTGGTGATCGCTAAACCGAGTAATTTTCGTGCCAGAACCCTATTGGGGCGTGGCAAAGTTGAAGAAATTGCCGAATTAGCTAAAGCTCTCGAAGCAGATGTCATTATTGTTAATTTTGCCTTGTCCCCCAGTCAAGAGCGTAATTTATCTAACGATTGTCAAATGCGCGTGGTCGATCGAGTTGGCTTAATTCTCGATATTTTTGCCCAACGCGCCCAGTCATTTGAAGGTAAATTACAAGTAGAGCTGGCGCAGCTTAAACATATGGCAACCCGTCTCGTTGGTGGCTGGTCGCATTTGGAGCGTCAAAAAGGGGGTATCGGCCTACGTGGTCCTGGTGAAACCCAGCTAGAAAGTGATCGTCGTTTAATTCAGGAACGCATGATCATGCTCGAAAAACGCTTGGCCAAAGTGCGCGGTCATCGTGATTTATCTCGTAAATCGCGTGCTAAAAATGAACTACCTACAGTGGTGCTAGTGGGTTATACCAATGCGGGTAAGTCGACCATTTTTAATGCGTTAACGCGTGCTGATGTGTATGCTGAGGATCGTCTTTTTGCCACTTTAGACACTACCATTCGTCGTATTCATTTGCCTGGGGTAGGACCTTGTGCCTTAGCGGATACGGTGGGTTTCATTCGTCATATCCCTCATGATTTAGTAGCCGCTTTCCGTTCTACCTTGGAAGAAGCCACGAATGCCAGTTTACTGATTCATATTATCGACGCTTCTGACCCCAGAAGAGATGAAAAAATAGCTGACGTGATGAGTGTGTTAGCAGAAATTGGTGCACAGGACGTTCCCATCATTCATGTTTACAATAAAATTGATGCCTGTATTCCTGCGGTTGACGCCCATGTTACACCAGCACTGCCTAATGGTTCTCGTGAAGCTTGGGTTTCAGCAAAAGCAGAATTAGGTATGGCGCTGTTGGTACGTGCAATTGCTGAAAAGCTGGAAGGAGAACAACTTGAAGTGAAAGTTGCCTTAGCAGCCAGCGAAGGTAAGCAACGCGCACAACTATATTCGACTGGGCAAGTATTGTCCGAGTCTTTTGATGACGAAGGATTGGCATGGCTAACGCTGCGACTTTCTCCGGCTCAATGGGCAGATATTTGTCAAGATTCACGTTTTGAATTTAAAGAACAGCTTGCATCAAAAGCGTTCAGCGCCTAGAATTTGCCAGTTTGTCTGTATTTCATGTCACAAAAAGGGAGTTGGTCATTATGGCCTGGAACGAACCTGGGAAACCTGGACAAGATCCATGGAGTGGAAATCGTCCACCACGAAAAGACTCATCAGCGGATGCGGTTGAACAAGTTAAGCGTCAGTTAGAGGGCTTTTTGGGCAAAATTGGCCAACAAGGTGGCGGTCAAAATGATGCTTCATCAACACCACCTGAAGGTTTGGGTGTTGGATTGGGTGTTATTGGTGGTGCTGCCGTTGCGGTTTGGTTGGCTTTTGGTATTTATATTGTTGATCCAGCAGAGCGTGGTGTGGTGACCGTATTTGGTGCCTACACTCAAGAAACGGGTCCAGGTCCTCATTGGAACTGGCCGACACCCATTGGTGATGTCACTAAGGTCAACGTCGAGCAAATCCGTAATGCGGAAATTGGTTATCGTTCGATCAAGAATACCAATAGTGATGTCGCTGGCGAGTCTTTGATGTTAACGCAAGATGAAAATATTGTTGATATTAAATTGGCAGTACAATATAACATTCGCAATGCGAGCAACTATTTATTTACCAACATTGATCCAGACAATGCGTTGCGTGAAATTGTAGAAAGTGCGCTACGTGATGTTGTCGGTAAAAATAAGATGGATTTTGTGTTAACCGATGGTCGCACGCAACTGGTCGCCAAGGTTCGTGAAAATGCTCAAGAGGCTTTAGACAGCTTGAAAGCTGGTATACAAATTACCAGTGTTAACTTGCAAGACGCTCAACCACCTGAGCAAGTACAAGCTTCATTTGCAGATGTCGTGAAAGCACGTGAGGATCGTCAGCGCTTGATTAGTGAAGCTGAAGCTTATGCGAACGACATTCTGCCTAAGGCTCGTGGTCAGGCAGCGCGTTTGACTGAAGAAGCCAACGCCTATCGTGAACAAGTCGTTTCACGCGCAGAGGGTGAGGCAAGTCGTTTTAACAGTATTTTGACGCAATATCAAAAAGCGCCTGAGGTCACACGTCAACGTATGTATTTAGATACAGTTGAGCAGGTGTTGGGTAGCAGTAGCAAAATTATGGTTTCGGCTAAATCCAGTGGTCAAATGATGTATCTTCCCTTAGATAAGTGGATGCAAGATGATAAATCAGGATTGCCAGCAACTCCGTCGATGAATGCCTTGCCAGATACTTCGGCATCTTCTGGGGTTCGTACAGCGCCTTCATTGCGCGATAACCTTCGTAATCGGGAGGCACGTTAATGAGCTTATTACGTAATGGATTTTCAACCGCAGCGGGTGTGTTGGTCATTGGTCTTTCTATGTCGGTATTCACCGTTAATGAATACGAGAAAGCGCTTAAATTGCAATTAGGTCAAGTGATTGACGCGGAGTATGAACCAGGTCTGCATTTTAAATTGCCTTTCGTCAACAATGTCGTTAAGTTTGATGCGCGTATTCAAACCTTGGATGCAGAGCCAGAGCGTTATCTGACGTTTGAAAAGAAAAACTTAATTGTCGATTCGTTTGTTAAATGGCGAATTTCTGATGTAAAACAGTTTTACACCTCAATGGGTGGCGATGTGCGTCGTGCGAATATGCGTTTGGCACAAATCATCAAAGATGGCTTACGGGCAGAAATTGCTTCTCGTACCGTGCAAGATGTGATTGCTGGTGATCGCTTAAAAATGGTTGAAGCGATTGAAGATGCGGCACGAGCTCAAGCAAAAGATTTTGGTATTGAGCTGCTGGACATTCGCTTAAAGCGTATTGATTTGCCGAAAGAAGTGAGTGAGTCAGTGTATCGTCGTATGGAAGCAGAGCGTATTCGTGTGGCGAAAGACTTACGTTCTCAAGGTTCAGAAGCAGCCGAGCGTATTCGTGCTGATGCCGATCGTCAGCGTACGGTACTATTGGCCGAGGCTTATAAGGAAGCAGAGGCGTTACGAGGTGACGGGGATGCTAAAGCAACCGATATTTATGCGGCAGCGCATAGCAAAAATGCCGATTTCTTTGCATTTTATCGTTCATTATCCGTCTATCGTGAAGCCTTTAAAGACAAGCGAGATGTGTTGATTTTGGATAGTGATGCCGAGTTTTTACGTTTTTTACGTCAACCTTCGGGCAAGTAAAATTTAGCAACGCTTGCTGTGAACATTCAGCAGATATGTGTTTAAATGGCAATAGATAAATAGGCAATGAGTATGTCGATGGAAATGGGGCGCTGGTTAGTGCCAGATGGGATTGAAGACATTCTTCCTAAAGAAGCAGAGCAAATTGAGTTTTGGCGTCGTGAACTCTTAGATGAGTTTTCACGTTGGGGTTACGATTTGGTTATGACGCCGATGGTTGAGTTTACTCAGTCTTTATTAACTGGTAAAGCGGTTGATTTGCAGCTAGACACCTGTCAATTAGTCGATCAAGTTTCGGGTAAAATGATGGGTGTGCGTGCTGATATGACACCGCAAGTAGCGCGTATTGATGCGCATCGTTTACATACCAAGTTGCCTTCTCGTCTATGTTATGCTGGAGAAGTGTTACGTGCTCGTCCCAATGCGGTGAGTAGTTCACGTAGTCCGATTCAAGTTGGTGCTGAATTGTTTGGTCATGCGGGTGTGCAAAGTGATATTGAAGTGATGGAGTTGATGTTATCAACTTGTCATCGCATAGGTTTGTCTCATTTAACGCTAGCTTTGGGGCATGTGGCTATTTATCGCGCGCTGTCGAATTTGTTGGGATTGAGTGCAGAGCAAGATGCACAGGCGCAAGCGATCTTACAACGTAAATCCTTACCTGAATGGGCGGGCTGGTGTGGTGAATTGTCGATCAGCCAGTCTCATTTAAAAGATGCGTTGATGGTTTTGCCTAAACTTTGTGGAGATGCGCAACAGGTATTACTTGATGCTGATAAGGCGTTGGCTCGTTTGGATAAAACCATGGATGCCAGCTTGGCACGTTTAAAACAAGTTGTACAACATATAAAGATGACGCATGAAGATTTGGCTATTCATCTGGATTTAACTGATTTGCGTGGTTTTAAATATCATACTGGTATCGTGTTCGGTGTGATCGAGCCTAGTCGCCAACGCATGATTGCATCAGGTGGTCGATACGATGATTCGGGCGCTGATTTTGGTGTGGCGCGTCCGGCAACAGGTTTCAGTTTAGATTTGCGTCAATTAATGGATTTACCTTTACCCGTACATCCCAAGAAACGTAAGCGTATTTTGGCTCCAGCCGTGGCAGATTTGAAATTGGTGGCACTGATTCACCAGTTGCGTCACGAAGGGCATAGTGTTGTCATTGGTTTTCCCGATGTAGACTGGGTTAGCCAAAAACAAGAGTGTGATATGGAGCTGGTCAAAGAAAATGAGCAGTGGGCAGTGCGTTAACCCAGTTGTGATGGGCAGTGAACGGCAGAATAGAATCTAACCTAACTTAATACAATTAATGGCATTGAATATAATGGCAAAAAAGAACTTAGTCGTGGTTGGCACGCAATGGGGTGATGAAGGCAAGGGCAAAATTGTCGATTTATTAACAGATCGCGTTGCTGCAGTCGTTCGTTTTCAGGGTGGGCACAATGCGGGTCATACCTTGGTAATTGAAGGCAAAAAAACAGTACTCCACTTGATTCCTTCGGGGATTTTGCGTGACGAAGTTTTGTGCTTAATTGGTAATGGCGTTGTGCTAGCACCAGATGCTCTGATTAAAGAAATGGATAATTTAGAAGCGGCTGGCGTAACAGTTGCTTCACGCATGAAAGTGAGTAAAGCTTGTCCGTTAATTCTGGACTATCACGTTGCTTTAGATAAAGCGCGTGAAGTTGCACGCGGCGCCCAAGCCATTGGTACCACAGGTCGTGGTATTGGTCCAGCCTATGAAGATAAGGCAGCACGTCGAGGATTACGTGTTGGTGATCTGATCGATTTTGAAGCCTTTGAACGTAAGTTGCGCGAAGTGATGGATTATCACAATTTTACACTGACTTCTTATTTCAAACAGCCAGCGGTAGATGTGGAAGCACAGCTTGAAAAATGTAAGATCTATCGCGAACGACTGTTGCCGATGTTGGCTGATATTCCTCAGTTAATAACCGAGCTCAATCAAGCAGGTCATAGTGTTCTGTTTGAAGGCGCACAAGGTACTTTGCTCGATATTGATCAGGGTACCTATCCTTATGTCACCTCATCGAATACCACGGCGGGTGGTGCAGCAACGGGTACGGGTATTGGCCCTTGCGACTTAGATTATGTATTAGGTATTACTAAGGCTTACGCAACACGTGTCGGTGGCGGTCCTTTCCCAACTGAATTGAATTATGATGCTGCGCAAGACCAAGGAGATCCTATTGGTAAACATTTAGGTACTGTGGGTCGTGAGTTTGGTGCTACTACGGGTCGTCAACGTCGTTGTGGATGGTTTGATGCAGTTGCGTTACGTCGCTCTGCCCAAATCAACTCATTGACGGGTATCTGCTTAACCAAACTGGATGTTTTGGATGAGTTGGAATACATTGATGTTTGCGTAGCTTACGAATTGGATGGTCAGCGCATTGAAATGCCGCCATTGTCTGCTGAGGATTATCATCATTGTACACCTATTTATGAGCGTTTAGCAGGTTGGCAAACGTCAACGCTTGGGGTTCAACAATGGAATGATTTGCCTGAAAATGCAAAAGCTTACATTCGTTACCTCGAAAAAATGATCAATGTGCCTGTCGATATGGTGTCGACTGGACCTGATCGTGTTGAAACATTGATCATGCGTGATCCCTTTACGGTTTAACTTGGAAGTCATTGATGTTATCTTTTATTCGTGAACGCTCGAAAGGCGTGGTTGCTTGGGTGATCGTGGTGATCATCATTATTCCTTTTGCTTTGTTTGGGTTGGACCAGTTTACCAGTGGCGACCGTATTGAAGTGGCGGCTAAGGTTAATGGTGAACCCATTCAAGCCAATGAGTTTGCACGTGCATTAGAAAACGTCAAACGTCAGTACCAAGAAAGTTTTGGCGATATGTACACCAGCCTGGTGCAAGAAGATAAGTTGCGTCAACAGGTATTAGATGATCTGATTCAACGCAGTGCGATTGATCAACAAATGCAGAAAGAGGGTTTCGGCATGAGTGATCAATTGTTAGCTCAAGTGATTCAATCGCAACAAATGTTCCAAGATAAAGGTGTTTTTTCGGTACAGCGTTACGATGAAGTGTTGAAAAACAATGGCTTTACCAAAGAGCGTTTTGAACAGGCGCAACGTCAGTTTATGTTGCGTAATCAATTAGAAGGAATGGTAACGACTTCTGAAGTGATTGGGTCGAGTGAGTTGAAAGCTTTGGCAGGGTTGGAGAGTCAGGAGCGTGAAATTGGTTATTTACGCATTGATCATCGCCCCTTTTTAAGTAAGGTGTCAGTGAGTGAAGCAGAAATCAAAAGCTACTATGAACAAAATCTAGCCCGTTTCAAAGCACCAGAACAAGTGAGCGTTGATTATGTGCGTTTGTCGGTAGAGGATTTGGCCAAATCTATTAAGGTAACGGACGAACAGCTGCAAACTTACTACAAAGATCATCCAGAAAAAATTCAACTGCCTGAAAAGCGTAATGTGCGTCATATGTTAATTATGTCGCCTCAAGAAGCGGATGCTAAGGCGAGTGAACAAGCCAAAACGAAGATCGAAGGCTTGTTAGCAGAAATTAAACAGGGTGCTGATTTTGCTGAGTTAGCTAAAGCTCATTCGGAGGATCCGGGTAGTGCCGATCGTGGTGGAGAGTTGGGCTTTTTCCAACGTGGTGACATGGTGCCTGAATTCGAAGCAGCCGCTTTTGCCTTAACCAAAGCAGGTGATTTGTCTGAAGTGGTGAAAACCAGCTACGGTTATCATTTGTTACAGTTAGTAGCAGTAGAAGCAGCTAAGACGCCAAGCTTTGTTGAGGTCAAAGAACTGCTCGCGCAAGAGTTAAAATATGAGCTTGCGTTGAAGCAGTACAATGCTAAATTAGAACAGTTAAAAACCCTGACCTTTGAACAAGATGATAGCCTGAAGCCAGCAGCGGAAAAGTTAGGTTTAACCATTCAAACCAGTCCTTTGATGACGGCTGAAGGTGGAGAAGGCGTGTTTGCCGCACCGCAAGTGATTGAGGCTAGTTTTTCATCTAAGGTTGTGAAAGATAAATTGAATAGTGCCGTGGTTGATGTGCAGATGGGCGATTCATTGGTCGTTCGTGTCAATCAATATCAAGAAAGTCGTGATAGGCCTTTAGCGGAAGTCAGTGATGAAATTCGCTCTCTGTTGCAACGTCAGGCTGCTTTTGCTCAAGCGGCTGAATTGGCGAAAACAGTGTTGTCTGAGGCGAAAGCATCGACCAAAGCGCCTGAAGCACTGGTTAAAGAAGGTATTGAGTGGAAGGCGAGTCAATGGATGACGCGTAACTTTGATCAAGTGTTGCCTGAAATTCTTTCAGCTGGGTTTAAAGCACCGAAACCTGCTAAAGATCAAATTTCATGGGTATCACATCAATTATCAACAGGAGATACGGTACTCATTCGTGTTTCTGCGGTACGTACCGATGAAACGAAATTAGTGAAAGTTGCAGATGACTTAAAGGGTGCAGCAGTGCAAGTTTTTGCTGATGCAGAGCTTGAAGCGGTGGGTAAGAGCATTAAAGATAAAGCTAAAATTGAAGTGTTGGTGAAGTAAGACTCTGATTCTGCTAAAATCTAACATATGCCTATTTGAAACGGAGTTATTGACATGAGCACTGTAACTTTTGACACTTTTGAATTTAACAATACATTGCGAGAGGCGGGTTTTGATGAAAAACAGGCTGCAGCTTTAACTAAAGCGCAGGCAAAAGCTGCAGAGCAAATTCATAGTGCTGGAGAATATGCTACTAAGGGCGATATTTTGGAATTCAAATCAGAGTTATACAAAGCAATGATGATACAGACTTTTGCTTTTGCAGGTATTGTTATGGCAATCATGAAGTTTATGAATTAATCATCATGAAATTTACTCAAAAAGCCCTCAAACTTGCTGTTGAGGGCTTTTTTTTCTGTAGTCTTCGGTAATAATGAAGCTAACAAATAGTGCTGAACTGTTTTATTAATTAAATTCACATAG
>CAZYER010000044.1:0-12134 GCA_964646525.1 uncultured Francisella sp. | reverse complement strand
TCGAGAAGGTGAATTATGGGACTTCGGCTGACTTTTGGCAAGCGTTTTTTACACTTTTATTAAATTTACTGATCATACCACTACAAATAGTGGTTTAAATCACACTGAACGCACTAATCGAGCGAAGTTCCGCTTACCAACTTGATAAACGGCATCTTCACCAACTGGAATGAGTTGGTTCGGATTATCCATTTTTTCGCCATTGCGCTTTAAGCCACCTTGTTTGGCGGCACGCACCACATCGGAAGAACTGGCTGCTGCACCAGCGGCTTTCATAGCCTGCGCTACGGTCATCTCCCCTTCAACAATAAATGGCTCCAAATCCGTCGGCAACTCTTTATTCTTAAAACGGGCTTCAAAATTGGCTAATACATCTATAGCAGCTTGTTTGCCATGAAAACGACCAACCAATTCCTGTGCAAGCTTCACCTTAATATTACGCGGATTAGCACCTGCCTGCACTTCTGCCTTCATAGCAGCAATACTTTCTAGGCTTTCAAAACTGAGCAACTCGTAGTAGCGCCACATCAGGTCATCGGAAATGGACATGACTTTACCAAACATATCGTCGGGTGCATCGCTGATACCAATATAGTTACCTAAGGATTTAGACATTTTCTGTACGCCGTCTAATCCTTCTAGAATGGGCATCATTAAGACACATTGTGGCTCTTGTCCTGCGTCTTTTTGTAACTCACGTCCCATTAATAAGTTGAACTTCTGATCCGTTCCGCCCAATTCCAAGTCTGCCTTCAACACTACCGAGTCATGACCCTGTAATAAAGGATATAAAAACTCGTGAATAGCGATGGGTTGTTGATTGTGATAACGCTTGGTAAAGTCATCACGCTCTAACATGCGAGCTACCGTAGATTTAGCCGCGAGTCGAATCATATCAACCCCATTTAATTGGTTCATCCAAGAACCATTAAACACGACTTCTGTTTTAGCGGGATCAAGAATTTTGAACACTTGTTCTGTGTAGCTTTTGGCATTCACCTTCACTGCTTCAGCATCTAAAGGCTTGCGTGTGACATTTTTACCCGTTGGGTCACCAATCATGGCGGTGAAATCCCCAATCAGAAACAGAATATGGTGTCCCAAGTCTTGCAGTTGACGTAGCTTATTAATGAGAACGGTGTGACCTAGGTGCAAATCAGGAGCAGTTGGGTCGAAACCCGCTTTAACACGTAAGGGCTTACCCTTTTTTAACTTTTTAATCAGTTCGTCTTCGATTAATAGTTCTGCGGCACCGCGTTTAATAATAGCCAGTGTTTGAGCAATTTGTTGGTCA
Organism: uncultured Francisella sp.; assembly: GCA_964646525.1. Taxonomy (GTDB): domain Bacteria; phylum Pseudomonadota; class Gammaproteobacteria; order Thiomicrospirales; family Thiomicrospiraceae. Next base: position 10,840 of record CAZYER010000044.1, on the reverse strand, counting down.
GTCATAGTAGCAATCTTTAATAACGTGAATGAATAGTAAAAGTGATGATTATTTAAGGCAACTAGCTGGTGTGCAACCCGCACTATTGTCGTGTAACTCCAGCGCACCCGTCAGTTGAGACACATGGGTAAAGCCGTAGCGACTCATATACTGTTGCATGCCTTTAATAATCTTGTTGGCAATAAGCGGGTCTTTGGCTAGTGCTGTGCCCATACCAACGAGCGTTGCGCCAGCGAGCATAAACTCAATGGCATCATCGCTATTGGTAATTCCGCCCTGCCCGATAATGGGAATATTATGCGGTTTCGCGACTTGATAAATTTTATGCACCGCTAACAAAGCAATCGGTTTAATGGCAGGACCAGACAAGCCGCCTTGATTATTACCTAAACGCGGCATGCGGGTATGAATGTCAATCGCCATCGCACTGACAGTATTAATGGCGGACAAAGCATTAGCACCAGCGTCAATACAACGACGCGCCCCCTCGGCAATATCGGTTTGATTGGGCGATAACTTAACAATCAGTGGCTTGCTGGTCACGGCACGGCACGCTTCCACTACTTTCGCCGATAAGTCGGGGTCATTACCAAAGGCTGCGCCCCCTTTTTTCACATTCGGGCACGAAATATTAATTTCAATGGCTGGTACAGGCGTTTGATCGAAGGCTCGTGCTAGGCTAGCGTATTCATCAATGGAAAAGCCCGAAATATTCGGAATAAAATGCGGCTTACCCTCCCAACTCAGTTTAGGCAGCAACTCGCTAATCACCGTGGCGGCGCCTGGGTTTTGCAAACCGATGGCATTCATAAGTCCGTAGGGGGTTTCAGTTACACGCTCGGCTGGATTGCCGTAGCGTTCGGCTTCTGTTGTTCCTTTCAGAAAAACCGCACCAACAGCATCGTAGTTGAAGCCTGATACTTTAAGATATTCCGTACCGTAACCGGCATTCCCTGAAAGCAAACACAGGGGTGTGATAAAATCGAGTCCAAACGCCTTAGTATTAAGAGACAAGAGAGCATCCTTTAGATGAATATTGCGATTATTCTTTACGAACCTGAAATTCCACCCAACACAGGTAATATCATTCGATTGGCCGCCAATGCGGGCGCTAGCCTACACTTAATTGAACCAATGGGCTTTACCCTAGATGAAAAACAGTTACGTCGTGCAGGTATGGATTATACCGAATTGACGCATGTTCAAGTACATAAAAATTTAGAAGCCTGCTTAGCCAGCCTACAACCGAAACGTGTTTTTGCCTTAACGACCAAAAGCACCAACCGTTACGATCAAGTCGTGTTTGAAGATGGCGATGCTTTAATGTTTGGTCCTGAATCGCGTGGCTTGCCCGAGGCGGTACGCATGAGTTTGCCTGAAAACCAGCGCATTACCATTCCCATGCGTGCGGGTTGTCGTAGCTTAAACTTATCCAATGCGGTGGCGGTGGTGGTGTACGAAGCTTGGCGGCAGCAGGGGTTTGCCTAAACCTGCCATTCATTTGTTGTGCAATTTAAGTCTCTCAAAGTGAGCCACTAAAACAGGGGAACGAAATGCGACTTTGGATCATCCTTTCGGCATGGTTGGTGTTTGTGAGTCATGGCTATGCCGGACAAGCAGCGGTGGCAATGCCTGATCGTTTTTCGGCACAAGTGGCTCAACAAATATTGGATAAAGGCGGTAATGCCGTAGATGCCGCGGTTGCAGCCTCGATGGTGTTAGCCGTTACCTACCCTGAAGCAGGTAATTTGGGTGGCGGTGGATTTATGCTGGTACGCCATCAGCAACAAGATTATTTTCTCGATTATCGTGAAACTGCACCGTCAAAAGCGCATCGAGATGTCTATTTGAATGAGCAAGGCGAAGTCATACCACGACAATCTTTAATTGGCGTTCAAGCCGCAGGGGTTCCGGGTACGGTGGCTGGCTTATGGGAGGCGCATCAACGCTTTGGGCGTCTGCCTTGGGCAGAGCTCATGAAGCCAGCCATTACTTTGGCAGAACAGGGCTTTGAAGTTCCGCAAGACTTGGCGGACTTAGCTAGCTGGTATCAAGGCTGGCTGGGGGATAAAGCGACACAGGTTAACTTCGCCAACTATTTTGGCGGACTAGAAGCAGGCAAAGTAATTAAACAACCCGAATTGGCTAGAACATTAACCCGCATAGCGAAATTAGGGGCGGATGATTTTTACCGTGGACAAACCGCTGGCTATCTATTAGCGCAGGTGGGCTCTTGGTTTTCTGCTGAGGATTTAGCCAATTATCGTCCGCGCTGGCGAGCGCCCTTGGTAGGTGAATGGCGTGGTCATCAGGTCATTACGGCTCCGCCACCCAGCTCTGGCGGTATTGCCTTGCTACAACTGCTGGCGATACAAGCGCATCATGCACCAGATTTTACGGGCGCTGCCTACGGCTCGGCTGACTATTGGCACCTATTAGCCGAATACATGAAACCCGTTTATGCTGACCGCGCCCATCATTTAGGTGATCCTGATTTTCACCCCGTTCCTGTGCAAAAACTGCTCGACACTGCTTATTTAATGACGCGTGCAAATGCAGTGAAGCGTGATCGCATTTCAGCAACAGAATCCATCAAAGCTGGCTTTGTGGAAAGTGAACAAACCACCCATTTTTCTATCATCGATGGACAAGGTAATGCGGTCTCTAATACCACCACCTTAAACATGCCCTTTGGCAATGGCGTGGTGGTGGAAGGCGCAGGCTTTTTACTGAATAATGAAATGGATGATTTTTCCGCCAAACCAGGTGTGCCGAATGTCTTTGGTGTGATTGGTGGTGAGGCGAATGCCATTGCGCCAGGTAAACGTATGCTATCTTCAATGACACCCACACTGTTAGTGAAAGATCAACAGCTCGTTGGTGTGGTGGGCACGCCTGGTGGTTCGACCATCATCACCAGTGTGTTTCAAACCTTGTTGAATAGCTTGGTGTGGGGCATGTCGGCGCAAGCTGCTGTGGACGCACCACGTATGCACCACCAACTTTGGCCGAAAGATGAAATTGGCTTTCATCCCAGTATGAATGAGGAAACGCAATCCAGCTTGGAATTAATGGGTTATCAGCTTAAAAAGCGCCAGTTTCATGGTGATGTGCAGTGGATTTATCAACATCCACAACAGGGGCTAGAAGCGGCTTCAGATCAACGCGGTCGAGGCGTTAGTCGAGTATGGACCATTACTCCTTGAGCAACGCAGAAGAACCCATCAAAGCCATCGTCATTTCTAATTCATCTCTTAACAGGCGAATCAATTGCGCCACCCCCATCGCACCATTGGCCGCTAACCCATAAATATAAGGGCGACCAATACACACCGCGCTCGCCCCTATTGATAAAGCCTTGTAAGCATCTAACCCAGAACGAATACCACTATCCAACAGCACGGGTACTCGACCCTTTACCTGAGCAATCACGGCTTGTAAGGCATCGACACTGCTGACCACGCTATCTAATACCCGACCGCCATGATTTGAAACGATGATGCCATCGAATGCTAAAGCAATTGCTTGTTCAGCATCTTCGGGGTGTAAGATGCCTTTTATTAATAAAGGCAATTGGGTTTGTTGACGCAACCAGAGCATATCTTGCCACGTCGGTGCTTGCGACATCCATCCGTGAAACACCGCACTTTCTCCCGAACCAACAGGGTTCGACCTAAGCGGTTGTTCACAGTTTACCGCCCAAATATCAGCGGGCAACTCACACACCGCTTGTTTCACAGGCGCATCGACCGTTACCACAATCACCGCATAACCCGCTGATTCGGCACGCTTGAGCAAGCGCAGTGTGCGCTCCCGATTCCCTTGCCAATACAGCTGAAACCATAAAGGACGCTCACTCGCCGACGCAATGGCTTCTAAAGATTGACTGGCGAGACTACTCACCAACATACCGCCACCCTGTGCATCGGCGGCAGCAGCACTGCCCTGCTCACCGTCAGTATGAAATAAGCGCTGATAAGCAATCGGCGCTAACAAAAAGGGATGATCAAACTTCTGCCCAAATAACGTTACCGAGGTTGATGCTTGGCGCATATCTGCCAACACTTTCGGCACGAGACGCATGGCATCGAAAGCCTCTCGGTTAGCTTGGGCGGTCAAACCCCGCCCAGCTGTATCTTGCAAATACGCCCAAGCCTGAGCTGAGAGTCTTGCTTTTGCTTGTTGTTGAAAGGCATCCAGCGACAACATCAGGTTTCAGCCCACATACGCAGTAAGTTATGATAGGTGCTGGTCATTTTCACCACTTCAGGCGTATCGCCAATTTGCTGACGCAACGCCAAAATATTCATATCTAAATCGAACAATAAACGACGACGCTCATCTTCACGCACCATGCTTTCCGTCCAGAAAAAAGAAGCGACACGCGCTCCTTGTGTGACTGGCTCGACACGGTGAACACTCGATGACGGATACAAAATCATATCGCCCGCTGGCAATTTGACACCATGACTACCAAAAGTATCTTCAACCACCAGTTCACCGCCTTCGTAATCGTCAGGATCGGAAAAAAACAGCGTGCAAGAAACATCTGAACGCACGCGCTGCATAGTGCCAGGCACGGTACGAATCGAGCCGTCAACATGATTACCAAAGGTATTCATTTCACCCGTGTAGCAGTTGAAATAAGGCGGTAAAATCTTTTTCGGCAAGGCGGCGGTGAAAAATAAGGCATTGCGGTTAAGTGCGCCCAACACAATTGTCTGCAATGCTTGGCTAGCATCACTTTGTTCTGGAAGCTGCAAATTGCGCTTCACCAAGGCGGCTTGCGAACCAGCCGTATCACGACCATCCAGCCAATTAGAAGCTTCCAAAATGGCTCGACACTGCGCCAGCTCTTCGCTGGTTAGCACTTCAGGAACATGTATCATCATGGCAAAGACTCCTAAATCAAGGTTTATGGTCATTCATTCTACGCGAAAACAGATGACCATAAAAAATGACCGCCTAAGTCATTACTTGGGCGGTCACAAAGGGCTATTAAGAATTAGAATTTCAGTTCGGTGGTTAACACGGCCGTTTGCTTCATACCAGGAACAACAAAACCGCCATTATCGTAAACACTTTCATACCAGTCGGTATTGGTGAGGTTATACACATTCAAACGTACCGCATAATTTTTTTCTTCATAAGACAACATACCATCCCAACGCACATAGGCGGGCGCTTTGTTCGGATCAAAAACACCATTAGTGAAGCTACCGCTGGCATTGGCTGCGCTAGGAACATAAGCATAACGCTCGCTCTTCGCATCAAAACCAACACCTGCTTTCCATTTCGGCATAAAGGCGTAGGTTGTCCACATGTTGTAAGTATAAGTGGGTGTATTACGCGTGATTTGTCCCTTTAAGCGCGGATCGGCATTGGTAATCGTGCCATTCGCCGCTCGATTTTGTGCCACTTCGGTGATACGCGGATCCATCAACGAAATACCAGCGAACATATTCCATTTCGGCGTAATTCTACCTGCTACTTCAAACTCAATACCATCGGTACGACGTTTATTGGTCAAAATGCCCGCACTCGACTCTAAATCCGTATTACGCTCATATTGTTTGTCGGCACGGAAAATTGCTGTACGCAAGGCTAAATCACCCTCCATAAACAACCATTTCGCGCCCAGCTCCGTCACTTGACTACGCTCTGGTGGATAAAAACCACCCGAAGTTTGGTTCAAATCAGCCGTCGGGCTAACCGAATCACTCCACGCTAGGTAATAGTGCGCCCAATCTTGCGGTTGCCAAGACAGACCCGTGCGATAGCTTTGCGTTGAGTAATTCAAATTCGGCACATTGGAATACTTAGCCTTCATGTCATCATGACGAACACCCAGTAAGAACTTCCAGTCTTTAACAAACTCGACTTGGTCTTGTACAAAAACTGAATAAGTATCACCCTTGTAAGTAATTGGCGCTGCTGTATTATAAATGCCTGGCACATAAATACCAGCTGAGGCAGGAGATCCTGCTGGTGCAAGGTTACGCATCGAACTGCGCCAGCCATCTTCGTTGAGATACTCAACACCTGCCAGCATTTCATGCTTCATGCCTGCCAAAGTCGTTTTATGGCTAATATCTGACTGAATTGCCAAATTATTCACATCAATAGAGCGATTAACGGGGGCACTATTAAAGGTCAAACCTGCAACATTCGGTTTACCCGCAATGTAGTCACGTTTAATATGCGAACTCCGCAATTTAGTGTTCACTTCGGTATTATTAGAAAAACGATACAAATGATTCAGCGTACTGATATGGGTTTCACTTCGATCAAAAGTATTCTTATTACCTGCAAATTTACCTATATTTTCATCGATAGGTAATTTATTACGAAAGCTAATACCAAAGTCAGGGTTGTCGTCTGTTTTGACATAATAGTGGCTCAACGTAAACTGATTATTCGTGCCCAAGCCAAAACTGATACTGGGTGCAATACCTTCACGTTCGATCGTGGGTTGTGCTCCCGTTTCGACGTTTTGACGGAAACTGCCCTCTCCACGTTTCATCACATTGACACGAATCGCGGTGGTGTCACCAATTTTCTTATTAAAATCGCCTGTAGCTTGCTGATAGCCATTGCTACCCACACTGGCGGTAACACGGTTTGCATCTTTTAATTTGGGCGTTTTACTAACCATATTAATCACGCCGCCAGCTTGACCACGACCAAACAGCATCGAACCTGCGCCACGCAAGACTTCGACTTGCTCAAAGGCAAAGATTTCGCGGTTATATTGCGCGGTATCACGAATACCGTCTAGGTACAAATCACCAAAAGAATAGAAACCGCGCAGATTGATATTATCACCTGCACGACCACCCTCAGCGGCATTGAACGTTAGCCCTGACACATTGCGCAACGCATCTTTTAATGAACTGGCTTGCTGGTCATTCAATAGTTCGCGCGTAAGAACAGTGACACCTTGCGGAATGTCGTGTGGGTCTTGCGCTGTTTTACCGATACGGGTTTTAGTTCCCTGATAACCATTATTTTCATTCAGATTGAGGGGATCTTTTTCTTGCGCATCTTTAACGACAACTGTTTTCAGTTTTTGATCGGCTTCTGCTGCTTGAACCGACATGACTGGTGTTATGACTGCAATACCACACATCATCGCGCCCAAGGGCAATAGGGGGGTGTCAGATTTCACCAAAGTTGACTGCTTTTTCACTTGTTCACTCCTTAACTTGAAAAGCACGACAAACTTGGCTACCGACACACGTCCTGGCTACTGTTTGTACTATCTATCATTACTGTTGGTTAATGATAAACTGTACACTAATTAATTGTCAATCATTATCATTTACTATGAAGCGTATTATTGCACGATATGCAAAGCCTGTTAAAATAAAGCCTCATTAATACAACACTTAAGGTTAACATATGTCATCTTGGTGGTCACTCATTACACTCATTGGTGTTATCGGCTTATCGACCGTCGCGCAGGCCAATAACCCTTTGGTCATCGGCACGCCCAACAAGGTCAATACAACCGAAGTGGCACTCAATCAACTCAACCTGAATGAATTGAATGCCGATTGGTGGAAACCCTTTGCCGACAACAAACTGCGAGAAGCGGCCAGTGACAAGTTGATTGTACAACTCAACCAGACTTGGTTAACAACGCCACCTGAACAGCAAGATGCGATTGAGGAGTCCATTCAGTCGATTAAGCGCATGCTTAATACACTGAAACAACTACAAGAACAACCGACCGCCACCTCATCAGAAATGAATTTGCCAGTTCAGGACAACTTTAGCTGGCAGGATTGGTTGGAAGCCTTGCGTAAGAATCAAGCAGCGCAAACGAGTGCTCATGAAAGCAGTGCCGAGCTGACTCGAAAAGAAGCTGGACAAAAACTGCTGATGCGACAAGTTGACAATTTGACGGCTGATTATTTGAGCCAAACCAACCCCAGTATTAAAAAAACGCTCTCACTGATTGAAAAACGACTTACTTGGCTAATTTCTCAGGAAAGCATCCGTTTAGAAAAAGCCCAATTGCTGATCATCAAACAACGTGCTGAAGCGATCGAACGACACTTTAAGCACATACAAAGCAACCTAAAAACCACCGAAAAAGACATCAAAAACCTACAAAGAGAAGCCGAGCAACTCGAGAAGTCCATTGAGCAGAACACGGATAAGCTGCGTAATCTAGAAGCCGTACTGCCCACCATTATTGGAGATGATGAGCTAACCCATGCCAAACAGCTACAAACTAAATATGCCGTACTAGAAGCGCAACAAAGTCTATTACTTGCAGAAAGCAAATTGGGTTGGAATCGACTGAGCGAAACCTATGTACAGAGAAAACAACAGAACTCGCTAGACTGGAGTGATGCGCAACGCCAACTGCTAGGCGAACAAACAACGCGAATAGAAGCGTTTAACCAACAACACAATCATCAAAGACAACTGATTCAACGCTATCGCGAACAGACACAAGCTGCCATTACCATATCGGAAAATGGTTCAATCTCGCGTGATACCTACGCGGCAAAACGCATCTATCAACAACTACTGGAACAGTCCACGCTACTTGCCAGTAAACAACAAACCATTAACCAACAATTAGCCGATAACTCGACGCTATTGGCTTTGCTCAAATCTCAACTTCGCCAAGATGATGGTCAATTCAAAGGCTCATGGAATGATTTAACTGCCACCGCCCAAGAAGCCTGGCAAACCACGATCGGTTGGCTCAATACCAGTCTGTTCAAAATGGGAGAAACGCCTGTCACCACCGCTGGCATCATTCGTGTCGTGCTGATTATCATGATTATTTGGTGGTTTTCTTACTGGCTTCGTAAAGTGCTCACCCGTTTAGCGGGGCGCAACCAAAAAATTGCCGATTCCACCATTTATACGCTCAATCGGGTTTTGCATTACCTGATTATGCTCATCGGTATTATGGTGGCCTTATCATCCATCGGTTTAGACTTTTCTAACGTCGCTTGGATTGCCGGCGCCTTGTCGGTCGGTATTGGTTTTGGTTTGCAATCCATCGTCAATAACTTTGTCTCTGGCTTAATTATCATGTTCGAGCGTTCCCTCAAGGTGGGCGACTTTTTAGAACTGCAATCAGGTGTGACTGGCACGGTATCACAAATTAATATGCGATCGACCATCATTCGCACACCAGACAACTTGGAAATTGTTGTACCCAACAGCGAGTTTATTTCGGGACGGGTGGTGAACTGGACGCTGACCGACAACGACCGCCGTCTTCGTATTCCTTTTAGTGTCGAGTACGGCACGGATAAAGAACTTGTCGTGCGGTTAGTGATGCAAGCAGCTCGCAACATACCTTATACATTAGAAGACGAAACCCATGAACCACAAGTGTGGATAACGCGCATGGGGGACAATGGACTCGAATTTGAACTCCTAGTTTGGGTTCGTCAGGGTGTTGATATCGAGGTTCGTCGTGCCGAATCGCGTCAAGGCTTAAGAGCAGCTTATTTATGGGAAATTGAAAGTGCCTTGCGCGAGTCAGGCATTAGTATGCCTTTCCCACAACGCGATTACTATATTCGCAGCATTTTGGGACAAAACAGCGTAGAAGGGTTTGTACAAGCACTGAATACACTTAAACCAACAACAACGGATGCTCAGCAAGAAAAGCGGAATTAACCCTGTTTTCTTTTGCTGCCATTAGTCGTACGATTGCTAACTAACAAATGTTAGTAATCATAATAACTAACGGAGAAATTTATGAAGAAACTTGTTGCCCTCGCTGGCTTAATGTTATCGGTTGCCTTTGCCCCCATCATGGCGAAAGACGATCCAGCCGATAAATACCCTGCGTCTTTGCTTTACGACAAACCAATTAAAGTTGCTAAAGATGTCTATTCTGCGATTGGTGCCTTACAACCCTATACCTATGCCAATTCGGGTCATAACAATAACCTGTCTTTCGTTATTGGTGCAAAAGGCATTTTAGTGGTTAATGGCAGCTCGTCTTACTTATTAGCCAAAGCACTGCACGATGAAATCAAAAAGATTTCTAACAAGCCAGTGCTCTATGTCGTTGATGAAAATGGCCAAGGTCACGCCATTTTAGGTAACAACTACTGGAAAGAACAAGGAGCAACCATCATCGCTCACGTCGATACTGTGAAAGAAATGGAAGCAACAGCAGCCAACTCACTGGCAAGAATGAAAGCTTACAACAAAGAAAAAGCCGCTAAAACCGAATTAGTGCCCATCGACCAAACCTTTGACAAAGAAATGACCCTTGACTTAGGTGGCATTACCGCTAAACTGATGTATTTCGGACCGTCGCACTCACATGGTGATATTTCGGTTTACATCCCAGAGCGTAAGGTACTGATTGCAGGTGACATTGCTTTCCATCAACGCATGCTACCCATTTTTGAAGACACCAACACCACCGCTTGGTTAAAAACATGGAAAGACTTTGCTGCTTTTGCCAAGGATAAAATCATTGTTCCAGGTCACGGTACAGTTACCGACTTTGCCACGGTAGATAAGTACACGCGTGGTTATTTAGAGTTTTTACATGCTGAAGTGCGTAAACTGATCAAAGCAGGCGGCACGCTGGCAGACGTGGGCAAAATTGACCAAAGTGCTTACAAAAAGCTCTACACCTATAATGAACTGGCAGGGCTGAATGCGTCTCGCGTTTTCGCCGAGTTAGAAATGGAATAACTCCTTTCTCCCCCCTAGAGCGACCACAGTCGCTCTTTTCATTTTCGCCGCATGAATGCCTTCTCTTTTCACTGACTCAACACATATTCTTTTATAATAGCCCTTCATTTGGTTTGTTAACCATCCCCTTATTGCTAGAGAAAACGCC
>CAZYER010000043.1:0-12322 GCA_964646525.1 uncultured Francisella sp. | reverse complement strand
ACTTGATAGGACAAAAAATCAATCATCAACTTATTAATTTATCATTAAATTAACTCATGATTGGTGAGAAGTCGTGCTGTCAATGTTTTGTTCTTTGTTTTGTTCGACAGGCATCTTTCAAACTTTCTGTGCTAGCAGGTTAATTATGGCACCATTTTTATTCTGATGGATACTAATGCCTTAATACAAAACTACTGTGCACCCCTGTTACCCCCTGAATACGGGTGATGCGATGCAGTAGTAATTCTTGGTAAGCGTGCATGTCTTTCACCACCACCTTGAGTTGGTAGTCGGCAGAGTGGCCGGTAATGAGTAAACACTCCAGCACTTCGGGTAATACTTTAACGTGATTTTCAAAATGTTCGAAGCGTTCGGGCGTGTGTTTGTCGAGCGAGATATGAATGAGCGCCATGAGTGATAAGCCGAGCTTTTCTCGATCAACCAAGGCTTGATAGCCAGTAATGACGCCAGTGTCTTCCAAGACCTTAACGCGACGTAAGCAAGGCGAAGGCGATAGCCCAATACGTTCGGCCAGTTCTTGATTGCTGAGACGACCATTGCGTTGTAATTCATGCAATATGGCGAGATCAAATTTATCTAAATTGTGCATAATTATCTATTTTTAACAGAATATGCTGTTAGTGTCGTTTATTGCGCTATAAAAAGCAATATTGTGCGCCTTGTTTGACGTTAACATAGTGTCATTGTTATTGGCATTGTTTAGGAGTCCTTTCATGCCCGCACTGAATGCACACAAATATCGCCCGATTTCTCCTGTGGTGTTGGCAAATCGCCAATGGCCCAGTCGTCAGTTAACGCAAGCACCGACTTGGTGCAGTGTCGATTTGCGTGATGGTAATCAAGCTTTGCCCGAACCCATGACGGTTGAGCAGAAAAAGCAACTGTGGCAGCTATTGGTTAAGTTGGGTTTTAAAGAAATTGAAGTCGGTTTTCCTGCGGCAAGTCAACCCGATTTTGACTTTGTGCGTTGGCTCATCGAAGCCCAGAAAATTCCCGAAGATGTGACGATTCAGGTGTTGGTGCAAGCGCGTGAACCCTTGATTGCCCGTACTTATGAAGCCTTAGCGGGCGTGAAACAAGCGATTGTGCATGTGTACAACTCCACCTCGCCTACACAACGTGACTGGGTGTTTGGCATGGATAAGGCGCAAGTGAAAGCCTTGGCTGTGCAAGGGGCGCAATTATTACAGCGTTATGCACAAGACTATCCACAGACACAATGGCGTTTTCAATATTCGCCAGAAAGCTTCACGCAAACCGAACCTGATTATGCGCTAGAGGTCTGTAATGCGGTGCTGGATGTGTGGCAACCCACTGCCGACAAGCCCGCCATTATTAACCTGCCTTCGACGGTACAAGTCGCAACGCCCAATGTCTTTGCTGATCAGGTGGAATACATCAGCACGCAATTAGCCTATCGTGACGCGGTGGTGTTGTGTGTGCACACGCATAATGATCGTGGTTGTGCCGTGGCAGAGGCTGAGTTAGCAATGTTGGCAGGGGCGCAACGGGTCGAAGGGACGTTGTTGGGTAATGGCGAGCGCACGGGCAATTGTGATATCACTACCCTAGCCATGAACTTGTATAGTCAGGGCGTTGACCCTGAGTTGGATTTAAGCAATCCGGATGAAGTCATTCAGGTAGTGAAAAGCTGTACCAATATCGAGCTACATCCGCGTCATCCTTGGTTGGGAGAGTTGGTTTACACGGCTTTTTCGGGTAGTCATCAGGATGCGATTGGCAAATGTTTACGGATGCAACCAGCAGATGCGCCTTGGCAAGTGGCTTATTTACCGATTGATCCCAAAGATATTGGTCGTAGCTATGAGGCGGTGGTACGAGTGAATAGTCAATCGGGTAAGGGTGGCACCGCCTTTGTCTTGGAGCGAGACTATGGCATTCGGCTACCGAAATGGTTGCAGCCAGCGGTGGCTCAGTATGTGCAACAATTAAGTGAAGCGCAAGCCAGCGAAGTGCGTAGTGAGCAGATTAAGCAGTTATTTGAACAGCACTTTTTACAGTCGGTGCCAGGATGGATAATGACCGCTTATACGCTAGACAGTTTGGATCATCAGGAGGTGCTTTCCTTTACTTTGGATGATGGGAGAGTGTTGCGTGGGCAAGGAGCCGGCGCGATAGAAGCCCTCATTAATGCTTTGGAAATGCCACTTAGCGTCATTGACTACCAAGAGCACGCCTTAACTCAGGGCACCAAGTCGCAAGCGATGGCTTATGTGCAGTGTCAGTTGGGCGATCAGCGTGTGTTGGGCGTGAGTCGAAGCGAAGATAGTGTCTTTGCCAGTATGCAAGCGATTTTGAACGCAGTGGCTAAGTAAGTTGTTTAGATGTGTGCTCCTTCTCCCATTGGGAGAAGGGTGGGATGAGGTCACTATTCGTTTTGCACACAATCGACAGAGTAACGCTTGCGTCCGTCTTCCATTTCTTCAAGGGTCAGACCATGCACGTCGGTTTCAAAGCCAGGGAAGCGTTCGTTAAACACGCGGGTGAATTTCAGATAATCAACAATGGTTTTATTAAAGCGTTCGCCTGGAATGAGTAACGGAATACCTGGTGGGTAAGGCGTTACCAAGCTGGCGGTGATACGACCTTCGAGCTGGTCAATTTCCACACGCTCAATTTTGCGATGGGTCATCATGGCAAAGGCATCGGCGGGCTTCATCACCGCTTCCATTTCCGATAAATACATGTCGGTGGTTAAATGAGCAATGTCGTGTTGCGCATAGAAACTATGGAACTGCTGACACAGGTCGCGCAGGCCAATTTTTTCATAGCGTGGGTTTTTGGTGACAAACTCAGGCAACACACGCCATAGCGGTTGGTTTTTATCAAAGTCATCTTTGAATTGTTGTAATGCCGCCATTAAGGTATTCCAACGACCTTTGGTGATGCCTATGGTGAACATGATGAAGAAGCTGTAAAGACCACATTTTTCAACAATGACACCATGCTCGGCTAAGTATTTGGTAACAATCGCGGCAGGAATACCAATGTCTTCACTGAAAGCACCATCCACATCCAGACCTGGTGTGATGATGGTTGCTTTGACTGGGTCAAGCATATTGAAGCCGTCGGCTAGGTTGCCGAAGCCATGCCAGCGATCATTCGCCTTTAATACCCAAGCGTCGCGGTCGTTGGCGCCTTCTTGATTAGAAACATCCGGCCCCCAGACCTTGAACCACCAAGAGTCGCCATATTCTTCATCGACTTTCGCCATGGCATGACGGAAATTAATGGATTCGGCAATCGACTCTTCCACTAGAGCCGTGCCGCCTGGTGGCTCCATCATAGCAGCAGCAACGTCGCAACTGGCAATAATGGCATATTGTGGACTGGTCGAGCTGTGCATGAGGTAAGCTTCGTTGAAGACATGCAAGTCGAGCTTGTTGCTTTGCGCATCTTGCACCAAAATTTGTGACGCTTGCGACAAGCCAGCCAGCAATTTATGCGTTGATTGCGTTGAGAATACCAATGATTTATCGGTACGCTTACCGTCGCGTGCAATAGCGTGCATACCTTTGTAGAAATCGTGGAAGGTAGCATGGGGCAACCAAGCTTCGTCGAAGTGTAGGGTGTCGACCCAACCATCCAAGCGTTCTTTAATCATGCCTGTGTTGTATAACACACCATCATAAGTCGATTGGGTAATGGTTAGAATGCGCGGATTGGTGCCCAGTTTGCTGGCCATCGGGTGTGCGGCGATTTTCGCTTTAATGGTTTCGGGTTCAAACTCGCTGAGCGGAATGGGGCCGATAATGCCGTAATGGTTACGCGTTGGTGTTAAAAATACGGGAATTGCGCCTGTCATGGTAATGGCGTGCAAAATCGATTTGTGGCAGTTACGATCCACTAATACGATGTCGTTGTCGGCAACGCAAGAGTGCCAGACCATTTTATTCGAGGTCGAAGTACCGTTGGTGACAAAGAACAAATGATCGGCATTAAAAATACGGGCTGCGTTGCGCTCCGAAGCCGCTACGGGACCCGTATGGTCAAGCAGTTGTCCCAACTCATCAACCGCATTACACACGTCGGCACGTAATAGATTTTCGCCAAAAAATTGGTGGAACATTTGACCGACAGGTGATTTTAAGAAAGCCACGCCGCCAGAGTGTCCTGGGCAATGCCATGAGTAAGAACCGTCGGCAGCATAATGGGTTAAGGCACGGAAGAAAGGCGGTGCCAGACTATCTAAATAGGCTTTAGCCTCACGAATAATATAGCGAGCAACGAATTCGGGCGTGTCTTCAAACATGTGAATGAAGCCGTTAAGTTCACGCAAAATATCGTTAGGAATATGGCGTGCGGTGCGTGTTTCACCATGTAAGAAAATGGGAATTTCCGCGTTACGCCAACGAATTTCTTCGACAAAAGCGCGCAGGGCGCTAATGGCTTTGGCTTCGTATTTTTCGTTGCTTTCGTCAGCAGCGGCAGCCAGTTCTTCATCGTCAATAGAGAGAATAAAGGCAGATGCACGACTTTGTTGCTGTGCAAAAGTTGACAGATCGCCATAGCTGGTTACACCAAGCACTTCCATACCTTCCGATTGAATGGCATCGGCAAGGGCGCGAATACCTAAGCCAGAGGTGTTTTCAGAACGAAAGTCTTCGTCAATAATGACGACAGGAAAACGAAAGCGCATGGCGGAAACTTCCTTAAACAAGCGAGTGCAAAAATAATGTGCAAATTATGACACACTTGTGTGACAGTTAAAGGAAATTTTGTGTTTTTAAGTAGATGCACTGCTGGAGTGGGCAATTATGGGTAAAATACAGGGATAAAATAAGCTTAACTCCCTAAGTTTGCGTAAGCATTTAGGAGCGCTACAAAAGACTGCGCTAAGCTTAGCAATACATAAAGATAAGGACTACAAAATGGTGATACAACTTAGAACCGCGACTGTGTGCATGAGTATTGGCTTATTATTGACCGGTTGCAGTGAAGAGCCAGCAACGAAAGCAGCGGCGGGCGGTATGCCGCCGGCTCAAGTCGAGGTGGTGACACCGCAAACCCTCATTCAACAAGAAACCTTGGTATTGCCGGGACGTTTGCAAGCGGTGCGCAGTGCTGAAGTGCGCGCGCGCGTTGAGGGTATTGTTGAGCGACGCCTATATAAAGAGGGTGGTGAGGTTAAAGCAGGCGAGTCTTTGTTTCAAATCGACCCTAAGGTGTTGCAAGCTAATGTACAAACGGCAAAAGCCAGTTTAATGCGAGCGCAGGCCGATGCGCGTATCGCCGAGCAAACCAGTGAGCGCTTAAAAGCGCTTGTGCCACAAAAAGCGGCCAGTCAACAAGATTTAGATACCGCTAATGCTAACCTAGCGCGCGCTAAAGCCGATATTGAAGCGGCCAAAGCAGCCTTGAGTCGTGCCGAAATTGATTTAGGTTATGCTAAGGTGACTGCGCCGATTAGTGGTCGCATTGGTCGTGCCTTGGTAACGGAAGGCGCTTTGGTGGGTAAGGGGTCGGCCACGCCCTTGGCGGTGATTGAACAGATGGATCCGATTTGGGTGAACTTTGCCTTATCCAGTACCCAATACGCGCAACTGCGTTCGGCAGTAGATGCTCAAGCAGGACAAGAAGCGGGCAAGATTCAGCTCAAATTGACGGATAAGGAGTCTTATCCTCAGCTGGGTAAACTTTTGTTTACCGATCCAGCGGTTGATGCCAGCACAGGTAGCGTTGGGCTACGTGCTGAATTCAGTAACGCGGAGCGTCGTTTATTGCCAGGACAGTTTGTGTCGGTGGTCTTGCCCATTTCAGGTGACAAGTCTTTCCTAACCGTGCCACAAAAAGCGGTACAGGCTTCACCGCAAGGACAAATCGTTATGACGGTAACGACTGAGGGTAAGGTCGCTCCACGTCCGATTAAAACTGGTGCACTAATGAATGGTGCGTGGGTGGTGCTGTCTGGCTTGCAGGGTGATGAGCAAATCATCGTCAATGGCTTGCAGAAGGCGCGCCAGGGTAGCAGTGTTACAGCGATGCCTGCCAGCAGTCAGCCAGCGAATATACCAGCTGGAGGCAAATAACCATGCTACCTCAATTTTTTATTACACGCCCTATTTTTGCTTGGGTCATTGCGCTGTCCATTTTGATGGCAGGTGCGTTGACCTTGACTAAACTGCCCGTTTCGCAATATCCCGAGGTCGCACCGCCTGCACTGAACGTGGTCATTAGTTATCCCGGTGCCAGTGCGCAACAGGTGGAAGATAGTGTCACCACGCTGATTGAGCAGGAAATGAATGGCTTGGAAAACCTGCTCTATATGGAATCGACGAGTGAGTTTACCGGTGAAGCCAGCTTAACGCTGACATTCAAGACGGGAACCAACTTGGATATTGCCAATATGGAGGTGCAGAATCGCATCAAGCGGGTCGAAGCTCGACTCCCCGATGAGGTAAAACGAGCGGGGATTGTGGTGACCAAATCACGTCGCAACTTTCTGATGTTCGTGTTGCTGACCTCGCCTGACAACAGTTACAGCACCATTGATTTGGGTGCTTTTGCCTCGGCGCGAGTTCTGGATAATTTGCGTCGGGTACAGGGGGTGGGTGAGGCTCTGTTGTTTGGTACGGATTATTCGATGCGCGTTTGGTTAGACCCGCTCAAGCTGGCCAGTTACAACCTCAGTCCCAGTGATGCCTTGGCTGCGGTGCGTGCGCAAAACATTCAGGTCTCAACGGGCGGATTGGGGCAATTGCCTTCGGTTCCCGGTCAGGAATTAAATGCCACCATTTTGACCAATTCGCGCATTAATACCGTAGCTGAATTTGAAAATGTTATTTTGCGTACCGATGCTAACGGCACCAGTGTGCGCTTAAAAGATGTTGCTAGCATTGAACTAGGGGCGCAAGATTATTCGCGTAATGTGAAATTGAATGGTAAGCCCGCTGTGGGTATCGGTATCAAATTGGCACCCACCGATAATGCCTTGGAAACCGTGAAGCGGGTGAAAGCGCGTATGGCGGAGTTGGAAGGTAATTTTCCCGTCGGTATTAGCTGGGATGTGCCTTACGACACTTCGCGTTTCGTACAAATTTCGATTGAAGAAGTGATTAAAACGCTGCTCGAAGCCTTTGTGTTGGTGTTCTTGGTGATGTGGTTGTTTATGGGTAACCTGCGTGCCGCCATTATTCCGACCATCGTCGTACCCGTTTCGCTGATGGGCACCATGCTAGGATTGTATGTGATGGGTTATTCCATTAACGTACTCACCCTGTTTGCGATGATTTTGGCGATTGGTATTCTGGTCGATGATGCTATTGTCGTGGTGGAAAACGTCGAACGCATCATGACTGAAGAAGGCTTAGATGCTAAGGCGGCAACGCAAAAAGCGATGAAGCAGATTTTCGGTGCCATTATCGGTATTACCTTGGTGCTGATGGCAGTGTTTGTGCCTATGGCCTTCTTTACCGGTTCGGTGGGCGCGATTTATCGTCAGTTTTCCGTGACTTTGGTCATTACCATTGCTTTCTCGGCTTTCTTTGCCTTGTCGTTGACGCCTGCCTTAACGACGACCTTATTGCGTCAGTCGGATATGCAGCACCACAAAGGGTTTTTAGGTTGGTTTAACGACAAGTTTGCCAGTTTTACCAACAGTTATACACGCTGGATTGGTGCTTTCTTAGTGCGTCCGATTCGTTTGGGCATTATCTACGCGGTGATTGTCGGTGTCACAGCCTTTATGTACCTGAAATTGCCGAACGGTTTTTTGCCAGAGGAAGATCAGGGTTACTTAATTAACCTGATTCAGCTGCCTTCGGGCGCAACGCAAGAGCGCACACTGGAAGTCTTGGCCGAGTTAGAGAAGTTCTATATGGCACAACCAGAAGTGTCGAAAGTGGTGGCGGTAGCGGGCTTTAGCTTTTTGGGTAAGGGTCAGGATGCCGGTATCGCTTTTGTCCGCTTGAAGGAATGGGATGAGCGTATGGCGGCAGGCAGTGATGCGAAAAGTATTGCCATGCGTGCCAATATGGCGTTTTTCAAAATTAAGTCGGCGATGATGTTCGCCATTAACCCGCCACCCATTCCCGAATTGGCGGCGGTGGGTGGTTTTGACTTCCGCTTAATGGATATTGGCGCGGCAGGGCGTGAAAAACTGCTCGAAGCGCGCAATATGGTGTTGGCTATGGCCAGTCAAAATCCAGCATTGGCGGGCGTGCGTCCTGAAAGTAAGGAGTTTGCCAGTCAGCTTTACTTCGACATTAATCGGGTTAAGGCACAAGCCTTGGGTGTTGATATTAGCGAGGTCAACAGCGTACTTCAAGTGGGGTTAGGCTCGGCTTATGTCAACGACTTCATTCGTGATGGCCGTGTATTGCGTGTGCAAATGCGTGTGAATGCCGAAACCTTGGCAACACCCGATACCATCTTGGCATTGCGTGTGAAAAATCGTCAAGGTGAACTCATTCCTTTGTCGGAGTTTGTTACCCCCAGTTGGGTGGTGGGTGCGCCTAAGTTAGACCGTTATAACGGCGTGCCTTCGATGAAAATTGCCGGTAATCCCGCGCTGGGTTTTACCACGGGTGATGCGATGATGACCATGCAAGGCTTGGCGGCGAATTTGCCAGCAGGTATTGGTTTTGACTGGTCGGGTACGTCTTACGAGGAGCGCTTGTCGGCTTCGCAAGCGGGATTGTTGTTTACCTTGTCGATTTTGGTGGTGTTTCTGGTGTTAGCCGCTTTGTATGAAAGTTGGTCAGTGCCATTTGCTATTTTGCTGGTCGTACCGCTGGGTTTGTTTGGTCAGGTACTCGCGGTGATGTGGGTGGGTATGCCGAATGACATTTATTTCAAAGTGGGTATGGTGGTGATTATTGGCTTGGCTGCGAAAAACGCCATTCTGATTGTTGAGTTTTCACGACAATTAGAACTGGAAGGTAAAGAGCTGGTGACTTCGATTGTCGAGGCAGCACGCTTGCGTCTGCGCCCAATTATCATGACGTCGATTGCCTTTATTGCTGGCGTATTACCGCTGGCGCTATCAACGGGGGCAGGTGCTGCCAGTCGTAACGCCATTGGTACGGGGGTTGCGGGTGGCATGTTGTCGGCGACCTTCCTCGCGATTTTATTAGTGCCTGTGTTATATCTCATCATTCGTAAGCTCTTCCCTGGTGGTAAGCCGATAGATCATGAGAAGGAGTTGAGTCATGGTTAAGTTAGGGTTTGATGTGCCGTTCATTCGCGCTTGTGTTGATGGAGCAAACACACCCGCTCACCTCGGTTTTCCACGATGGGTGCCCCAGTCAGCTTTGCTGACTGACCCAACGGGAAAAATAGGTTCGCTTTGTGGTTTGCGCTCATCCTTTTCAACCCTATTATTAGGTGGCTTATTAGTCGCTGGTTTATCGGGTTGTGCGCCCATGCAATCGGTAGAAACAGCCAAGGTTGATGCGGCAGTCGTGCCAGCCAGCAACAAGATGCAAGTTAACTTGCCCGATTGGCAGTCGTTTTTCCCCGACCCGCAACTCAAAGCCCTGATTCAGTCGGCATTAACCAACAATCGTGATCTGCGTGTGGCGGCTTCTCGTATTACCGAAACCCGTGCCCAATATGGCATTGTTCGTGCCGACCGTTTCCCCAGTGTCGATTTAGTGGTGGGTGGTACGCGTAGCAGTACACCAGGAACAGTTTCTCCTTCGGGTAAACGCTTCGACCTGACTAAGGGCGAGGTCGGTTTTAGCTTGCCCAGTTACGAGTTGGATTTGTGGGGTCGCATCAGCAGTCTGAACGAAGCGGCGCTAGCCACTTTTTTAGCCAGTGAAGCCAATGCGAAAGCGGTGCAGTTATCGCTGATCGGTGATATCGCCAGCAATTATTACCAACTGTTAGAGCTTGAGGACCGAGCCAAACTACTATCTGCGATGAAAGACAATCGAGCGGAATGGCTGTCATTGGTTGAAAAGCGCGTTGAAGTCGGATTGGCGAATGATGCCGAGCGTTTGCAAGCGCAAGCAGTCGTCGATGGGTTGGTACGTGATTTAGCCGAACTAAAACGTCAGCACAGTTTGGTGCAAAATAGCTTGTCGGTGTTGGTGGGTGTGCCGATGAATAGCTTGAAACTCCCTGAGTCCTTACCGCTCCGTCAACAAGCCGATACCAGTGCCTTGCGTACCGATACGCCTTCGTTACGCTTATTACAACGCCCTGATGTGCAAGCGGCAGAGCTACGCTTGAAAGCGGCCAATGCCAATGTCGAAGCGACGCGTGCGGCTTTCTTCCCCCGTATTAGCCTAACCGCTAATTACGGTACGGCCAGTAATGAGCTAAACGGGCTATTCGCTAATAACAGCGAAAGTTGGAGCTTTGTGCCCCAAATAACGCTACCCATTTTTAATGTCGGTCGCACCCAAGCTAATTTAGATGTTGCCGCCGCACGTCAGGTGTCTGCGGTCGCTGATTACGAAAAAACCTTGCAAAATGCCTTCCGCGAAGTCGCCGATGCTTTGGTCAATCGTACGGGTTATGATGTGCAGATCGTCAGTCAACAAGCGGTACTCACCAGTCAAAAAGAACGTCTGCGAGTCGCTGAGTTGCGTTATCAGCGTGGTTTAGCGGGTTATATTGAAGTATTAGACGCTCAACGTGATTACCAGACTGCCGAACAGCAATTGGTGAGCATTATTCGCGCACAAAAAGTCGCCGAAGTGGCGGTGTTCAAAGCTCTGGGTGGTGGGGT
Organism: uncultured Francisella sp.; assembly: GCA_964646525.1. Lineage (GTDB taxonomy): Bacteria > Pseudomonadota > Gammaproteobacteria > Thiomicrospirales > Thiomicrospiraceae. The sequence goes on along the minus strand of CAZYER010000043.1, from coordinate 1,602 downwards.
CTAACCTATGTCAGTGATGAATTATGCATTCCCCGCTATTGACCAACCCATCGTCGGTTACCATCTGGACGAGGAGGGTGACTGGGTCGCTGAGTTAGCTTGCGGTCACAATCAGCATGTCCGCCATAATCCGCCTTGGAACAATCGCCCTTGGACAGCAACGGAAGCTGGGCGCCAGTCGATGATTGGTCAGCAGCTCGGTTGTCGATTTGCGGACTATGCCGATTATCAACAGCGTAGTCATAAGCTGTTACCTTGGTTGTTTTAACCCATAACCGATTCAGAAAATGCCTTCCCACCCCGTTTGTTTCAATTTCGCAATCTCTCGCCGATCTTTTTTGTCAACTACAGCCTAAAAAGCAATAGTTCGTGGATCGACAAAGAGTGCGTATCAACACCAACGAGCAACCTTGGCTGCTGGGTTATGGTAGCTTGGAAGTGATGCCTTTACACAGTTTCGAAACTGAGCATACCGCTTTAGTGAAATGGCCAGCCAATGAGGTTTTTCAACCGCATCGTCATTACGGTGGTGAGGAAATATTGGTGTTGTCGGGTGTTTTTCAAGATGAGCACGGTGCCTATCCCAAGCATACGTGGATGCGAAGTCCGCATTTAAGCCAGCATCATCCATTTGTCACCGAGCCTACGGTGATTTTGGTGAAAACAGGGCATTTGCCCTCTATCTGTTAAGTGCAATTAGTTGAAATGCTCTTGATGTTCAGTACGATTTTTCGTACGATCTAGCAAGTTAATGGAGAAAATATCATGGAAGCACTGACTGCCAGCCAAGCACGCTCAAACCTTTACCGTATTATCGATCAAACAGCCATCAGTCACGAGCCTATTGTGATTACTGGCAAGCGCAATTCAGCCGTTTTGGTTTCTGCTGAAGATTGGGCATCGATTCAGGAAACCATTTACCTGTTATCCGTACCTGGTATGCGTGAATCTATTCAGCAAGGCTTACAAACACCAGTTGATAAGTGCGCAAAGGAGCTTCTTTGGTGAGTTGGGAGCTTGTGTACACAAGACATGCCCAAAAGGATTCTCAAAAACTACTTTCTGCTGGCTTGAAAGAAAAAACGCAAAAACTGCTGACGGTATTACAAGAAAATCCGTTCAAAAATCCTCCACCTTATGAAAAGTTGGTTGGTGATTTATTGAGTGCTTATTCGCGGCGAATCAATATTCAGCATCGCCTCGTCTATCAAGTATTGGAAGAAGAAAAAATGGTTAAGGTGCTCAGAATGTGGTCGCATTATGAATAATGGTATTTTTCCTAGGCTTACTACATGCATCCTTAATGGATTGTTTTACTGATCATTGAGGTGCAAATGAAAGGTCCGCAATTTTTAAATTATGTTAAGCCGCTTATGGATGTGCTGAAAAATATGGGCGGCTCTGGAGCCACCGCCGATGTTATTGATCAAGTCATTGCTTACATGAAAATTCCTGACACGGTTGTTGAAGAAGTCATTGCTTCTGGAGCATCTCGTGTTAGAAATCAAGTGCAATGGGCAAGGATGTATCTTGTTAAAGCTGATTTGATGGATTCATCACAGCGCGGAATTTGGAAGCTTACAGAAAAGGGCTATGAAGTTG
>CAZYER010000042.1:0-12744 GCA_964646525.1 uncultured Francisella sp. | reverse complement strand
TATATATCAGTTGTTTGCGTTGGAAATAAAGTTCCTGTGAACTGTGTCACAGGAACAAAGAGGATTGGGAATTAGAATTCGCCTTTAGCGCCTTTTTCTAACATTTCCCATATGGTATCACGCACTTCCATGGTTGCTTTTTTCAACTCTGGAGGCATTTTGCGACCCATTTTGATCGCCATGTCCATGTTCATGGTGTAAATCCATAAGCCGTCGGCTTGTTCAACAATGTTGACGCGGCAAGGTAAGAAGCCTGCCATGGCTGGAGAGAAGTCAGTCATTTTACGTGCGGTTTCTGGGTTACAGAAAGACATGACATGAATGACACCCGATTGAATACCGCGTGCTTTCAATTCTTCTGAAAGCGGTAGTTCACCGACGTTTTTAATGTTACGGTTAGTGGCTACGCTGTTAATGGCATCTTTAACGTCATCTAGCTTAACGCCATTTTTGACTTTCACTTTCCACATGGTTGCTTCAGCGATATCACCTTCAGCGTCAACCCATTTATCCCACACATCCATGAAAGTGCTACCAGCGCCTTCTTCTAGGTTGCTAATGGCATTAATGGTACCGCAACCAGATAGAGTTGCTACGCCAGTTGCTAATAGTAAGCCTTTGATCCAATTAGGTTTTTTCATAGTAACCCCTTTGCTCTGTTGTGTTTTTAAATTTGACGGAAATTAGAATACTCTTATTTTAGCAAAAGCTAAATATCAATTTTTTTATAGACAAATAATATTTACTAATGGCTAATATTAGAAAATTCTTATAACTTGAATCCTAAGCGACTTGCCCAAAGATGAGTGTATTCTGTTAATGATTGATTTATAACAGATAATTCTGTCCACTCGCGTCTTAATGGGTAGTGGCGGCGATAGTGCTCGAAAGTGTGCGCTCGCTCTGCGTCAGGCGCATTACGTAGTGTTTGATCGTCACAAAAAAACGGATAAGCCTGTTGCAAAATGCTATTAAGTTGTTCTAATGGGGTGTTTCCGCTCGCCAAAATAGGGGGTTGTTGACTTGGATTAGGGTTGTAATTAGGGGCTTTTTGTCCTGACCAGTGTGCCAGTGCTTGCGCTGCCATAAAGCCACCGCGGTATTTCGCATCCCATGCATGTCCGGCAATATGGGGTGTGGCGAGTTGGCTCTTGGTCAGTAATTTGCGGTTAATATTCGGTTCATTGCTCCAGCAATCGGTAATCAGGGTTAAATCTTCACGCGTTAGTAAGGCGAGTTCGTCAACCACGTCACCACGAGCAGCATTAATAAACAAGCTATGGGGTTTAATGAAGGCAAGATTGCGATGATTGATTAAATGGAAGGTGGGGTGCTCGCCCGTATGGGTTAGTGGCGTATGTAGTGAGATGATGTCTGATTGTGCCAATAACTCATTTAAGTGAGTATGAACAAAATTTGGTTCAGCTTGCTGGCGATAAGGGTCGTTGAGGTGCAGTTGAATGCCTAGCAGACTGGCAAGTTGCTGTAATTGTTTGCCGACATTGCCGACACCAATAATACCTAGCGTCAAGCTTTCCAGTTCTCGCTGCTGTTGTAGCGCATAAGCAACGATTTGCACAATGACATATTCTGCCACGGATCGTGCGTTGCAGCCTTGAGCGGTATAGAGTGTCACGCCGGCATCGGCGCTGGCTTGCACATCAATATGGTCTAGTCCGACGACGGTGCTACCAATAAATCGAATCTTGGGGTGTTGTTGCAAAAACGGGGCGGTAATTTGAGTGCGCGAACGAATAATGAGCGCATCGGCTTGTTGTGCGTTTTGGGTAATATCGCGCCCCGGCACTATAATAGTCTTTCCTAAGGCGCCAAATAAGTGCTCTGCTTCGACGACGGCGTCGTCAATTACGATGGTTAACAAGAGAATTCTCCGCGATGTTACGTCCATTACTGCCTGCTGGCTTTGAACGCATGATGATACAAGGAAATGTGGGTGCATTGGAAATTTGTGTCAAACGCCCCGCGCAAATTACCGATCAAACGCCCTTATTGGTGGTTGCCCATCCGCATCCCTTACACGGGGGTAGTTTTCACAATAAAGTGGTGCAAACGGTAGCTAAAGCAGGTGCCGAAATGTCGGCGTTGGTGGTGTTGTTCAATTTTCGTGGTGTGGGGGCATCGGAAGGTGAGTTCGATCACGGTCACGGCGAGCGCTATGACCTGTTGGCGGTGGTTGAGTTTGCTCAATCTCACTGGGGGCAACGTCAGCTGTGGTTGAGTGGCTTTTCTTTTGGCGCTTGGATGTCGGCTTTGCTCGCGGAGCGTTTACAGCCACAGCAGTTATTATTAGTAGCACCACCGGTTTCGCTGTATCCGATGGAGCGAGTTAATCTGAGTGATTTCAAACTCACCGTGATACAGGGTGGTGAGGATGAAGTAGTCGATGCACAGCAGGTTATGCGCTGGTCGCAGCAGCAACAGGCTGATATGTTGTGGCGCAGTCAGGCCACTCATTATTTTCATGGTCAGCTATTGTGGTTACGCAAGGCGGTGATGATGGGTTTATATGCCTAATTGGTTAACTTTAAACATATTAGCATTTCATGATATAATAATACTATTATGCTTGCCATTAATGGTTTTAATTGCCCTTATGAGGGTGTAAGATTGTTGATTGCAAAGCCGTTCGTTGACATTTAAGAGGGTGAACTATGAAGCCGTGGTTAAGCTGGATTGGAATAATGGCGCTGAGTGTTGTGCAGACAGCACAGGCCGAGAAGCTCGATTTGCGTCAGTGTATTGCGCAAGCCTTAGCTCAGAATCCTTCCTTAATGGCCAGTGCTTCGCGTATTGAACAAGCTCAAGCAGCGATTAATCGTTCTAAAAGTAGTTACCTACCCAAGCTATCTACCAGTATTACGGCATCGCGTAGTAACGATCCGTTAAATGTGTTCGGTATGAAGCTGATGCAGCAAAATGCGACGTTTAACGATCTAGGCTTGGCTGAATATAGTGGCAATGGTCAGGTTGCGCCTCAGAAACTCAACAGTCCTGGCGATTACTCTAACATTAATACCCGTATTCAGGCCGAGATGCCTCTTTATACGGGCGGACAAATAGATGCTTATGTGCGTCAAGCGCAAAGCTTTTTAGCGGCAGCGCAAGCGGGTGATGTGGCGGCGCGTCAGCAACTCATGTTCATGGTGTTTCAAGCCTACGAAGGTGTGAATACGGCAGGCGCCTTTGTTGAAGTGGCTGAGCAGGGAGTTAAGGCTGCTGAGTCTTTTGTTAAAACCGCTGAAAACCTTACCAATCAAGGGGTGATGGTGAAGTCGGAGTTGCTCACGGCTAAGGTGCATCTGGCGAATGTCGAAGTGCAACGCGCTCAGGCACAAAATCAACAAGCTGTGGCTTTAGAACAGCTTAAAGTGCTGATGGGAATGGCGTTAGATACCCCATTAACGGTTGCTCAAGGACGAAGCATTGCTGATATAGCGGTTGATGTTGCAACCGCGAAGCAACGCGCCTTAGCGAATAATCCTCAGTTGCGCGCTCTGCGGATGCAAACCGAATCTTCTGGCGCAGCAGTGGATGCCGCTAAGTCAGCTTATTTGCCAACGGTAGGGGTGATGGCGCGTCAAGATTGGAATGACACATCGGTTGCGCTCAACCACAGTAGTTACACTATTGCCGGTGTGATGAATTGGACCATTACGGACTTTGGTGCCACACGTGCCAGTGTCGATATGGCACGTTCTAGCCAAGCGGAGTTGGCAGCTCAGTTGCGTCAACAAGAGCAAGAACTGGCATTTAAGGTGTCAGAATCTTATAAAAAGATGATTGAAGCCAAACAGCGTGTCAATTCACTGGCGGTTAACGTCGAACAGGCCGATGAAGCGCAACGTTTAGTCCGTCAGCGTCATGAGGGTGGTGTAGCGACCATTACTGAAGTTTTAGTATCGGAAACCCAGCTGTTGAAGGCAAAAGCAGATCTAATTTCAGCTCGTCATGATGTCAGTACCCAAAAAGCGATGGTGCGCTTGCTGATGGGTGAGTTGGAGGAAAGCCTGTTTTAACCCCTTGTAACCCATTTTTATGATCGTTAGCCATAACCAGAGTTAGGATTATCTTATGAAACGCATTCCCTTATCTTTTTTATTAGCGGCCAGTTTAGGTCTGACCAGCCCCATCAGCTCAGCGGCGTCCGAGCGCAGCAATGAAGGTAAATTGGCACCAGTGTTGCAACAAGCGGTGGCGATGACCGAAGTGGTGCCAGGTTCTGTGGTGCCGGATCAGCAAGCGAAAATTGCTTCTCGCTTAATGGGCTATATTCGTAATTTGAATGTTCAGGTGGGCCAAACGGTCAAAGAGGGGCAGTTGCTATTCTCTATTGATCCAACCGATATTACCGGTCAAATTCGCCAAGCCCAATCTGGGGTAGCTCAGGCTCGTGCCGCGCTGGTCGATGCGAAAGCGGATTATGAGCGTTTCTCAACGCTGTATAAGCAGCAATCGGTAACGCGTCAGCAGTTCGAAAAAATGAAGCTGCAATACGAAGTAGCACAACAGAATTTGTCGGCTGCCGAAGCAGGACTAGAGCAAGCTAAGGGTCAGATGCGTTATGCTGAAGTGAAAGCCCCTTTTGATGGCGTGGTGGTACAGAAGTTGGCAGTGGCTGGTGATTTGGCTGCACCCGGAAATCCAGTGTTGATTTTAGAGAATCGCCAGTTGATGAGTGTACAGGTAGAGGTTTCTTCCGATTTGTATCGCTTATTGGCACTGGGTGACAAGGCAATGGTCACCATTGAGGGGAATAATCAACCTATGCAAGCAACCATTTCGAATCTTGTCGGTTCTGCTAATCCCATTACGCGTACCCATACCGTGAAACTGTCTTTAACCGGTTCGCCGGCGGGGGTTAACTCAGGTGCTTTTGCGCGTGTTGCTTTTCAACGTGGTGAACGTAGCACCCTATTAGTTCCTAGCAGCGCGGTAGTGGTTCGTGGTGGCATTACTGGTGTGTTTGTGGTGGGTGATGATCAGATTGCCCGTTTTCGCATGGTGCGTACGGGTTTGACACAGGGCGACGCCATTGAAATTCAAGCAGGTGTGGTTGCGGGCGAGCGTGTATTGACGGAAAGTCGTCAAACGGCGTTAAACGGTGATCGTATTGTTGGAGGTCAATAATGACGGAACATCAAGATGCTCCCATGAATAGCGCCGGTAAGCTGGCTAAAGCCTTTATTCATTCTAAAATTACCGCCATGATTATGCTAGCGATTACGCTGGCGGGGTTGATGGCCTTGTTGCTGACACCGCGTGAGTATAATCCACAAATCGTTGTACCCGCAGCGAATATTATTGTGCCAAAACCGGGTTCATCGCCGGTTGAAGTGTCGAATATGGTGGTGAAGCCACTGGAAGCCCTAATGAACTCGTTATCGGGAGTGGATCATACCTTTGGTTATGCCACCAACGATGTTGGTGTGGTGACTGTACAATTCAAAGTGGGTGAAAATCAAGAAGATTCGTTGGTTAAACTCTACAGTCAGTTGATGCATAATCGTGACAAAATCCCACCAGATACCTTAGAGCCATTGGTTCGCCCCATTAACGTGGATGATGTGCCGATTATGACCTTGGCTTTATCGAGTCAACGCTTGGATGCGATGCAGTTGCGTGATGTTGGCATGAAAGTGTTGGAACAATTGCGTAACGTGCCTGGTGTTTCCTACACCAGTGTCACAGGTGGTGCGCCACATACAGTCAATGTCTGGTTAGACGCGCAGCGTTTGGCATTAACCGGCATTACCTTATCGCAAGTGAGCGATATGTTGAAAGGAGTGAATGCTTCTTTGCCGGTGGGCGAGGTGATTAACAACAACCAAAGTGCCCCTCTGCGTGTGTCTGGCTATCTCGGTAATGCTGCTGAAGTGGGCGATATTATCATTGGAGTTGACCAAGGTAAGGCAATTTACTTAAAAGATGTCGCCACCATTGAAGAAGGTGCGAAAGAAGTCGATAGTTACTCACGTATTGGTTTTGGTCCAGATGAGCATGGTCAAGTGTCTGATGAAACTTGGCCAGCCGTTAGCATTGCCATTGCTAAAAAATCGGGTACCAATGCGGTTGATGTCGCTCAAGCAGTGTTAAGTAAGTTGGATACATTAAAAACCAGCATGATTCCTGATGATGTCACGGTCACCGTTACACGTGATGATGGTGAAAAAGCCAATGATGCAGTGAATGTGTTAGTTGAACATTTGCTCATTGCCATCGCTTCCGTAGTGGTCATTCTGGTCGTTTTCTTGGGCTGGCGCGAGGCGGGTATTGTCACGCTGACGGTGCCGCTCATTCTATTTGTGGTGTTGTTGGTCGGGCTGATTGCTGGTCAAACCATTAATCGAATTACCTTGTTTGCCCTGATCTTATCGCTCGGGTTGCTGGTGGATGCGGCGATTGTGGTGATTGAAAATATCCATCGTCATATGCACAACGGTATTCCTGCCGATGGCTTAGATAATCTGTTTGTGCGCGCGACCAATGAAATTGGTAATCCCACTAATATTGCCACTTTGGCGGTGATTATTGCCTTTATTCCGATGGCTTTTGTTACGGGTATGATGGGGCCTTTCATGGCGCCTATTCCGTTTAATGTGCCTGTGGCGATGATTGCCTCATTATTGATCGCTTACATGGTGGTGCCTTGGGCGGCGCGTATTTTCTTAACGAAAAAGGCATTGGCGCATATGGCGCTTACCCATTCGTTAGAAGACAAAGTCGCCCACAAGGAAGATCCGTTACAGCGTATGTATGAGAAAGTCATCACACCGATGATTGAAAGTCGTACTTATCGCAATGTCTTTTTAGGTGCGGTGGTGGTGCTGTTGATGGCAGCCATGGTCATGCCGGCATGGCAGTTCGTCCGCGATGAAGGCATGAATGGTCCGCAAAGTACTTTCGGTGTCGAGCTTAAAATGCTACCCAATGACAATACCAACACTTTCTTGTTACAAGTGGATATGCCCGCGGGTACTGCGTTAGAAGCGACTGATTTGGTGGCACAGGCTGTGATGAAGGAGCTGGCGACGAATAAAGCGGTAGCGAATTATCAGTTGTTTGTGGGTAGTGCTGCACCGATCGATTTTGCTGCGCTGGTGCGTGGAGACATGATTCGTGAGGGCGATAATTTTGCTCAAATTCGCGTCAATTTAGTGAATAAGCATGATCGTTCTGAGTCATCGCATGAGTTGGCACAACAGTTGAACGATCAGTTGGCTGAGGTTCGAGCCAAGTTCCCTCGTGCTAAGATCAAGATTTACGAAACGCCGCCAGGACCACCTGTGCAAGCACAAATCATGGCCGAACTCTATGGTCCTGATTATGAGCAATTGCGTGTAGCAGCCGAAGAAATTACCAATAAAATGCATGACGTTTACGGCATGATTAATATCGATAATTCGGTCATGGCGAATAGCGATACCTATGAAATCACCATTGATCGTGAGCGTGCTAACCTGATGGGCGTGGTGCCTGCTAAGGTAGCGAAAATGTTGCGTGATTATGTTTCAGGGTTCAGTATTGGTACGTTACACCAAGATGATGCGCGTGAACCGATCGATATTTTGGTGCGTTTACCGCGTGGTGATCGTACGGTAGCCGAACAGTTGTTGTCGTTACGGGTGACGAGCATGATGGGTGAGGCAGTGCCTTTATCGGCATTAGCGACCATTCGTCATGTGAACACAGCGAAACCTATTTATACCAAAGATCAGCATCCTGTGGTGTTTGTGGGTGGTGAATTGCTCACTTCTAGTCCAGTCTATGCGGTCTTGTCTGCCGACAAATGGTTTGACAATGTACCGCTAGAAAAATCGGGACTGACCTTCCAAACGGCAAACCTGAATTTTGTTGCAGCTGAAGCTAAGGATGTCACTGAGAACACCATCTTATGGGGCGGTGAAATGCGCTTAACCCTGGACGTTTTCCGTGATATGGGTAGTGCCTTCATTGTTGCCTTGGTATTGATCTATCTAATTTTGGTTGGTTACTATAAGTCCTTCATGTTGCCAGTGATCGTGATGGGTGCGATTCCGCTGACGATGATCGGTATTTTCCCCGGTCATTGGTTAGCCGATCAGGCTTTTACTGCAACCTCGATGATTGGGGTGATTGCCTTGGCGGGAATTGTGGTGCGTAATTCGTTACTCTTAATTGATTTTATTTTGGAGTATCGTGCGCAAGGTCAAGACCTCAAAACTTCGGTGATTGAGGCGGGTAAAGTGCGTTTCCGCCCCATTCTGTTAACAGCCTTGGCCATTATTTTGGGTTCTGCCATTATGATCACTGATCCTGTCTTTGGTGGTTTGGCGGTATCCTTAATTTTCGGTACTTTCGCTTCGACTGCCTTAACGCTGGTGGTGATTCCGCTCATTTACTACATTTATGAGTTTTACCGCGGTAAGCGTCAGGAAGCGCGTTTGGCGTTAGCAACAAAATAAGTGTGCTAAGCACTTGTTAGGGAACTGGTTTTCAGATATAATCCTGAGTTCCTTTTCCCTAAAACCCCGAATTTTATGTAAAGCGGAAACGCTTTTTGAAAGGAAAAAATTGAATGAAAACTTTTGTTGCCAAGCCAATCGAAGTGAAACGCGATTGGTATGTGGTTGATGCTGAAGGTAAAACTCTAGGTCGTTTGGCTGCGGAAATCGCGAGTCGTTTACGCGGTAAGCACAAGCCTATTTACACCCCTCACGTTGACTGTGGTGATTATATTATTGTCATTAACGCTGAAAAAATCGGTGTTACTGGCGCTAAACGTACTGACAAAATGTACTACCGTGTTACTGGCTATGTTGGTAACATGAAATCTGCGTCATTTGAAAAAATGATCGAGCGTTCGCCTGAGCGTGTGCTTGAAATCGCGGTGAAAGGTATGTTGCCAAAAGGTCCGTTAGGTCGTGATATGTACCGTAAATTGAAAGTATTTGCGGGTAGTTCACATCCACATGCTGCACAGCAGCCTATCGCGCTAGATCTGTAAGGAGTTGAAGATTATGGCTATTGAACAGTACTTAGGTACGGGTCGTCGTAAGAGCTCAACTGCACGCGTTTTCTTGCGTCAGGGCTCTGGCAAAATTGTGATCAACGGTCGTTCGTTAGAACAACATTTCCCACGTGAAACTGACCACATGATCGTTCGTCAACCACTTGAAGTGACTGCAACTGCTGATCGTTTTGACGTGATTGTGAACGTTGTGGGTGGTGGTACGACTGGCCAAGCAGGTGCGATCCGTCACGGTTTGTCACGTGCGTTGGTGGCGTTCAACGAAGAAAACCGTTCTTTGTTACGTGCTAAAGGCTTATTAACGCGTGATGCGCGTGAAGTCGAACGTAAAAAAGTCGGTTTGCACGGTGCACGTCGTCGTCCTCAGTTCTCGAAACGTTAATTCGTTATCGAAGACAGAAAAAACCCGCCAGTTTGGCGGGTTTTTTTATGGTTAGTAGAGCAGAGAGATAAAATGTTCATGAATACACTATTGGGGGCTATCCTTGTATTCAGTACAGCACTTGTTTCAAGCTAACAAAAAACCAAGCTAGGCTTGGTTTTTTTCGATACAGCAAGTCGTTAAACCGATTAAGCTGCATTGAGCATCGCGTAGAGTTCGTCTTTTAGGGCGAGGCGCTGCTTTTTCAAGTTTTCTAAATCGGCGTCACCTGCGTTTTCAACGCCTTCTTCAATGCGTATGATTTCGCGATCCAATGTATTGTAAGCGTCGAATTGCTTAGCAAAATGAGCATTATTCATTTTTAAGGTGTGAATGGTGTCTTTGAATTCTGGAAATTCATTCGCTAGCGATGGGTGGTTTTCAACGATCATAATAACTCCTTATACTTACCAGATCAGTATAGCTGTTTTTCAGTAGCTGATACATGATCTTAGTTAACTTTGAAGCGTGATTTATCCCCCGCACTTCCCCTAATATCCCACGATTCTTTGGTGTTTTGCAGAGAATATAACCCGTTGGTTTTTTTACTAGCCGTATTCATGACTAAAACTCCTGCCAGTCATCTTTAGATTTGGCTTCTTTTTGTGATGTCGCTTGGTGCGCTTGACCGGTTAATGCCTTGGGCTGTTTTTTTGCAGTTAACGCAGGGCTAGGTTGTTGAACTTGGGTATGGGTTTTGAAAAAGCTCATTTCTTGACGCAATAACTCTGCTTGTTCGCGCAGGTTCTCAGCCGAAGCCGCAGTTTCTTCTACCAGGGCAGCATTTTGCTGTGTTACATTATCGATGCTGTTGATGGCATCATTCACTTGTGTCATCGACTCGCTTTGATGGGTGGTCGCCTCTGCAATATTGTTAACCAACACAGTCATGCTGTCGATGGATTGAGTGATGCTTTTCAATGCTGTTCCTGAGTCGTCTGCCAATTGTGTGCCTTGCTCGATGCGAGAAACGGTGTCACTAATAAGTGCTTTGATGTCTTTAGCGGCATCAGCAGACTTACCCGCTAAGCTACGCACTTCACCAGCCACAACCGCAAAGCCTCGACCATGTTCGCCTGCGCGTGCTGCTTCGACAGCTGCATTGAGTGCCAACAGATTAGTTTGGAAAGCAATACCATCAATTAGCGATACAATCTCAGCAATACGATGGCTGGAGTCTTTAATGCCTTGCATGGCTTCAATGGTTTTAGCCATAATTTGTTCGCCTTGCGTTGCTTTTTGCTGAACTTCATGAGCTAGTTGAGAAGCCTGTAATGAGTTATTGGCATTGTGTTGAATGGCTTCATTCATCTGCGTTATGGTCGCGGTGGTTTCAACCAGTGAGGCGGCTTGTTCTTGTACACGGTCACTCAAACTGCTAGAACCATGTGATACTTCTTGAGCTGCACCATTAACGCTGACTGCTACTCCAGATACCACATTGACCACAGTTTTAAGTTTTTCGAGCGAGAAGTTAATGGCGTTTTTCAGGTTGTGAAGTTCGCCTTTGAAAGAACCCGAAGGAAGTTGCACGGTCAAATCGCCAGCTGCTTGCGCTGCCACTACTTGGCCAATTTTGCTGACGGCTTGTGACATGCTTTCCATGGAGCTGTTAATGGCTTGGCTTAATTCGGCAATTTGACCTTGGGATTGGGTGTTAATACGTGCCGAGAAGTCGCCTTGTTCCATTTTTTTCATGGCTAGAATAATTTCATTCATGACACATTCAATGGCTGAAAAGGCCTTATCAACCTGGTTTCTGAAAGCTTGGGGAACCTCTTGACTCATTTGTACAGTAAATTGTCCATGCTCTAAGGCATGCATGACTTTGCTTAATTCTTGCGTGGTTTTATCTAAACTTGCTGTGGCACCGTTGATGGCGTTTTCTAAATTGACAAAGCTACCTTTAGCTCCTTGCGAGCTTTGTGAGAAATCTCCTTCACTAATGGCGCGGGCGTTGGCAGATACTTGCGTGAGTGAAGCTAACACGTAGTTTTGCAGGGCGTTAAATCGGTCAATGGTCATGCCAATAGCATCATTGGAGGTGTCGATAACGCGTTGGGTTAAATCACCAGTTTGTTCGACATAGTCAACACTGGCACTGAGTTTGCGTAAGCGAATTACAAACAGATAAACTAACCAATAAATACTGGCGAGTACAAATAATGCAATGGTTAATAAGGTAATGTGGACTTGCAATATTGGTTTGGCTATTGCTTGTTCTAATTCGGACAAGGGAATACGTGCCGAAATCGCACCGCGCACATCGCCAATTTTCCAATCTGTTTTAGTACTGTTAGGGTCGTGATTATGACAGTTTAAGCAGGATTGTGATGTCATAAAGTCAGGTACTGCCATACGATAATAGGATTTTCCATTCACTTCTTCAATTTGAAAGAATGGTTGTTTAGGGTCTTTAGCTAGAGCTGCTAGGGCTGCTTGCTCAAATTCGTCAAGTTTGGCTTCGCCACGGAATTTAAAAGGATAGGCACTAAACAGTTTAACCTCGCCCACTTCTTTAGCATCTCGCGCTTTTTTAGACATTTCACCTAAAGCCAGCATCACATTGGCGGCCAAAGGCAGGTTGGTGGGGTGTGTAGCATAGTCATGCCCTAATGACATTCCTGCTTTTGTGACTTTAGGTACAATTTCGTCCATGTAAAACTGGCGCGAATTTTTAGCCATGGTAATCATGTCATTGGCTGAGTTACTTCCTGCAGCCAGTAAACTTTGTTCTTTCATTGATGCTAGACTATAAGCAGTGACAAACCCACCCACAATAAATAGAGCGACAATGGGTGCCATAATTTTGCGGAACATGGGTTGGTTGCGATACCAATCAAATTTAACGCTCCATGGCGTGCGTGCGATGCCGTGTTTTAAGATGACTTCGCCTGATTCAACTTGGGCATAGAGGCGTTTGGCAGCGCTCATTTGTGCTTCGGTGGCTGGGGTTCTGACTGATATATAGCCGACAATAGAGCCTTTTTCCATAATGGGCGAGGCATTGGCAACAACCCAGTATTCATCCCCATTTTTACTGCGATTTACCACAATCGCTGACCAAGAGTTACCCTCTTTTAATGTCGTCCACATATCGGCAAACACTTTTTTCGGCACACTGGGGTGGCGAACGATATTGTGGGGTTTGCCGATAAGTTCTTCTTTGCTGAATCCACTAATGGTAATAAAATCATCGGATGCCGTTAAAATATTACCGCTAAGATCAGTCGTGCTAAAGAGTGTGTAATGGCTTGGGATGTGAATTGTTTTAGACATGGGCGTTTTTCCAGAG
>CAZYER010000041.1:0-13443 GCA_964646525.1 uncultured Francisella sp. | reverse complement strand
ACTAAGCAATAAAAAGCCGTATAGTAAAAAAATGACCACACCTAAACCAAAACTACTCGACCAAGTTCGCAACGCAATGCGGGTAGCACACTACAGCTACCGCACCGAGCAAAGCTATATTGGCTGGATAAAACGCTACATTTTCTTTTACGACAAAACCCATCCGCAGGAACTGAACCATACTCACATAGAAGCCTTTTTAACCCACTTAGCCGTTGTCGGCAAGGTGTCCGCTTCGACACAAAATCAAGCCTTATCCGCCCTGCTGTTTTTATATCAAAAAGTGCTCAATATCGACCTACCTTTTTTAGATGATATTACCAGAGCTAAGCGACCTAAGCATATCCCTACTGTGCTCAATCATAACGAAATTAAGCAGTTATTTGCACAATTGGATGGTTTGCATTTGCTCATGGCAAAGTTAATTTATGGTAGCGGTATGCGCCTAATGGAATGTGTGCGCTTACGCATTAAAGACATAGATTTTGAAAGACAAGAAATTACGATTCGAGAAGGCAAAGGGAGTAAAGATCGTATTACCCTGTTGCCACATAGCCTGATTGAGCCAATGCAACAGCATCTTGCTAAAGCAAAACAGCAATACGAACGAGATAAATATAACCAACTGCCCGCCGTTGAAACACCGTTTGCCTTAGCCAAAAAGAAACCCAATGCAGGCAAAGAATGGGCTTGGTATTGGGTGTTTCCAAGTAAAACGCTATCAACAGACCCGATTTCGGGCATTGTGCGTCGCCATCATACGCACGAACAAGCCCTACAACGCGCCATTAAAAAAGCATCGATTGCTGCTAATATCGCCAAACCTGTCAGCACGCACACGCTGCGTCATAGTTTTGCTACACATTTATTAAAATCAGGTTACGATATTCGCACCATTCAAGAACTGCTAGGGCATAGCGACGTGAACACTACCATGATTTATACTCACGTGTTGAATACAGGCGGGCGAGGCGTGTTAAGTCCGCTGGACGCCTAACATAAAAACCGCTAACGAAATGCTCCCCCACCACCTCCCTTGACTCCCCCACACACCACGTATAAACTTATGTATAACTTTTACTCATTGGGGCAAGCATCATGGCACAAGCGGTACTTCAGGTAAAACATTGGGGCAACAGCTTAGGGGTCCGCTTGCCTGCGGCAATCGCTAAACTGCTTCACCTGCACGCAAATCAACAAGTCAAACTGTCTGTCGAGGCAGATAGCATTGTCATAACGCCGATTAAAGAAGCGTTAAGTGATAAATTAGCGCGTTTCGATCCAGAGCGGCATGGTGGCGAAGTAATGACTGCAACTCACGCACTCGGCGCTGAGCGCATCTAGAATGAAAGCAAACTGGATTCCCAATCGTCAAGACATAATTTGGATTGATTGCAACCCACAAGTCGGACAAGAGATGAAAGACATTCATCCGTTCCTGGTGCTTTCCCCTGCTGCTTTTAACGACAAAACATCTTTAGTAATCGGACTTCCCATGACAACCGCGGCATACAACGCCGACAACCCTTTTGCGGTGCTGGTTGGTATAGCTCACGGTAAGAAAGCTGATAAAAACAGTTATGTGTTGTGTCATCAGCCAAAATCTTTTGATTGGCGCATGCGCCTTGCCAAGCCTCACCCGTTGGGAAAGCTGAGCACAGAAGCCATGCGTGAGGTATTAGAATCGCTTAATCAAATTGTCATGCTCTGCGAGGGATAGTTTAAGCTTGCTCACTCACGACATCCTTCACTTCTTTAGCTGACTGATTCATCTCATAGCAGTAATATTTTTATTAACCCACAGTGGTACAATAATCGCAAGCTAAAACACGAAAAAGACATAACGGAGGCTAACAATCATGCTGGCACACAACTTAACCTTTATCGGCGGCGGCAACATGGCGCGTAGTTTAATTGGCGGACTGATTGCCAATGGCTTTGCCGCTAATCACATTCGTGTTGTTGACCCTAACGAAGCACAGCGTCAACAACTGGCTCACATGGGCGTTGCGGTTTATGAAAAGGCAACCCCTGAGCTATTAGAAAGTGAGTTATTGGTACTGGCGGTTAAGCCTCAAGTGATGGCGGAAGTGGCACAATTTTTAGCGTCTGACGTGCAACGCACCAAACCCTTGGTTATTTCGGTTGCCGCTGGTATTCGTTGCGATGACTTAGCGCGTTGGCTGGGTGGCAATGTCGCGATTGTACGCAGTATGCCTAACACACCTGCACTGGTTCAATCGGGTGCAACGGGGTTGTTTGCCAATGCACAAGTCACTTCAACGCAGAAAAATCAGGCCGAATCCTTAATGCGTTCGGTTGGCATTAGTTTGTGGGTAAATGACGAAAGCTTAATTGACAGCGTGACTGCACTGTCTGGTTCTGGCCCTGCTTACTATTTCTTAATGATGGAAGCGATGATGAAAGCGGGTGAAGCCTTAGGCTTAGACGCTAAGGCTGCTCAACTACTGACGGTACAAACCGCTTTAGGTGCGGCTAAAATGGCCATCGAAAGTACAGCAACACCCGCTGAACTGCGTGCGCAAGTAACCTCACCCAACGGAACGACCGAAGCCGCCATTAAGCACTTTCAACAACAGCATTATGAGCAACTGGTGCTAGAGGCAATGCAAGCTGCCCAAGCCCGTGCGCAAGTCTTAGCTCAAGCCTTAGGAGCGCAAGCATGACACCTACTTCACAAGCGGGCTTTTTCGCCCTGCAATTTATTACCGACATTATCGTTTTCTTTTTTGTTATTCGTGTGGCGTTACGCTTAGCCATGGCAGACAGTCACAGTCCGTTTGTCTATGCTGTTGCCAAGATCACTAACCCTGCCTGCCGACCTGTTGCGCGATTTTTACCTTACAGCGCCAAATGGGACTATGCGGCTCTATTATGGGCGTTTGTCATTCAAGCCACTTACTATGGCATCATGGCCATGATGCTGGATAAGAGCTATGCGCCTTTTGGACTGGTTATTCTGACCTTTTCTGATGTGCTACGTGCTTTCTTTAATTTATGGTTTTTAACCATTATTGCCGAAGCCATTCTCAGTTTCATTCGTCCCGTTCAAACGGATCGTAATTTAAGCTTTATTAGCGATTTAAACCGTCCGATTCTGACACCCATTCGCCGCTTTATGCCGAATATGGGCGGCTTAGATTTGTCGCCCATTGTTGCCCTGTTCATCATCAAGCTAAGTGAAATTTTCATCGTTGGTTGGTTACAGCAGCTGGCAGCGCAATGGGTCTAATAAGGGTCATGCTATAATGAGCCATCACTTTTTTAACGAGAACTTCTGTCGATGACGACCGACACTTTATCAGAATCTACTCCTACCGATTCAGTGGGTGTGGTAACGCCCGAAACGCTGGTGATTGATGATCCCTTAACGCTCACTTGCGGTGCTGTGTTGCCTAGCTACCAACTGGTTTATGAAACTTATGGCACGCTGAATGCACAGGCTAGTAACGCGATATTGATTTGTCATGCGTTGAGTGGCGACCATCATGCGGCTGGCTATCACCATGAAGACGACAAAACGCCTGGTTGGTGGGATCATTACATCGGCCCTGGCAAAGCGATTGATACCAATGTGTTTTTTGTCGTTGGTGTCAATAATATCGGTTCTTGTCGTGGCTCTACAGGCCCTGCTAGTCTTAATCCTGAAACACAACGCCCTTACGGACCCGATTTTCCGATGGTCACCTGTGCCGACTGGGTGGTGACACAAGCCAAGCTCGCCGATCATTTGGGCATTGAGCAATGGGCTGCGGTTGTTGGTGGTAGTTTAGGCGGTATGCAAGTTCAGCAATGGGCGATTGACTTTCCCACGCGCTTAAAACATGCGGTCATTATTGCTTCCGCTCCGCGTTTATCGGCACAAAATATTGCCTTTAACGAGGTGGCGCGTCAAGCGATCATGACCGATCCTCAGTTTCATGGTGGACACTTCCTTGCTAACAACACCATCCCGAAACAAGGACTGATGCTAGCGCGTATGTTAGGACACCTCACCTATCTGTCGGATGATTTAATGGGACAAAAATTTGGACGTGAATTGCGTTCAGGTCATGTCAAATACAGCTACGATGTCGAATTTCAGGTAGAAAGCTATTTGCGCTATCAAGGTGAGAAGTTTGCGACCAAGTCTAACTTTGATGCCAACTCCTACCTACTCATGACTAAAGCATTGGATTATTTTGATCCAGCTCACGAACATGATGATGATTTGGTTGCGGCCTATACACACATTCAAGCACAGGCTTTAGTGATTGCTTTCACCACCGACTGGCGCTTTTCGCCTGAGCGCTCAATGGAAATGGTGAAAGCCTTGCGTCAGGCGGGCAAACGTGTGGTCTATGCTGAGGTAGAATCGACACACGGTCACGATGCTTTCTTATTACCCAATACCTACTATGAGCAAGTGTTCGCTAGTTATATGAAGCGCGTTGCGGCGGAGGCTGCGCTATGAGCCTAAAACCCGAATTTACCCGCCTGCTCGACTGGATTCCTCAAGGAGCCCGTGTGCTGGATCTAGGCTGTGGCTCCGCAGAGCTCTTGGCCTACTTAATGAAACACAAGCAAGTACAAGGCGTTGGCTTGGAAATGGATCCGGTTTCCATTATTGCCAGTATTGCCAACGGTGTTGATGTGATTCAGGCCGACTTGAACGACATTAATCTCGTCGCTATGTTTGGGGAGCGCGCCTTTGATGTGGTCTTAACAACGCAAACCCTTCAGTCAATGCAACGCCCCGATTACCTGATTGATAGTATGTTGCGCGTTGGGCAAAGGGCGATTGTGACCTTCCCCAATTTTGGTCATTGGCGCAATCGCTTGCAACTGATGTCGGGCGGTAAAATGCCAGTTTCAGAGAACCTACCCTATCAATGGTACGATACGCCGAATACCCATTTGTGTACCTTTGCCGATTTTGAGCAATTCTGCCAAGATCGCAACATTTACATTTTGGAACAGCGCGTACTAGGCAATGCCTGGGGCTCGGAATGGTTGCCGAACCTACTCGGCGAAGTGGCACTCTATCACATCGAAAAAGGCATTGGGAGTCGTTAAATCATGACAACTCAGCAACTAACAGCCGTTAGCGCGTTGCTATTACTACTCACATTGACGGGTTGCTTTGGTGGCAGTAAGTCTGCACCACCAGCGCCTGTTGAGGCCAGCAGTAAAAAGCCCAACAATGCAGAAGTCGAGACACTCTTATCGCAATCGGTTTTTTTACGTCCTACCTTGCCTGGTGAGCGCAGTCTTTATTTACGCATCACCTCTACTGCCGATAAACCTGTAGACTTAGAAGGACTACACAAAGAACTCACCGAACGCTTTCGTGCTAAAGGTTATCGGATTAGCGCACCTGAAAGTGCTAACTTTTTAGTACAAGTTAATGTGCTTTCCATTAGCAAAACCAGTAAATCACTCACCAAAGAAGCGGTCAGTAATGGGTTCGGCGCTGCCGTTGCCATTGCCAATGCAGCGGTTGGTCCGGCTGGGAAAGTGGTGGGCGCTGCCACTGAAAGTGCAACCAGCATTTTCTTTCGCGACACCTATTTCAATATGATTACCGATGTGATGATTAATGAGCGTACGCCTCGCATCAGCATTCTCAAACCCGAATCTCAGGAAGAAACGAATATCAACTGGAAAGCACACCCGACTCGGGCGCTTTCCTCTGTCAAAGATGTCAATGCCAACCAAGACGAGTGTATTGATATTCTAGAAGAAAGCTTGTTACGCGTATTAAATGGTCTGTTTTAGCCCAGCGTTTGACGCTGTAACAAGACGGCATAAAATCCGTCCATATCATGCAAGTCGGGTCTTAATTGTAGTGCACCCTGCTCAGTAAAGGCCGTATCAGGTAACTGATAACCCGCCTCAGCCAAACGCGACTGTGCAGACAGGCGAACATACTCTGGATGCTGTGCTAAAAAAGCGTCAACCACTGCTTCATTTTCACTACGCATTAACGAACAAGTCGCGTAAACCAAATAGCCTTCCTCCCGTACCAGTTTAGCCGCTGAGGTTAATACCGATAACTGGGTGACATTTAAGGCGGTCAATTCCATATTACGCCATTTCATGTCGGGACTGCGACGCCAAGTGCCACTGCCTGAACAAGGTGCATCGACCAATACCGCATCTTGTGAACCACGCAACTTTTTCAAGCGAGCATCGGCTTCGCTAGCCAAAGGCATAATACGCACATTATCAACACCTGCACGGGCTAAACGAGGGCGCATACGATTCAAACGCGCTTCTGAAACATCACAGGCAATTAAGCTGCCTTTATTCTGCATCGCCGCAGCCAACTGCAAGGTTTTTCCACCTGCGCCAGCACAAAAATCGACCACTTTTTGAACCGAAGCGACTGGCAGTAACGCACCAATAACCTGACTGCCAGCATCTTGCATCTCGAACCAGCCTTGCTGAAAAGCATCAGTACGAAACAAGGGCGAACGACCCGCCTGACGCAAGGCATTACTGACGCCATCAATGGGCGTTAAATCAAAGCCAGCATCCGCCAGTGATTGTTGCACCTGAACTTGGGTCGCTTTTAAGCAATTAACACGAATATCAGCAGGCGCAGCAGAGAGTAACGATTGCGCCAGCTTAATGGTGTCTTCTTCGCCCCACTGATCTTCCCATGCTTGCCAAACCAAATCGGGAATACTGTAACGCACCGCATTCGGCAGACTGGTGGTGGGTGTAGCACGCAAGGCTTCGGCGACTTCTTTCGCCATGGTTTCGTCCATGTATTTTTCTAAGCCACGCATCGAAACACCCTGCTGAATCATCAACAAAGCGCCAACACGACGCTGATAACCTGGCCAGCCTTCACTCATCTCGCCCAAACGCGCATCAATCATACGACAATGACGTAACACACCGTAGGTTAACTCGGCCACCACACCCCGATCGCGCTTACCCATTTCTTTATGCGCTTTGAAATACTGATCCATACGCGCATCTGCGGGCATTTTGTCATCGGTGAGAATTTGTGACAAGAGTTCTGCAGCACGAATGACATGACCTGGACGAATAAGTTCGGTGATCATGATAGGATTTCCCTTAACTGTGTAAAATGAATGCGAGAAAGATGAAGGTGTGCGCTATTGCAAGCAACCGCGCACACAAGATGAATACTTAACGACGATGTGCGTTGAATAACAGACGCTGACCAGCTGGTTTTTTATGAACGGTTTCACCATCTTGATACACCACTTCACCATTGACGATGGTCGTACAAATACTGCCTTTAAAACGCGTGCCATTAAAGGGAGACCAGCCGCATTTATAAGCCACTTTTTCTGGCACATCTTCTGTAACTTGGTTCATATCAACCAAGATCAAATCCGCCCAATAACCCTCACGAATATAACCTCGATCGATCATTTGATAACGGTCTGCCACCGCATGAGAAACCTTACGCACCACCTGCTCTATGCTAAAAATACCCTGATGAACCATATCTAACAAGGCTGGCATCGCAAACTGTACTAACGGCAAACCACCTGGAGATTTAAAATAGGTTTGTTGTTTTTCTTCCCACAAATGCGGCGCATGATCGGTACCAATGGTGGTAATGCGATTATCAACAACAGCGGCACGAATGGCATCACGATCCGCTTGCGTTTTGATAGCTGGATTACATTTAATCAATGCCCCTAGTCGGTCATAATCGGCATCGGTAAACCACAAGTGATGCACACAAGCCTCACCCGTAATACGTGGGTGACCCGCTTCAAACAAATCCAACTCTTCTTTGGTGGTGATATGCAAAATGTGCAAAGGCGCATCATGACGCTTAGCCAAGGAAACCGCTAATACAGAAGACTTGTAGCAAGCTTCACGTGATCGAATAATGCCGTGCTGATTGTAAGGAACATCCTCACCAAATTGCGCTTTAGCCTTGGCTTCATTTTCAAGAATCATTGGCGTGTCTTCACAATGGGTTGCGATGAGCAAAGGAGCGGCTTTAAAAATAGACTCTAAAATTTCTGCTTTATCAACCAGCATGTTACCCGTCGAAGAACCCATGAAGACCTTCACACCACAAACTTTACTGGGGTCAACGGCACGCACTTCATCTAGGTTTTCGTTGCTGGCACCCATGTAGAAAGAGTAATTGGCGTAGGATGTTTGGCGAGCAATTTCAAACTTGTCTTCCAAAATGGAACGCGTAATTGCGACGGGCTTAGTATTGGGCATTTCCATAAAACTGGTAATACCGCCCATTACCGCTGCTCTAGACTCGCTCTCGATGGTACCTTTATGAGTTATGCCTGGCTCACGAAAGTGCAAATGGCTATCAATCATGCCAGGCATCAAATATTTACCCTTAGCATCAATAACCCTTTCGGCTTCTGCTGAAATGTGTGGGGCGATTTTTTCGATACGTCCGTTGCGGATAAGAACATCGGATTGCGTGATTGACCCTTCATTAACCAAGGTCGCATTGGTGATGATTAAACTCGACATGGCAGCTCTTTGTGTAATAATAGTGGGAATAAGTGAAATATATCAGATTGCAAGGATTAACGCATGATAAAACGCATCTTAATTGCACCTTTTGTGCTCATTATCCGCGCCTATCAGTTATTGATTAGCCCGCTGTTGGGGCCGCGCTGTCGATTTTATCCCAGTTGCTCGCACTATGGCATCGAAGCCTTACAAACACATGGTTTATTGAAAGGGAGTTGGCTGACACTCAAACGCATCAGCCGTTGTCATCCATGCTCTGAAGGGGGTATTGATTTAGTGCCTGGCACAGAACACAAGCATCGCTGTTCAGACACCAGCTGTCATCATCAACCGCCTAATGAAGGCAAAGGCTGATAGCCACCTGGCACGCCTTTAGACACAATACTCACCGCGTCGTGCGGGTGAAGGCTTTCTAAATGATCGACGCGCAACCAGAAGTCGCTATAATCTGATTGCTCATCTAATTTTGCCTGTAATCGACGCGCAGCATCTTCACAGAACATCAAATTAGCACCATTTAAACGCGCAAATTCTTGTTCATCTTCTCGTTTAACCGCTGCTTGTACGGCTGTTTGCAAGGCATCTTCAATACGGTTAATTAACTGAGACACCTCAAAGCTATCCACCTGTGCATCCGACAGGGTAACGCGTACTTTAGCAAACGAACGCTGACTGTGTGGCGTGGCACAAATGCCCTGACTGGTACCTAACCAAGCATAAACTTCTGCTTGCGAGAGTTGCTCGCGCCCCGTGAAGTCAGCACTAAACTGCTCTTGAATTAACTGGCGTGCCAAGGCAGCAGAGCAAGGACAGGTCGAAGAATAAGGCACTTCGACTTGTAGTTCTAAGCGCAACGCACCTTCTTGTAAATGTCCACGAATGAGACAGGGATAGTTTTTCCAACCACTATTACCCGACAGCAAGGAGCCTCGACGCTCATAATAATCAAACTTATACTCAACAAAAGCCGCATTCGATAAGCCCATGTGTGACTGTACGAATTCTGATAGCATCGCCGATACCGAAGCAGGCGTCACCTCTTGCGTACTGGCTTTATCGAGCATCAAGTACAAGCGCGACATGTGAATACCTTTGCTTTGCGGATCAATTAAATTGACATAAGCCTGCACGCGTGCCAAGCAGCGCACAGGTTCAACGCCTGCTCGCGCCAGCATAATCGGCAGTTCAATTTGCGACATGCCAACCCAATCAAGCGTACCCATCGGTGTAGATAGGGGCATATTGGCAATATCGGGCATAAAAGGCTTAGTCATCGGTTACTCACTATTGAATAGTTGATTAAATCAGTCGGGTATTATCGCAACGATAAACCATTTGGGCAAGTAGCAACATCGGAAGATGACAGCACAAAACCCAAAACCGTCATGAGCTGGCAAAATTGCTAGGCGCAAGGCTCGCAGACACTAGGAATGTACACCAGTACATGACGACGTGCGAGAATCGCAGCAACAACGCAAGATGGCAGCGCAATAGGTTTTTAATGGCGTCCTGTGCTACCAAACCCCCCTGTACCCCGCTCACTCGCTGCGTCGAAACTTTCGACCCAATCCCAAGCGGCTTGTACTACGGGCACAAACACCAATTGAGCCAAACGCTCGCCTGGTTGAATGATAAAGGATTCGGTTGAACGATTCCAAACAGAAATTTTCAATTCACCTTGATAGTCAGAATCGATTAAGCCTACTAAATTACCTAACACAATGCCATTTTTATGGCCCAATCCTGAGCGCGGCAAAATGACCGCTGCTAAACTGGCATCGGCAATGTGGATAGCCAAGCCAGTACCCACTAGGGTAACAGCATTAGCGGCCAGTTCAATCGGTTCGTCAATACAAGCACGCAAATCCAGCCCTGCCGAACCTGGCGTACCATATTCCGGTGCTGGAATGTCCGTACCAATACGGGGTGACAATTTACGAATACGAATAGGCGTTTTCATTCAATAAGGTTCCTAAGTTAAGAAATCTGTCGAAGCTAAGTAGCTTAATACTTGTTGAGCCAACAACCCTTTAGGCGCTAAAGGAAACTCATGCATCCCTTGATGGCTAACGAACAAGAGTTGATTCTGTGCTTGATCGAAGCCAGCACCTTCGGCAACTGAGTTGGCTAATACCGCATCAACGCCTTTGCGTTGCAGTTTAGCCTGAGCATGCGCCAGCAGGTTTTCAGTCTCTGCGGCAAACGCGATGACCTTACCCCGATTCGTTTGAGCAGCAGCCCAAGCCACAATGTCAGGATTTTGCACCAAGGTCAAGGTCAGCGATTGCTCGCCCTGTTTTTTAAGCTTTTGCTCAGCAATCTGTTCAACACGATAGTCCGCGACCGCGGCGGCAGCAAGCATCAAATCCGTACCCTTAAAATGGCGTTGCACTGCTTCAAACATTTGTTGCGCACTGCGCACTGAAATCAGCTCAACACCCATTGGTGGCGCTAAGTGTGTCGGACCTGAGATTAAACAAACCTCTGCACCCATAGCACGCGCAGCTTGCGCTAGGGCGTAACCCATTTTACCGCTCGAACGGTTGGCGATAAAACGAACTGGGTCAATATCTTCAACTGTTGGCCCAGCGCTAATGAGGACTTTTTTACCTTGCCACAAAGGGGGCGCCGCTAATTGCGTCAACCAATCGATAATACTCGCTGGCTCTGGCATACGACCCGTATCCACTTCTCCGCAAGCCAGGGAACCGCTTTCGGGCATTAAAACCCGCGCACCGCGTTGTTGTAATAGCGCCAAATTGGCTTGTGTGGCAGGATGTCGCCACATCACGCCATTCATCGCAGGCGCTAAACTCAACTTAGCTTGAGTCGCTAAGGCCAAGGTGGTGAGCAAATCATTAGCCATACCCTGTGCCAAACGCGCCATCACATCGGCAGTGGCAGGCGCAATCAGCAAGGTGTCCGCCCATCGCGCCAGCTCAATATGACTCATCGCCGCTTCTGCCGCTTCATCCCATAAGCTATGACGCACTGCCACACCTGTCACCGCTTGTAGTGCGGTAGCAGAAACGAAGTGAATCGCTCCTTCAGTCATAACACAACGCACCTGAGCACCCGCCTGCACTAGCTTGCGTGCTAAGTCGACGGTTTTATAAGCCGCGATACCGCCACTAATACCGAGTAGAATGCGTTGTCCCTGCAAAGGACTCGTTTGACAGTCTGTTAATCTTTCCATATTGACATTATAAATTGTGGCGCCCATTAAGGCATTATTTTTATCTATCAAAGACGACTATCATAATTTATGGGAGTTATTAAAAGTTTGTGTGCCTGAATTCAAGTATTAAGTGCAGCCATTAGCATTGCGAGCTTTGTTATGAATGAACATAGTGGTGGCACCTTCTTTCATTGGATCAGATTAGCACGATATGTTGCATTGGTTATATTAATGGTCACGTGTTGGTTAAAACCATTCGCACGATGATAGGCAGCAAGATTTGTATTCCTGAGTGAATAATGCCTTTATTTCAATTAATACAAATCACAAGGCTTATTCGGATATCCTTTTTATTAGGATATTTGCTAGAATTAAGCCTACTTCAACCCTGCTAGGAAGCCCCTTATGTCCACCATTACCGACCTCCCAAGCGACCAACGTCCTCGTGAAAAACTGCTCCAACAAGGGGCCGACGCCCTCACTGATGCTGAGTTGCTTGCGATTTTCTTAAGGGTCGGCATTCAAGGGATGAACGCCATTGAGTTAGCGCAGCGCCTACTTAATGAATGCGGTGGCATGGCGAATTTACTGTCCGCATCACAAACCGATTTTTGTCGCTTGCGCGGGCTGGGAAGTGCCAAATATGCACAACTACAAGCCGTATTAGCCTTGGCTCGTCGCCATCATTTAGCACAATTAACCACACAAGCAGTGGTTAATAATACCAAAAGCGCCGTTGCGCTACTCAACGACCAACTGGCTCACGAACCTCACGAAGTGATTGCCGCGTTATTTTTAGACAGCAAGCACCGCCTGATTGCTTTTGAGCGTTTGAGTCAAGGTAGTTTGCGCGAAGCGCCGATTTACCCTCGTGAAATTGCCAAACGCGCTTTTCATAACAATGCGGGCGCACTGATTGTGGCGCACAACCACCCCAGTGGGGATGCCACCCCTTCTCAAACCGACATTGACATTACCTATCGCTTAGCTAAGGCACTCAAACCTCTTGATATTCGTTTACTCGATCACATCGTTATAGGTAAAGGACTATGTTATACCTCATTAGCAGAAGCCCGTTTATTTGATCTAAGCCAAGTTTGAAATAACTTTCCTTGCTCAGAACCCAATAAAAAACACGATTAAACAACCCACTAACCCTGCTTTTCCAGTAAAATAAATACAGTTTTTTATTGTTTTAGGAAAGAGTGACATGTCAATGGTCAATCGACAACGCCCGCAAGTTTACGCTGGCTATGACAACGATGAATGGGGTGGTTTCACCCACATTGGTGAAATCATTCGTAATGCACGCGTATTTGGCTTTATTTCTGAAGATGAAACCTGTGCGGGATGGCGCATGGATCAAATTGAAGAGCTTTGGGATAAAGTTAATGATGAGTGGGACAAATATGGCTGCATGGCTAGCAAATTACCACCCGAGCTATTAACGCTTCACGAGCGCACCCACAATGCCGCTTTAGAAAAAGCCAAATCAATGGGATGGACACCTGAGCAATGGCTCACTGCGACCGACTTCCAGGGTTGGATTAAAGAAGAAGAAATGGACGAATTCATTCCTCCGGCTTGGCTGGTCGATGCAGATCGTCATCGCTAAGTCTTGACCTTAGGGGGGCGTTAACAGATTAACTTTTTAGTCTATGACTCCTGGTTTATCTGAGAACGCCCTCATCAGCCTCGATTAACTCACTCCTGAATCCGTGTTCTTTAAATAACATAGCGTCAGCTTAAGGCATTTGATACCT
>CAZYER010000040.1:0-13498 GCA_964646525.1 uncultured Francisella sp. | reverse complement strand
CAGTTTCAAGGGGTGAGCTGCCAGTGAAATTACAGAAAGAAGGTTACACTAACACTCACCCTTACCGTTTTACAGCAAATCCAAGATAGACGCCTCTATAACGGGGACAAAACGGGGACACTGAAAATGAAAAAACGGGTAAAAATAGGTAATTATTAACTAAAAACTAGACGAATAAGAAAGATAAAAACAGCGCTAATCAACTGTTTAAATTGAAATTTATTGGCGCGCCCGAGACGATTCGAACGTCCGACCACCGCCTTCGGAGGGCGATACTCTATCCAGCTGAGCTACGGGCGCTTAAAGACAAGAACAGTATTTTAACACAGCAGCAGACCAAGCGCCTTAACCATGTGCCTAGTTTGTGCTAAAATTGCGCTGTAAACATGATTATTAGGTGCGTTTAACTGAACCGTTAAGCGTTAAACGGGAAGTTCGGTGCAATGCCGACACTGCCCCCGCAACAGTAATAGAGAAAACATTTTGCGTGACGATTCGTCACAACCACTGGTCAGCGCACTGATTCGGGAAGGTGAAATGAAAATGCTCTTAAGTCTGGATACCGGCCTAATAAGACAAATTTACCGATTGCGGTGGGCAATACGGCAAAGCAGACTTGAGTGACTTATTTCTGTTTTAAACCAGTGAACACTGGTGTTTCCGTTTGTCTTTCGTTTTATTGTCAAAGTAACGAAGGATTTTTCCAATGAGCTTTTATAAAAAACCAACCCTATTAAGCCTTGCGGTTGCAAGTTGCTTTGTATCGCCACTTTGGGCTAACGCAACCAATCTAGATCAGGTGATTGTTTCCGCCACACGCGTTGAACAATCTAAAGCCGATTACACGGGTAATATCACCGTCATTACCAGCGAACAGCTGCAAGAAAAAGCCATTCAAACCCTCCCCGAAGCCTTAGATCGTATTGGTGGTATTGCCAACTACAGCAATGGTGGCTTAGGAACAAGCTCGACAGTTTATTTACGCGGACACGATAGTAAGCGCACCTTATTATTAGTCGATGGTATGCGCTTTAATGATCCTTCCAGTACGGGAGGCGCTCAGTGGCAACATTTACTGGTAAGTGACATTGAACGCATCGAAATCATCGAAGGTGCTCAAGCGGGTATTTGGGGTGCAGATGCAGCAGCAGGCGTAGTTAATGTTATTACTAAAAAGGCTACCCAAGGTACTCATGGTTCAATTGCCTATACCATGGGAGATTTGGGTCAAAAACAAACGAAAGGCAGTGTAAGCTATGCCAATAAAGCTTTCGATGCTCGCATTGGCTATACAGGGTTAAGCAGCGATGAGTTTTCATCGACCACACCTATGCCCAATGGCAATAAACAAAACCCTTTAGCCTACGAAAAAGATGGTTATCGTAACGATACCCTCAATGCCAAACTGGGTTGGAATATTACCAGCAATCAACGCTTAGAAGTGAGTGCCATTAAAGCCGATGCCCGTGGTAACTACGATGGCACAACAACAACCAGCGTCAATGCGCCTAACTATTTAACCTATCAACAACAAACACTGGGGGCGACCTATAAATTTAGCGTTGCCAACTGGCAATTTGCATTAAATGTGCAACAAGGCGATATCAGTCGTGACTTTAATCGCTCTATATTCAACTCAAAAATGAATCAACAAAGCATCACCGCCAATCGTAAAGATAGCCTTGGCAGTTGGACTTTTGGTGCGGTTAAATCGGAGCAAACCAGCGATAAAATGAGTAATGCCAATATTGGCAAATCACAAATTCAACAAGGGCTGTTTGTAGCACGCACGCAAAGCTTCCATTTACCACAATCAGAACACCCTACCATTGTCAATTTAAGTTTACGTAACGACGATTTTAACGACTACAATAGTTACACTGGCAAGCGTGTAGGCATCAAACAAATGCTGACTAAAGAGGCTTATTTCTCGATCAATTTTGCCGATACGCGTCGCATGCCCAACCTATTCGAGCGATTCATTCAATACGATGCCAGTTTTCAAGCCGTTGCGCGTAGCGATGTTGGTAGCCTTCGCCCAGAAACGGTCGAGAGCAAAGAAGTCAGCCTAGGTTGGAAAGGTTACAGTGTCACGCGATTTGAAGATAAAGTAACCGATTTGATCGATTACGACGCAGCGAATCGTAACTATTTTAATCGTTCTGGTGACTCACAACTGAACGGCTGGCAATGGAAAGCCAGTGAGTCTTTACCCAGTTTAGCATCAGAAGTGACCCTCACCTATCAGGTATTAGATGCGAAAGCACAAACAGGGATCCCACTTGCTCGTCGTCCCGAAACTAGTGGCAGTATCGACTGGACTTATTTAGGATTAACGAAAACAGTCTTAGGATTGCAAACTCAATTTGTTGGCACCCGCCTAGATTATGTTACCACACCAACAGCCACGCAACTTAGCCCTGATACAGGCAACTATTGGTTGTGGCACGCCAATGCCAGTTATCAATGGAACAAAGAAATTCGTGTGTTTGTAAAAGGGGTTAATTTAACTGGTGAACGCATCATACAGGCTTACGGCAATAACACCATTGCCAACGGTACCTACTACGCCTACTCACCCCGCACCTTCTTAGCGGGTGTGGAATATAAGTTTTAACTCATTAAAAGCGCCGCATAACTTGCGGCGCTTTTATGAAGAGTCAACACATGAAAACACCATTTCAACTCACTTTCGGTCTCTTTGCACTGTTATGGAGTGTTATCACGCTCGCTGAATGCCCGCGCATCATCAGCCAGTCTCCTTACATCACCCATCAACTCGAATATTTAGGCTTAAAAAACTGCATTGTCGGTACCAGCCGTTATGATGCCAAGCTTGGCTTAGCACAAACAGGTGGCGTAATGGATCCCGACGCATCAGCGATTGCCGCACTGAAACCCGATCTTTGGATCACGTCTACTTGGACAAAACCAGATGTCTTTGAAAAAACTACGCCACCGAATGCAAAGGCGTTGCGCTTAGACAGTTTCAACAACATGGCACAAATCAGCGACAACCTAATCGACATCGCTCAAGCGACGCAGGACTCTACTGCTTTAGCACAAGCAGAAGCCTTCGCAACACGTTGGCATAACAAACTCGCCCAAGTTGATGGCAAACAAAAACGTATTTTGCTGCTTTCAAGCTGTGGTAAACAACCCTATGCTTATGGCAAACAAAGCTGGTTAGGCGATTTATTTACGCAGGCAAACTTTCAAGTAGTCGATTTTGAAAAACGTGTCATCAATTTAGGACAAGACAAAAACGAGCAACAAACACTGGCGCTCATTCAATCACTTCAACCCGATTTAATCGCGGTATTTCATCAAACCACTGCTGAAACCTGTGGTTTGCTCGACTTACCGAAAATTACACAATTAGTCGTGCTTAACGGCGACTATTTTTTACATCCCTCTCCCACACTCTTAAACGGCATTGACCAACTCATTGCCATACAATCTATTTGGCAACAAAACTAAGGAAGTCTCTATGAACATCAATCCAGAAAACCATGCCAATCGCATGAAAAAGCACAAAGAAATTGTCGATGCAGGTATGGCACGGGCTACCGATGAAAAAGGTCTCATTCTTGTCATGACGGGTGATGGTAAAGGAAAATCCTCTTCAGGTTTTGGTATGGTGGCACGCGCTTTAGGTCACGGCATGAAGGTTGGCGTGGTACAATTTATCAAAGGTAGTTACAGCACGGGTGAAGAAGCATTTTTTCGTCGTTTTCCCGAAGAAGTTAGCTACCATGTCATGGGCGATGGTTTTACTTGGGAAACGCAGAACATTGAAAAAGACATCGCGAGTGCGCAAAAAGCTTGGGAGCAGGTTAAAGCCTTCCTTGCCGACGATAGCTACGACATGATTCTACTTGATGAATTGAATATTGTGTTGCGAATGCGTTACTTAGACACTGAGCAAGTGTTAGCCGATTTGGCCACACGCCCCTTTATGCAACACGTTGTGATTACAGGGCGCGGTGCACCACAAGCACTAATTGATGTTGCTGACACCGTCAGTGAAGTCAAAGAAATTAAACATGCCTACAAATCGGGTATTAAAGCCCAGCATGGAATTGAGTTATAAATTTAGGAGAAAAATATGCCAACCTTATCCATTCGCAACCAACTATTGTTAGGTGCTTTTCTGATTTTATTACTGGTCACAACACGCGGTCACAATGCATTAAGCTTTGACTTGATTCCCGCTTCAACCATCGGGCTGTTTTTCTTGCTTGGTGTGTATTTCCGCAAAGTTTGGGTGCTGACGCTCGCTTTTGCCATTGTCTGGACAATGGACATTACGGGCTTAACTTGGTCGGGTAATACTGATTTTTGCTTGAGCAACAGCTACCTATTTTTGTTAATCTCTTACGCGATTTATTGGGCAGGTGGTCAGCTATTTGCGCGTCTTTATGCAGGCGAAAACCTAAAAAGCTTAGTCACCCTTTCAATTATCGCGCCGATTGCCGGTGCTTTAGGTTATTTCGTTTCTGCAGCGAGTTTTCACTACCTGTCGGGCAAGTTTGAAACCGACTTTAGTGCTATGCTCAGTGACTACCTCTCTCGCCTACCCGGTCATTTGGAAGGGCTTGCCGTTTATTTGGTCATTGCTACGATCGCCCACATGGCGTTTAACACTTGGGCAAAACGCCACAGCAGCACTCAAGCTGCCTAAATGACACAGGCTCTGTTTATTGTCGCGCCAGCATCGGGACAAGGAAAAACCACCATTACCGCTGGCTTGGCGTGGCTCTATCGCCAGCAAGGTAAGCGAGTTCGTATTTTCAAAACAGGACCCGACTTTATTGATCCGATGATTCATGAAGTCGCCACAGGACAGCCTGTGTATCAACTGGATATGTGGATGGGTGGTGAAGCCCATCTGCGCGGTTTACTGGCAGAAGCAGCTAAAACCAGCGACATTATCCTCATCGAAGGCGTAATGGGATTGTTTGATGGAACTCCCTCCTCGGCTGATTTAGCCGAAGCCTTGGGCGTGCCTGTATTGGCAGTGATTGATGCCTCATCGATGGCACAAACCTTTGGTGCTTTGGCACATGGTTTATCAACTTATCGTTCTAGCTTGCCTTTTTGGGGTATTCTAGCCAATCGCGTTGCCAGCGACTTACATGCCGATTTAATTGCCAGCAGTGTGCGCAAAGACACACCATTAAAAGGGATAATTCGTCGCAATGCCGATGCCAGCTTACCCGAACGTCATCTAGGCTTGGTGCAAGCGCAAGAACTGTCCGATCTGGAACAACGCATTCAGCAGATGGCGAACCAACTGGCTCAAACTAGCTTAGCTGACGCCACACAACTGCCTCAAGTCGATTTTAACTCGAACCAGGCGTTAGCTGAAACACCTCAGCTATTAGCGGGTAAAACCATTGCGATCAGTAAAGACAAAGCTTTTTCGTTTTTGTATCAAGCGAATGTTGATACCCTGAAAGCCTTGGGCGCAAACATTGTTTATTTTTCACCCTTAGCGAATGAAACGATTCCTGACTGTGATGCGGTGTATCTCACGGGAGGTTATCCTGAACTCTATCTCGAAACCCTTGCCAACGCACACCAAACAGCCATTTCATTGCGGGAACATCACGCTCAAGGAAAACCAATACTGGCAGAATGTGGTGGCATGCTGGTCTTACTCAATCAACTGACAGACAAAGCAGGTAATACTGGAAAACTATGGGGCTTGTTAGAGGGTGAAGCTGTCATGCAAAACCGACCGGTTGCTTTAGGTATGCAAGCGGTCAATTTCCCTGAAGGTGAATTACGCGGCCATACTTTTCATCATAGTAGCCTAACGATGCAGCTTGAACCCTTAACACAAGGGGTTAATCCACATGGCAAAGGAGTAAGCGAAAAAGTCTACCGACAAGGAAAATTGACGGCAAGCTACATTCATTTGTATTTCCCCAGCAACCCCAAAGCGACTGCTGCTTTGTTCGTTTGATGTCATTTGACGGAAACTCAGTCATGCCATCCTCTCCTTTCACTGCTTTCAATGCTCAGTCTGTGGTTGCTATTGAAACAACGAGCGAACAACCACTCAGTCCCGCCCAACGCAAATACAACGCTACCCTAAACAAGATCGAAAAACAAAAAGCGGTGTTGGAAGAGTGGCAGCAAGCGCATGAACAGTGTCAACGGCAAGTAGCGGGCAAATATAAACCGCTAAGACAACAACTGGTCAATGAGCAAGTTAAATTGGTTTGTGTGTTTGACAATCATTTAAAGACTAGTAAACTAACCAAAAATCAACGTAGCAAGCTAACCAGCATCATTATTGAGCTTTGCGAGCAGTTGATTGATGAAACCGACAATACTGAACTGCATGCCATTTATCAGCGTTACTTGCTAGAAGAAGCCAGTTTGACTGACGAAGAGCAAGCGGAGATGGATGCCGCTTTACGCACCGCCTTTGAAGATGCCTTTGGTTTTAGCTTGTATGAATCTGTCAAGACCCGACAGCTATTAAGCTGACGTATCAAAGGACTAACACACAGATGCTCTTCATCATGCTGACCACGGCAATGCTGCTCGACCGCTTGTTTGGTGAACCCAGCAATCGCTGGCACCCACTGGTGTGGTTTGGCAGGATGGCACAATGGCTAGAAAAACAACTGAACAAAACACATCATCATCCGTTACTCAACTTTTGTCTTGGCTTGTTGAGTTTACTGCTTCTGGTCGGACTGCCTGTTACGCTGTTGGTTGGCACGCTGGTGCTATTACCACTTTGGGCAAATATCCTCGTGCAAATCTTCATACTGATGTTTTGTCTTGGTTGGCAAAGTCTGCGCGAGCACGCCTTAGCCATCGCCCATCCGCTCGCACAAGGTGAGTTAACGCAAGCTCGGCAAGCCCTAGCCATGATTGTCAGTCGAGATACGCAAACACTCACCGAGCAACCGATTGCCAAAGCTACCTGCGAATCAGTGCTGGAAAACGGCAACGATGCCCTTTTTGCCAGTCTATTTTGGTTTGTGTTACTGGGTGCTGCTGGTGCTTTAGCGCATCGTCTCATCAATACCTTAGATGGCATGTGGGGCTATCGTAATAGTCAATTTGAGAATTTTGGTAAAGCTGCAGCGCGTTGTGATGATCTACTCGGTTATATCCCCGCTCGACTGACTGCGTTAAGTTACGCTATCGTCGGAAAGTACACACGACACGCATTGGGCTGCGCCTGGAGACAAGGTCGCAAACACGACAGTCCTAATGCTGGCTTAGTGATGGCATCTGGCGCTGGAGCTTTAGGCGTTCGATTGGGTGGTGGTGCGACTTACCAAGGATTACGCACAAAACGCCCCTATTTCGGTTGGGGAAAGCCTTGCCAAGCGACACACATTCAAGCCTGCTTATCATTAATCGATAAGTCCGTCATAGCTTGGCTCCTTGTCATTGCTGCGTTAAGCTTATGAAACAGCAGCACGGTGGTCGATTACAGGCGGCTTGCCAGCACTATGGCGGCACGCTAGAACAATGGGTTGACTTGTCTACCGGTATCGCCCCTTGGTCTTATCCTTTGCCAATGGTTCCTGAAAGTGTCTGGCAGCGCCTACCCGAAACGGAAGATGGACTCATTGACATCGCTGCTCACTATTATGGCGTACGCCCTACAGAGTGCCTTGCGATTGCGGGTAGTCAATGGGCCATTGAACAAATACCTTATTGTTACTCCGACCGACTGATCGTGCTGATGCTAGCAAACGGTTACAGCGAACACCCTCGTGCTTGGCGCAACGCTGGACATTATGTCATCGAAGTGGCTGATATTAATGAGTTAATAAAAAAGGCTCATCAATGTGACGCTTGCGTCCTGATTCAACCACACAACCCACTGGGAATTGTGTTGAACGAAAGACAATTACAGCACATTAAAAATAGCCTGCGTCAAGGCATTATGGTGATAGACGAAGCCTTTGCCGATAGTCGCCCTACCCCAACGCTACCGCTTGCCATGAATACTTGGAAATTGCGTTCTATCGGTAAGTTTTTTGGACTGGCTGGCATTCGCTTAGGCTTCGTACTGGCAAATGATGCGCAGATTAATCAACTGAGCCTGCGACAATCACCTTGGTCAGTCAGTAACCTAGCACGTTGGGCAGGAAAATTAGCTTTAAACGATACCGCTTGGCAAGATGAACAAAGAATGAGACTCAAACAGCACAGCAAAAGATTAAGTGAACTGCTTGTTGCTCACGGCGTTAACTCAATCAATCAGACAGATTATTTTGTCACCATAACCTCAGAACAGAGTCAGGCATGGCTTGAATCAGCAGCTCAGTCACAGCTACTACTTAGGCACCTACCTGCAATCAATGGTATTCGTTTTGGCCTACCGGCACATGAAATACAATGGAACAAATTAACTGAATGGTTATCTCGACAAAAACACCATTGCTAATCGTCCAAGCTATGAAAAAGAAAAAGCCATGCTCTTCCCTATGGAAAAGCATAGCTTGCAGGATCACTGTGTAACTGTATCGGCGGTTTGGTCTTAACTTCGGCAACCACTTCTTGAGCTTTCGCTGGTTTAGGTCGTTGCTTAATGATTGCCTTAGCCTGTGCAGCTTGTTTATCTGCTTCAGCTTTCGCCACCATCGCTTTTTCAGCTTCCATTCTTGCCAA
Source organism: uncultured Francisella sp. (assembly GCA_964646525.1). GTDB lineage: Bacteria > Pseudomonadota > Gammaproteobacteria > Thiomicrospirales > Thiomicrospiraceae. Next base: position 4,846 of record CAZYER010000040.1, on the reverse strand, counting down.
CTGCAATTGCGCGATTTGTTTGTTGGTCAACTCTTGTTGAGCAGACAACTCGCGCAACTTTTTGTCATGCAATCGAACCTTCTCTTCAACCACCTTAACGCGAGTTGAAATGCTCGATGAAGCCAATACCTGTTGTGCCGACAATCCCACACCGACCAATAATATCACGGTAAAACCGAGTGTTTTCATAACGATTCCTCCCTTGATAACTTGCGATGATCATCGCACTCGCACTTATCGAGGCGCTAAATCGTCCGGATCAAAACAGTTAGTACCACAACTTGATTTAACAGGTGAATTCACGGCTTGATCACTATAAGACAAGTAATTGTCGAAAAAATCACGGTCAACAAATACTTCAATCACCGTTTCATAGTTGTTATCTGCCATAGGCGTTACGCTAGTAACACGGGCACCACGAACCATCGCGTTTACTTTAGCACGGAACGAATCGCTTTTTATTGCCATCGCCCCCACTGTGGTGTTGCCTTCGATTTTAACACCATTAATTTGCTCTGCTAACGAACGATAAGCATCTAATTTAGAAGCACGAATCGCCATCAAACGACGCTGACCTGGCGTGTAAGCTTCGTATAAACTTTCCGTACCATAACCGACTGCTGAAATACGCACTCGCTCTTTGGGTGCTACAGGCTTAGCGACTGTCGCTTCCGGTTTTGTTGCCTGACTACTGCTGCCATTGTTGTTCACACAACCAAGCAACAGCATCGAACTAGCAACAGCAATACTCATAATTGAAATTAGCGGTTTCATAATAAGACTTCCTTATTGGGCTGTTTCATTGATTTCTCACTCCCATTGCCGAATTCGGTCAATGTCTGTTGCTGTTTGCAACTATTATTTTCAATCATGGTTTCCATCCTAAGGAAATCCGTCAGACTTGCCCATTTGTTGACTCCAACGAGCTCGCCATTCAGGGTCATCAGCCGGCTTTATTGGTTTCACCTCAGCTTTTGGTGCAACCTCTTTCTCTTCCACTTTTTTCACTACAGGCGCTTTTGGCGCATTCACCACTTTCGCAACAGGCTTTAGTGCCTTAACATCTGTCTCAACCGACTTTAAGGTATCTGTTACTAATTGCGATTGTTGTTGCAAAGTTTCGGATTGTTTCTGCAAGTTTTCGAGCACCTTTTGAGTGGCGATTAACCGCTTCTTCATATCAACTATGTCGGCAATAAGCTGCTCAGCTTGAGCTGAATTAACGACTTTTTCTCCTTTAGGTGTTGCTACAGCCTCAGCGTCAGCTGCTTTATCACCTTCAGCGTCACCATTGGCGAGGTTGTGTTGAATCTCTTCACGCAAAGCTGCTTTTCGTTCTGCAGCTGTCATCGGCTTACCACTCGCTGCCACTGGTGTTGGTGCAGCACTCACCGTTTTAGTCTTTAATATTTCGATCGCTTCGGCAATTTCCGCTAACTGCGTTGCCACATCCGACAATTGCCCCGTCATGGTTTTCGTTTTCTTACCCGAATCCTCTAAAATCAAATAAGATTGACCCACTTCATTCTTAATCGCTTCAACCTGTTCCATCAATTTAACATCAGTTTTGGGTGAAGCAAATAAACCACCCGCCGCTAAGCCAATCGCCGTCAGTACTAATACAATTAAAATACTGCCAAAAATAATAATCAATTTTTTAAGTGAGTCCATTTCTGCGTCCGTCCACTGTGCTGTTGATTTACCGGCTTTAAGACTGGGAGCTGCTTTAGCAGGCGTCGGTGATTCGTTAAGTTCTGATTTAAGTGGCATCTCTGGCTTCGCCGAAAGCGGTGCCATTGCCAACTGGTTCCCGTCTGTCGAAACAGAAGGCGCAGCATCCACCACTTCAGGAGCGGAGGCCAACTCAGCTGTATCTGGTGGAACCCTTAGCTCAGGAGCAATAGCTTGAGTATCACCTACTGCTAGGTCAAGCAACGGCTCTGTTGGTGGTTCGTTGTTGATTTTTGTAGCCACATCTGCAGATTCTGGCGCAACATCCGCCGCATCCAGTAATGCATCTAAGCTATCTAAATCTAATGCGTTAAAATCTGACACAGACTAACCCTACTTAAGAAAGTGCTCAATAATGAAATCACATTGAGGCAAACTTCCAACTGTTACCAATTTAAAGACATGTGAAACTTATCGACCAACAACAGAATTTCTGAATGATAAATTTCAACAAAGATTAAGCAAGATTAATACCAATGTGAACTCATTCAAGGACACCAACGTCATCAACAATCTCGACTTGACCATCGCCTAACCAAACTAATGGCAAACGCGCCTGAATGCGCTGCTCATCATCGAGCATTAGATAACCCGTAGCACCCTTAAAAGGCGTTTTGAGTAAGGCATGTGGATGAGACAATCTCATAAGCGCCAAACGCATCGCATCTTCACCTAAGGCGGTAAAAAAACCATCCTGTTTAGCGCGTTTCTGTTGCATGGCTTCAATTAGATAAAAAGGCATAAAACTCTTCATCCGACCCCAATTTGGAGTACTACGCACATAATCGCTCGTTGCATTAGCTCCCGTATCTACCCAATACAAACTGAATGACCGTCCCCAAGCATAATCCACATGATGAGACGCTTCTAATGCATCGACTAAGGGAGCAAACAACACTAACGCCTCAACATCTTGACGCAACCAAGGCATAGACACCAGAGGTTCCTGTAACAGCTTTTCCAACTGCGTTATACGACGGCGACTTTTGTGGTACCCAGTAATAGCATAAAGAGCGGTCAATAACTGTTCGCTATCTTGATACATCAAACGCTCTTTAATTCGCGCATCCTGAACGGATAAAAAGCTATGCGACAAACGATTCGCATGTGATGAATTAACGGCTAACATCAATAATTCAGTTATGGATTTTTCAGCCAAATGCATGGCCAATTGATAAACAGGTTGTTCCGCCGTCGAGGCAAATTGCCAAACTTGTGGATGTTCTAAAGAGCTTTGATTAAGGGCAATAACGGGGACTTTAGGCGAAGATTGAATCAGCTGTTGTACATCTGCTTTATGCAATGGACCGATCACAATTCTAGGATTTAACTGAACAGTAGCGCGCCAGGCCGCCTGAAAGTGCGCAAAGTCATCCAAACGCACCACCTTAAGCGTTTGATCAGCAGGCAAGTAGCGTCTTGCACCCATCAACAATTGATCGTTGGCCGCTCGTCCCACCTGTTCTGCAGAGCTTAGCAGCACCACAATAGGTTGTTGCTCTGCCCAAGTCGTCAAAGGCAAAGCAAACAGCACATAGCTTAACTGTGCCAAGCGCTGCAATGAGCGCAAAATAGCGTCTCTTAACTTAAACAGTTGCATGTCCCAAATTGCCCAACACTTCACGCAAATCTTTCGACAAGTGCGCTCGTGCTGACAAACTGGCCAGCGCAGCTCCTGCCAAGGCTTGCTGCGTTGGCACCAGCTTCTGCCAAGCATTAAAGGCTTGAATAAGACGCGCGGCAATTTGTGGATTAATGGCGTCAATTTCTGCCACCTGCTCCACCAACAAACGATAACCCGCGCCATCTGCTTGATGAAAAACACGTGGATTAGCACGACCAAAAACACCTAAAACACTACGCACACGATTGGGGGTCGTCCGTACAAATCGTTCATGCTGGCACAAAGATTCAACCTGCTCAATGCTAGCTTGAGGATTGCCCGCTTGAACACTAAACCATTTATCTAACACCAAACCCACACCCTGCCAACGCTGATAAAACTGCACTAAAGCATCCTGTGCTTGTGGTGCCTGATGATGAACCAACAGTGTTAAGGCTGCTTGGCTGTTGGTCATGTTATTCGCTAACACGACTTGATCATAAGCCCAAGCAAAAGCACGTTCATCAGCCACACTAGCTAAATAGCTTAGTAATAAATGACACCAGCTGCGATTAGCAATCACATCAGCCGAAAAGGCAAACTGCTGAATCGTCGCTAAACGCTCCTCTAATACCTGCCATATGACAGACCTTAGCTCATTAGCCAACCAACATTTTAATTGCTGCGTCGCATCCCATATCGACTTTGGCGATAAAGGCGAGACCTGCTGTGCCAAGTAATCAAAACTGGGTAAACGCAGGGCTTCTGCTAGCCAAGCGGCGGGGAGCTCATCATTCAACAACATCGCCTTGATTATTGGCAATAGAGTGGATGGCAAAGACATATCCCGTCCTTGGGATAAGGCTTGCTGACCCGACAAAATCAATGAAACCCAAACCTGTTGCCAAGCTTCCCAACGATTAAACAAATCATCATCATGCGCTGCTTGCCACAACCAATCATCAAGCCTTCGCTCCATCTGCAAAATCACAGGGGCAGAGAAATTACGTAATAACGACAAGCGAGGCAATTCAGCAACCTGAGTAAACACCAAGGTTTCTTCCACTTGTGTTAACCAAATCATGCCCTCACTAGCTTGCCAATCGCCTTTTCCTTGCTGCAGTACGACTGATTGACGACAACCCAACTCATTAAAAATGGACATGGATAATGGAATCAGCAAAGGCTGAAAGTTGATCACATCTGGCAAAGACTGTGTGACTTTTAATTGCAAGGTTTGCGTTGCTGCATGCCACTCTGATACAACTGAAAGTGTTGGCGTACCCGCTTGTGTATACCAAGCATGCATCTGCGATAAATCAACGCCATTGGCATCGGCCATCGCTTGACGAAACTCCTCTACTCTTACCGCTTGACCATCATGACGGTCAAAATACAAGTCCATGCCTTTACGAAAACCCGCTTTACCCAGCAAGCTTTCATAAATACGAACCACCTCAGCCCCTTTTTCATAAACGGTTGCTGTATAAAAATTATTCATTTCGACATAAG
>CAZYER010000039.1:13434-14585 GCA_964646525.1 uncultured Francisella sp. | reverse complement strand
TCAGCCCCTTTTTCATAAACGGTTGCTGTATAAAAATTATTCATTTCGACATAAGACGATGGTTGAATCGGGTGGCGAAGCGGACTGGCATCTTCAGCAAACTGAATACTTCTTAAGCCGCGCACATCCTCAATACGTTTCACCTTACCTAACAAGGTTTGCTCGGTATAAAGCTGATCACGATAAACCGTTAAGCCTTCTTTTAACGTCAGCTGAAACCAATCACGACAGGTAATCCGATTACCCGTCCAGTTATGAAAGTACTCATGCGCAATGACGCTATCAATATTAATGTAATCCGTATCCGTTGCAGTTTGCGGGTCTGCCAAGACAAAACGGGCATTAAACACGTTTAAGCCTTTGTTTTCCATAGCACCCATATTGAAGTCATCAACGGCGACAATCATATAGCGATCAAGATCATAACAACGGCCAAAGGTTTTTTCGTCCCAACGCATGGCATTCTCTAGAGAAACCAGAGCATGCTCGCAACGACTGGCGTGATGTTGCTTAACATAAACTTCTAACGAAACCGCCTTTCCTTCTGCCGTCACAAAATGGCGTTGTTGACAAACCAAATCACCCGCTACTAGGGCGAACAAATAACTGGGTTTTGGAAAAGGATCATGCCAAACGGCGAAGTGCCAACCATCTGCCAAGTTACCCGATTCAACTAAATTGCCATTAGATAATAATACAGGAGCTAAGGACACTGGCGATTCAATACGCGTGGTATAAACCGCCATCACGTCGGGGCGATCGAGATAATAGGTAATGCGCCTAAAGCCTTCAGCCTCGCACTGTGTACAGAAGACGCCATCCGACAAATAAAGCCCTTCTAAACGAGAGTTGGCTTGTGGATTAACTTCCGTTTGAATTTCAACCCGCGATTCACTACCAGAAAGCGTTAACAGCAAGGCTTCTTCTGTGAGCACATAATCAGAATCCGAAAGCCTTTGACCATTGACACTAACAGAAATAAGGTTAAGGTCTTCACCCTGTAAGGTCAGAACCTTTGATTCATCATCATGATTAGCACGAATACTCAGCACGCTACTCACCTGAGTCACTGTCGGATGTAAACGAACGGTTAATTCAACGCGCTCAATTAAAAAATTGGAAGGCTGATAATCCGATAAATACTTGCGTTG
>CAZYER010000039.1:0-13334 GCA_964646525.1 uncultured Francisella sp. | reverse complement strand
TCTTCAGTTGGCGTAGAAGAACAACCAGCTAATACTAAACCAGCAGCAGCCATTGCAAACAAATTGAACTTAGTCATGATAAGACCCCTTAAAATAATCAAAAAAACCAACAATACAATTCAGTAGCTATAGCATACTTAAAATGTTGCGAAAAAACAACAAGGAAATAAACTATTTTTTATCATGCATAAAAAAACCTAGCACAGTAGCTAGGTTTTCGTATTTGGTGGGTTGTGCTGGATTCGAACCAGCGACCAACTGATTAAAAGTCAGCTGCTCTACCGACTGAGCTAACAACCCGCTCGATACAGATAATTATAGCAGAGCTTAATTATATTGCAAGCCCCCTGTCATTATTTTGTCACATTTTTTGCAGCAGTGTAATGCGTTGGATCTGCTACGCCTGCTTGCACAAATCCCTCATGACGCAAACGACAGGCATCACAGACACCGCACGCCTTTCCCTCATCATTGGCTTGATAGCAAGATACCGTTTGAGAGAAATTGACACCTAAACGTAATCCAGTTTGAATAATTTCTGCTTTAGATAACCATTGCAAAGGCGCATGTATCTTTACTGACTGACCCTCTACACCCGCTTTGGTTGCTAAGTTGGCCATTTTTTCAAATGCTTCAATAAACTCAGGACGACAGTCAGGATAACCCGAATAATCCACTGCGTTAACACCAATAAAAATATGTCGCGCTGTTAATACTTCAGCCAAAGCCAAGGAATAGGATAAAAAGACCGTATTACGTGCTGGCACATAAGTGAGTGGAATACCCATCGATTCTGTTTCTGGCACAGGAATAGAAGCATCCGTTAAGGCAGAGCCGCCCATCTGCGCCAAATCAATCCTTACCACACGATGCGTCAATGCCCCCAACTGACGTGAGAGACGCTCTGCTGCCCATAATTCAGCAGCATGTCGTTGACCATAATTAAAGCTAATGGTATGACACTGATAACCTTGCGCAATTGCCCAAGCAAGCGTGGTAGCTGAATCTAATCCACCCGATAAAAGTACTACCGCTAATTGCGGTTCATTATTTAACTGCATCGACCAAAACCCAAACTAAGGGGCACCACTAAAAACCTCGCTTTGCTCGATTTTTAGCGTTCCCAAGATCATTTTACCTCTGGTGGAAGGGGTTAAATCAATTGGTCACATGCCTTTTGAGTTCATCCCTTCCCCCAGACCCCCAAGCCGCTAGGGTTTTTAGAGGTCACTTAAGGTTAACTTGTTTCAAGTCATGTTATAAAAAAGAAAGGGACAGGAAGCACAACCTCCTATCCCGTTCACACCTTACAAAACCAATCCAAACTGAAACACTTATTTTTTTAGTGTTGCCAATAGCTTATCTGCCTGTTTAGCCGCGGTTGAATCTGGAAAGCGTTTCTTAACTTCCTCAAAACTGACTTTAGCTTCTTTTGGCTTTTTTAACTCAATGTAACACTCGCCTTGTTTTAATAACGCATCTGCTTGTTTAGGACCACCCGCTTCCACCGAAGCCGTGTAGGCCGCTAACGCCGCTTCATACTTACGCGCCACAAACTGCGTTTCGCCATACCAGTAGTGAGCATTCCCCAATTGGTCTGAATGCGGGAACTTCTCAACAAACTCTTTAAATAACTTACCAGCTTCAGGATATTTTCCAACCATTAACTGATCAAAAGCTTTTTTGTAAGCTTGCTGCGATTGCTCCACTTCAGCTGGTGTCATGCTGGGTTTAGCCAAAGTATTACCTTCGTTGGGCGCGACCACAGGCACTGCTTTTAGCGCAGCAACCTGTTTTTCTAACGCCTCAATTTTAGCTTCCAGCTGCTTAATTTTAGCCAGATCACGCTCAAGACGATCGAGGCGATCCGCATTTTCTAATGAATTTTTTTCGATGCGATTGAACTTGTCATTAACATAGCCCATCATGCCGACATCAGCTTCCATCACCTTAGGTGGCTGAGTACGAACGCTAGGATCATACTCAACTACTTCGGCACGATTAGCTGAAGCTTGTCCCGTAATCAGTAATGCACCAATAGCAACAGCTAATACATATTTGGATGAAAACATATCCAATACACCTCTAAGTGGCTTTTGATTACTGATGGAACTTCATCTCGACACGACGATTCAACGCCCAAGATGCTTCATCATGCCCTTCAGCCGCTGGTTTTTCTTCACCGAAACTGACCACACGGATGCGTGAACTTGGAATACCAGCAACCGTTAAGGCATCTCGAACGGCTTTAGCACGACGCTCGCCCAAGGCCATATTGTATTCGCTACTACCACGTTCGTCACAATGTCCTTCTAAAACAATATGTAATGTTGGTTTTGATTGCAAGAAGCGTGCATAGTGATTCACCACTGCCTGACCTTTACCATCAATCGAATACTGATCAAGACCAAAATAAATAGTTGGCTGAACACCGCCTACCGCATAATTCTTTTCATCTTCCATCGCGGCCATTGCACCTAGGGTGTTTAAATCAATCCCTTTTAGATCACTACTGCTCATACCACTAGCTGCTGCGCCATTAACCACAACTGGTTTATTGACATTGCTGTCATCAACGGGTGGATCGGAACAGGCTGCTAATAAGACCGACAAACTTGAAACCAACGCAACACGCATAACTTGGCGCATTTTTAAAACCCCTTTGCTCATTTGTTCAATCATAAAATATTCAATCAATTTGCTATAACTTTACTGGCTACTATTGAGTGGTCCCCATGCTGGATCACGCACATCTCCTGCGATATTCAGCTTGGTAAAAGAACGACCGTTACGGGATAACACGGCAATGACACCACCGCGATAATCATTATAAGAGTAAGCAATCATATCACCATTAGGCGCAAAGCTGGGAGACTCATCTGTACCAGTGGTCGAAATCACTTTCGATGCGCCACTGACTAAATCTTGAGTGGTTACTTTAAAACCACCAATATCTTGACGAATATACGCAAGATAACGACCATCAGAAGAGACACTTGGACGCGCGTTATACTTACCTTCAAAGGTGATACGTTTCAAGTCTCTCGGATTGGCTAAACTCGCTTGAAAAATCTGTGGTTGGCCGCGACGGTCTGAGTTAAAAAATACCGACTGACCATCTGCAGACCAGACTGCTTCTGTTTCAATAGCGGCATCGAAAGTCAACTGAGTTAAACGCTTAGTTGCTACATCCATCACATAAATATCTGGATTACCGCCTTTAGAGAGTGTTATTAATAAACTACGACCATCTGGCGACCATGCCGGTGCACTATTAATACCTTCATAAGCAGCAATACTCTGACGACTACGACCATCTAAGCTTTGTACAATAATTTCGGGACGACGATTTTCAAAAGACACATAAGCCAACTTAGAACCATCTGGAGACCAACTGATAGACATCAACGGCATATATGAACGCAAAATGGTACGTGGACCGTAACCGTCAGAATCCGCCACTTCTAGTAAAAACATTTTACGTTTGCCCTGAGCACGTTCAACACGTACATAGGCCATACGAGAATCGAAAGCACCACCACGACCTGTTACGGCTGTGTAAATCGCATCGGACATTTGGTGAGCTGCTGTACGCAATAATGGTGCAGACACACCATTCCAACGACGAGCCACCATTTCTTGATTATTCAATGTGTTAATGAGGCGCATATCGACCTGATACATATCACCACCTTGTGGACGGACTTCGCCAATGACCAAGTAGTCTTGCATCATTTTGCGCCAGTAGTCCAAATTCAATTCGCTCGCTAACACAGCGGCTGACATATCACTTTCACGCATCGGCGTAAAACTACCTGAACGCGCTAAATCATCACGAATAATTTGAGCAATATTGTAGTCAGGGTTAACAATACTCATCTGATTCTTGAATGGCGTCACAGCAATCGGCAATGCCTGCTCAGTACCACCGGTAATTTCGACTCTAACCGCTTCTTGCGCCATGGCTTGAGCACTCATCCACAGACCAGTACAAATCAACCATACTTTCGCTAATTGGTTAACACGGATTCCACTGAGTTGCATCATAAACACCCCGATTATTGTGGTTTGAAAATAAAAATAATTTCTTCTTTGAACACTTCATCCGAAGGTGCTCTAGGTAAAGGGGAGGCACGACGAACGGCTAATTCAACCGAACGCTTGTAAGCTTCGCTGGCTTCACCCTGACAGGATTTAACACGAACCTCTTTCACTTCACCTTCTCGTGTTTGACGCATGTAAACATCGCACACCGCATTTTCCGTTGACTCTTTAATCCATGCACGACGCACTTTAGCGCCAATCGCACTGATCCAGGTCGAGGTTTCTTGCTTCACCAAAGCAGCATTGGCGGCTTTAGCTTCGGCTTCACGCTCTGCCTGCATCGCTTTACGCATCGCTTCTTCACGCTTAGCCTGTTCTTTAATTTTCCGTCGCTCTGCTTCTGCTTTTTCTTTTGCTTCCTGCTCAGCTTTTTTCTGCAACTCAGCTTCTTGCTTCTGCTTCTCTGCTTCCTGTTGCTTTTTCAGCGCTTCCTGTTTCTTCTGTTCTTCTTGTTTTTTGAGTTCTTCTTGCTGTTTTTTAGCCGCATCGGCTTTCTGCTTTTCCGCTTCTTGTTGCTTTTTCAGTACTTCAGCCTGTTTCTGTTTCTCAGCTTCCTTTTCTTTCGCTAATGCCTGTTCCGCAGCGACACGCTTAGCCTCTTCCGCTTGTTTTTTCTGTGCTTCCTGCTTCTTTAGCTCTTCTTGCTGCTTTTGTGCTTCCTGTTTTTGCTTTTCAGCTTGCGCCTGTGCTAACTGCTCAGGACTCGGTTGAGGTGGCACTGTCGGTAATGGCTCTGGTTTAGGTGGCTCTACTGGCTTTTCTTCAACTGGTGTCGGGCGTTGTGTTAATGCCTGAGAAACGCGCGGATCGACCACATCGGCTTGCACTAAGTCTGCTTCAGAAATTTCAGCCAATACGTCATTCATCTGTTCTTTATGTTGCAAAAACCCATAAATAATAAAGTAAAGTAATACAGCATGAACAATCAATGCCAACAAAGTGGCTATTGGATGCGCGCGTAAAAAAGCAAACACGACTTATTTACCCTGTGCCTTGGCAGGTTGAGTAGCCAATTTAACGCTCTTGATGTTTTCACCTTTCAAGCGCAAAAACAAACCGACCACATCACCATATTCCGCTGCCTTATCGCCGAAAACGACAATCGCACTTTCATCATCACTTTTTCCAGCACGTAACAAAGCAATGTAACTGGTTAGCTCACGAATACCGGCATCATCTTGCGCAAAGAGTTTAGGCTCAATCTGTCCTGTTTGCACACTGTACAACAGACCATTTTCGGCTTTTGCTTTTGGCAACACCTGAATAACAATTTCATTCGCTTTATCGCCACGCGCTTTAGGCTTGTCTTTTTGTTGAACTTCTTCGGGCAAATCCACTTTAACCGAATGATGAATCACTGGAACGGTAATCATAAAAATCACCAGCAACACCAACATAACGTCGATAAAGGGAACGACGTTAATTTCTGCTTTCAGTTTGTGTTTGCGATGGCTACGAAAAGGAGAATCGGCACTCATTTAAACTGTCTCAGCCTTGTCACTTTTGTAGGCTTGACGTTGCAAAATCGTTAAAAACTCTTGTGAAAAGTTTTCATACTGATTGAGCAAGCGATCGGACTTAACACTCAGGCGGTTATAAGCAATCACCGCAGGAATGGCAGCAAACAAGCCCATTGCTGTTGCTACCAACGCTTCCGCAATGCCTGGTGCAACCTGTGCTAAAGTCACTTGCTCAGCCGATGCAAAGGCAACGAACGAAATCATAATACCCCACACGGTACCAAATAGACCGATATAAGGACTCACCGACGCAACCGTAGCCAAAAAGGGTAAACGCGTTTCTAATTGATCCAATTCACGACCAAAAGCCACTTTCATTGCACGTTGAGCGCCACCAATAATTTCAGAAGCTTCAATACCTGCTTGTTTTTTCAAACGTACAAACTCTTTGAATCCCACCGTAAAAATAGCATTCATGCCGCGCGGTTCTAAATTCAATGAAGCGGTATAGGTGTAAAACCCCGATAAATCATGGCTTGACCAAAATGCCGTTTCAAAGGTTTTACTTTGACGCTCGGCAACATTAAACTCCCAAGATTTAGCAAAAATGACAGCCCACGAAGCCACTGATAAAAAGACCAAAATCGCCATAACGATTTGCACCACTAAACTGGCGTCGCTGACTAACTGAACAATAGATAATTCTGTACCCGCACTCACCCGACTTGCACTCCCTGAAAGGCTTCTTTTAATACCGTTGGAAAAGCCATTGGCTTTCCATTGTCTTCACTCACACACGCAATCGTCACCTCACCTTGGCAAAGCAACTGACCATCACACAAAATACCTTGTCGAAAACCTACTTTGGCACGCCCCAAATGATTCACTTCAACAGTCACCGACAACTGCTGATTAAACCTTGCAGGACGTAGATACTGAACACTCAAGCTGTGTACCATGAGTAAGACACCCGTTTCAATACGAAGCTGATCTTGTTCAACACCTAAAGCCCGTAACCATTCGCTACGAGCTCGTTCCATAAACTTGAGGTAATTGGCGTAATAAACGACACCGCCAGCGTCGGTATCTTCATAGTACACCCTAACTGGCCAATGATATGTGCTCATTTTAGCACCTCTGGCACATCAATACCAAGGTGAGAATAAGCAATTGCATTAGCAACACGTCCTCGCGTGGTACGCTGAATGAACCCTTGTTGAATTAAGTAAGGCTCCAGCACATCTTCTAGTGTTCCCTTATCCTCTCCTAAAGCAGTCGCGAGGGAGTCAACACCCGCTGGTCCACCCGAAAAATGCTCAATTAAGGTCTGCAAATAACGAATGTCCATCTTGTCTAGACCCGTATCATCAATTTGCAATAAGTCCAAAGCGGCGCCAGCCAATGCTTGTGTGACCACACCATCGGCATAAACTTGCGCGTAATCACGCACCCGTTTCAGCAAACGATTGGCAATGCGAGGTGTTCCGCGAGAACGGCGCGCGATTTCTACCGCACCCAAGGCATCCATCGGTACCACTAAACGTTCAGCATTGCGCTGCACAATCGTCGTTAGATCTTCGACCGAATAAAACTCGAGTCGTTGCACAATACCAAAACGGTCACGCAAAGGCGCTGTTAGCATACCAGCACGCGTCGTTGCTCCAACCAGCGTAAAAGGCGGCAAATCAATTTTAACACTCTGGGCGGCTGGTCCCTCACCAATCATAATATCAATATGATAGTCTTCCATTGCAGGATAGAGCACTTCTTCAATAACTGGGTTAAGTCGATGAATTTCATCAATAAAAAGAACATCATAAGGTTCTAAACGCGTGAGCATCGCCGCCAAGTCACCCGGCTTTTCCAACACGGGACCAGAAGTTTGGCGCAAATTAGCACCCATTTCATTAGCCAACACTTGCGCCAAGGTGGTTTTACCCAAACCCGGTGGCCCATAAAGGAGCACATGATCCATCGCTTCACGACGTCCCTGAGCCGCTTTAACAAAGGTGGTTAATTGTTCACAAACAGAACGTTGACCAATATACTCATTGAATCGTTGCGGACGCAATGAAGTCACCGCAGTGAAATCTTCTTGCTGTTGCTGATTACCGACAATGCGATCCAGTTCTATCACAAGGTCACCTGAAGCGCATATTTAATTTGCTCACTGAGCTGAGCCTTATCCTGCCATCCCTTATCAACACGCTGTGTGGCTTCGGCATTTTTATAGCCCAAGGCTTCAAGCGCCTGAATCACTTGTTGTCTCATCATGCTATCCGCGTTATTAAGCGATAAGGAAGCGGCAGTGCCGTTCAACACAAAAGCACCAACAATTGAATCAACAGCTGTTGCCAACTCTAGCACCATGCGCTCTGCCGTTTTCTTGCCAACACCAGGGATTTTCGTTAACAAAGCAGCGTTCTTTTCTCTAATCGCTTGCACAAAGGCATCTACTGACAAGGACGACAATACTGCCAAGGCTAACTTGGGACCAATGCCATTCACTTTAACTAATAGACGAAACAAAGACTTCTCTCTTTCCGTTGCAAAACCATAAAGCAACATCGCATCTTCACGCACCACCATTTCGATCAGCAATATGCTTTGCTCACCTAAAGCGGGCAACGCCTCAAAGGTAGATAAGGGCACTTCAACTTGATAACCCACCCCTGCAACATCCAAAATGACCCAAGGCGGCATTTTTTCAATCAATTGACCTCGTAGACGAGCGATCATCGCTGAACCTTGTGTGTAAAAGCCGCTATTTTAGCATGAGTCAAGGCGCAAGCGAGGGCATCGGCAGCATCTTCTGAAGGTGGCTCGGACAAACCTAATAATTGACTAACCATATATTGCACCTGCGACTTATTGGCATGACCCTTACCCACAATCGAACTTTTAATTTGCGTCGGAGAGTATTCCGCAATCGGCAAGGCTCGACTGGCAGCCGACAACATCACCACCCCACGCGCCATACCCAGCTTAATTGCCGTTTGTGGATTCTTATAAATAAATGGACTTTCAATCGCCACAGAAGCAGGCGAAAATTGTTCGATCAGCGTTTGTATACTCTCATGCAACTTAACCAATCGTTCACCTTCCGACAAATGCCCTACTTTAATGCTACCCGATGCAATATAGCGTGGCGTAAAGCGGGTTAACTCAATCACACCAAAACCAGAAACACGAAAGGCAGGGTCGATACCCAGAATAATCACCTTATTCGCCTAGCTGAGCCATGACTTCTTCTGAAATCGCTAAGTTATGATAGACCTCTTGCACATCATCCAAGTCCTCCATCATATCAATCAAATCCAGTACTTTTTGGGTTTCTTCGGCATTCAGTGAGACTTTAACATCCGCTTCCATCACCACATCAGCATGTTCTGCCACCAATCCGGCCGCTTCAAGTGCTATTTTAACGTCCATAAAAGCTTCAGGTGTGGTGATGACATCCATAGTACCATCTTCATGCGTCACTACATCGTCAGCACCCGCTTCTAACGCAGCACTCATAACTGTATCTTCGTCCACACCAGCTGCAAAACTAATCACGCCTTGTTTTTTGAACATATAGGAAACCGATCCATCGGTACCCATATTGCCACCTTTTTTTGAGAAGGCATGACGCACTTCAGCAACCGTACGCTGTTTGTTGTCAGTCATGGTTTCAACAATCACCGCTACCCCAAAAGGCGCATAACCTTCATAACGCAATTCTTCGTAGTTTTCACCTTCCGCTGTACCCGCCGCACGGGCAATGGTTTTTTCGATAGTATCGCGCTTCATATTGTTGACCAGTGCTTTATCGACAGCCGCTCTTAAACGCGGGTTCAACGAAGCGTCAGCATTCATACGCGCCGCAACCAGAATCTCACGCAATAATCGAGTAAAAATTTTGGCTTTTTTAACGTCTTGACGCGCTTTGCGATGTTTAATATTAGCCCATTTACTGTGTCCAGCCACAGCCTACTCCTTTACGAATCTATTTTACTTATCTTTACGACCAGCAACGACTAACCCTTGTTGGCGTGAAAAGTCCAACATACGATTGAGCGAGTTGACGGCACCTTGTCTTATATTTTCTTCAATCACAATTTCGTTTGCTCCTGTTGCTAACACCTGTGCTAAGTTTTGCAAGCCGTTCATCGCCATCCAAGGACAATGCGCACAACTCTGGCAAGTGGCACCCTCGCCACTCGTTGGCGCAACCAATAGGGTTTTATGTGGTGCAAGCTGTTGCATTTTCCAGAAAATACCCGCATCGGTGGCGATAATGAACTTCTCATCGGGTAAGTTTTGTACGGCGTTAATCAGCACCTTGGTAGAGCCAACCACATGCGCCAATTTAACCACCGATTCAGGCGATTCAGGGTGAACTAGCACTTTAGCATCGGGATGTTTAGCGATCAGGTCGATTAAGGCTTGTGTTTTAAACTCGTCATGCACCAAACAATGCCCTTGCCAGCGAATCATATCGGCACCCGTTTCACGCGCAATCCAATTACCCAAATGACGATCTGGTGCCCAGAGCAGTTTTTTTCCTTGCGCGTGCAGATGACGAACAATTTGCAAGGCATTGCCCGACGTAACGACCCAATCAGCCAGTGCTTTCACTTGCGCACTGGTATTGGCATAAACCAAAGCAACCCGATCGGGATATTGCGCACGCCATGCGGCAAATTCGGTGGCTGGGCAACCTTCATCAAGCGAACAAGTCGCACCTAAATCGGGCATCAGCACGCGTTTTTCGGGGTTGAGAATCTTCGCCGTCTCGCCCATAAAGCGCACACCTACAACAACCAGCGTTTTAGCGGGATGCTGATTGCCAAAATTCGCCATTTCTAACGAATCGGCAACGCACCCCCCCGTTTCCTCGGCTAAGGCTTGCAGGTCAGCATCGACATAATAGTGCGCTACTAACACCGCATCTTTTTCAATCAGCAATGCTTTGATACGTTCACGCAGTGCCTCTTTGTCAGCGTCAGACAACCAAGGCGTGGTCGGTGCTGCCGAGGCTAAGGCTTGAATAGGTTGCGCCAGCGCAATCGGAATATCGGTGTGTTGGGTATTTGTTGTCATGTGGGGTATTTTACACTGAGAAGGTGAGGTTCTGATAGTGAAACAAGGATGTACATATCACAGTCTAAATAGATCGTCTGCCTTCTACAGACCTAACCTACACCCAAATGTTGGCATAAACGCTCATCAACAAGCTTCATTTCCAATTCAGTAAGAGTGGTGAGTAGAACCTCTTGCTGAATACGACTCAAATCCAGCGTACAGAGTTCATTGATGCAAATATCACTGTCTTGCAACAACTTTTCTCGTGCAGCAATACGCACCCTAACACGCCCCGATGCCAACTGTGTTGTTAAAGGAATCACGGTTACGCCCTTGAAATGTACTTGATCGAGAACTCGATTAGCGAGGTTGTTTTGGATAATCAGGGCAGGACGCACCTTACCAAACTCACTGTTATATTGTTTGCCGAAGTTGACAAGATAAATATCGCCGCGTCGAATCATTTCGCTAAGTCTTCAACAACCGTTTCAATGGCTAAAAATTCGGCATAGCTGTCTGCCCCCAACGCTTTGGCGTTCTCACGCAAATACAACTCAGCTTCAACTAATTCACGAACACGTTGATAAATATCAATCGGCAATAACACGCTTTTCAAAACGTGTTTACGACCATCTTCGATAAAGAGCACTTGATCGGAACTTAGCAACGCGGGTTTGCGTAAAATATCAGAACTGGTAACAAGATTCATATCTTATAGCCTTTAATAAACATATAATCAGGATAGTAAGACACATAGAAAAAAAACACAAGACAGACACCCTAAACACAAAAGCAGCCCGAAGGCTGCTCTTATGTTATAACAGTCGAAAAGCGCGATTAGGCTTTTTGTTCTACTACACGAGGACGAATACCCAGCTCACGTAACTGAGTTGCAGCGACATCCGAAGGTGCATTAGTAAGAACACAAGCTGCTGACTGAGTTTTCGGGAAGGCAATCACATCACGAATAGAAGGAGCACCGACCATCATCATCACCAAACGATCTAGGCCGAATGCCATACCTGCATGAGGTGGTGTACCGTATTGCAGCGCTTCGACGAACCAACCGAATTTACTGTCAATGTCTTCTTGTGATAAGCCCAACAGCTCGAACACGCGAGATTGCATACGAGGATCATGAATACGCACAGAACCACCGCCCAACTCGATACCATTCAGCACTAAGTCATAAGCTTTAGCGGTTAGATTGGATAGGTCTGCATCAGCAGATAAGTCATCTAGGCTACCTTTAGGTGCGGTAAACGGATGGTGAACTGCAACATAACGATTGGCTTTGTCATCATATTCAAACATCGGGAAGTCAACCACCCATAAAGGTGCCCACTGTTTTTCCATCATATTACGATCTTCTGCCACTTTCACACGCAAAGCACCTAAAGCATCATTCACCACTTTCGCTTTGTCAGCACCAAAAAATACTAGGTCGCCATTTTTCGCGCCAACACGTTCTAAAATCTGCATCACTTGATCAGGGAAGAATTTCACAATTGGTGATTGCAAACCATCAATGCCGTTTTCGATGGCGTTGACTTTAATCCATGCCAAGCCTTTCGCGCCGTAAATACCAACGAATTGAGTGTAGTCGTCGATTTCTTTACGCGACATTTCACCGCCGTTAGGCACACACAAAGCAACGACACGACTTTTCGGATCTTTGGCTGGGGCAGCAAATACCTTAAACTCAATGTCTTGTAACAAGTCAGCGACATCAACCAATTCCATACCAAACCGCATATCAGGACGATCCGAACCGAAGCGACGCATGGCTTCTGCATAAGGCATACGCTGGAAATCACCTTCAAAGCTAACACCTAAGACTTCATTGAAGACAGTTTTAAACAATCCTTCCATTAACGCCATGTATTCTTCTTGATCAACGAAAGACGCTTCCATATCCACTTGGGTGAATTCTGGCTGACGGTCAGCACGCAGGTCTTCGTCTCGGAAACAACGTGCGACTTGGTAATAACGATCCATGCCCGACATCATCAGCATCTGTTTGAACAACTGAGGTGATTGCGGCAAGGCAAACCATTCGCCTTGATGGGTACGGCTAGGCACTAAATAATCGCGCGCCCCCTCTGGTGTCGATTTCGTCAAGATCGGCGTTTCAATCTCATTAAAGGCATGACCTTCTAAGTAGCGACGCATGATCGAAACCGTTTTAGAACGCGTACGCAAGTTACTCTGCATACCATCACGACGCAGATCAAGGTAGCGATACTTCAAACGCACTTCTTCAGAAAGGTGTTTTTCATCCAATTGGAAAGGAATCGGCTCAGCCATACTCAGCACTTGCAAGTCTTTTGCTAATACTTCAATTTTACCGCTGGCAATATTGGCATTCGCTGTGCCTTCTGGACGCAAACGCACACGACCTTGAATCTGTAGCACACATTCATTGCGAATATGCTCTGCTTTAGCAAAGGCATCGGCAGTATCTGGATCGACCACCACTTGCACGAATCCAGTATGATCGCGCAAATCGATAAAAATAACACCACCGTGATCACGACGACGATTGACCCAACCACACAATTGAACCGTTTGACCTTCTAACGCTTCCGTAACACTATTTGCTAAATGCGAACGCATCGTCATTTTATTTCTTCCTTTACCAATTTATCTTTTTCAGTTGCTATTTCTTGCAGTTCATGCACAACAACACCCCCAGAAATGATC
>CAZYER010000038.1:0-14588 GCA_964646525.1 uncultured Francisella sp. | reverse complement strand
GTGGGGGCAATATTGGGATTCGATTCGACCGCATAGGCAACGGGCAAGGCATAAACCCAATTTTGTTGTTGCGCATAGTCTTCTATTTGTAATAACCACGGGTGAGGCGCCGAAACAGGCTTTGGCGCTTGAATAACCACTTCTATCGGCGCACTGGCTGTTACCGCTTTTTCGACCACCACATTGGCTGGCATAAGGGTGACAGCCGCAGCAGTCTCATTGACGGGGGCGGATGGTTTGTTTGAGTTAGTGCTAACTGCTGTAGCCTGAGTTGCTGCAGTTTCAACCTGTGGCGATACAGCCAGCTTATTGTTTTTGAATTCAGGGCTTGATTGAATGTCTTCTGCATTAACCTGACGAATAAAGACACCCGGCACACTGGCACGCAATTGTGCCAAAAGACCAGCGGCTTCTCGTGACGTTTGATAACGCCCTGACCAGACTTTTAGCATACCTTGGTGTTGTACCAGCGTTAAGGGAACCGTGTCACCGACTTTTTGTTTGAGTTGAGTTAACTGATCTGCTGTGACACCGGCAGCTAACTGAACGGTAAAAAAACGATCGCTGGCTGTTGCCGGAAGGGAAGCCATCAATGCAAGACAAACACTAGCGAGAGAAACAAAACGGCTGTTCATCATCAACCCCTTGAATAATGAAGAATGAAACTAAAGCAACACAACTTGGTGACTACTCAGCACCTGGCTCTCTGGCTAACAACTGAGCAACAGCCGCCTTGGGCGAAAGTGCTCCCGACACCACTTGGTACACGGCTTGCACAATCGGTAAATCCAGTTGATGTTGCTGGGCAATCGCTATCACACTGCGCACCGCCAATAACCCTTCCACCGTGCCTAGGGCTTGCTCGGCTTGGGCAACACTTTGCCCCTGTGCTAGTGCCATGCCAAAACGACGGTTACGCGATTGGTCGTCGGTACAGGTGAGTACCAAATCGCCCAATCCTGCCAAACCCATTAGCGTATCGGCTTGCGCACCCAAGGCTTGCCCTAAGCGCATGAGTTCGGCCAAGGAGCGAGCCACTAAAGCGGCACGGGCATTAGCACCAAAACCCAGCCCATCGGAGACACCAGCGGCAATGGCCATGACGTTTTTCATCGCGCCACCCACTTCGACACCCGTAACATCGGTATTGGTGTAAACACGAAAATGCGCGTGATGTAGTCGCTTCGCCCACCAGTCGCTGATGCTGGCTTGATCACTGGCGGCGACAATAGCCGTCGGCAAGCCCAAGGCCACTTCATGGGCAAAGGTTGGCCCCGAAATCACGGTACCCGACACTTGCGGTAAATAGTGATGCACTTGCTGATGGAGCAGTTCATGGGAATCTTGATCGAAACCCTTAGTCGCCCAAGCGACATAAGGCGGCAACTGACCTACAGGCAGTTGAGCTAACTGCTGTAACAGTCCATTAAAGGCATGACTGGGCACGACAATCAGCAAGCCTTGTGCGCTGGTTAAGGCAGCCACCAAATCGTGCGTGACCTGAATGCTTTCGGGCAACTCAATATCGGGCAACAAAGGTGTGCGACGGCTTTGTTGCAAAGATTCGGCAACACTGGCTTTATGCGCCCACAGATTCACTTGTTGTCCTGCTCGAACCAACTGCATGGCCAGCGCAATCCCCCAAGCGCCTGCCCCTAATACCGCAATTCGCATCGGCTTAGCCCTGCTCGTTCGCCATCTGTTCGTTATGCAAGGCTTCGAAATTAATCGGTTGTAATTCTAACGGAGGGAAACCTGCTTTTAACGATAGGTTGGCAATGGTTTCACGCGCATAAGGGAAGAGCAGAGTCGGGCAGTAGCTGTTCAGTAAGCTGTTAATCGCTTCGGCTTCAAAATTAGCCATGGCAAATAAACCGGCTTGTTCGACTTCGGCCAAGAAAGCCACTTGATCGG
This sequence comes from uncultured Francisella sp., assembly GCA_964646525.1. Lineage (GTDB taxonomy): Bacteria > Pseudomonadota > Gammaproteobacteria > Thiomicrospirales > Thiomicrospiraceae. The sequence goes on along the minus strand of CAZYER010000038.1, from coordinate 12,674 downwards.
CCAAGCGCACTGTAGCAGTAATACGCAAGGTGACTTGCCAGTGATGATCGCCCACTTGTTCAGGCTCGACTTTAACTTGCAAATCTAGGCTAGAATCGAAGGGCATGGTGAACACGCGTGGTGCCATCGGCGATTCAAAAGACACGTCTTTTAGGTAGATTTTTTCGATAACAAAATGTGGGGCGTTAGCTTGTTCGCTCATGAAGATTCTCTGTAATAGGTTCTATAAAAATGATTAAGATGACTAAATTAGCTTAGGTGACATCGGAGCGGTCGATGGTTTCCACACCGAGCAAGGCATCGAGTTTGCCTGCTCGGTCTAGCGCAGATAAGTCATCGTAACCACCGACATGCACATCACCAATAAAAATTTGCGGTACAGTACGACGCCCCGTTTTCGTTGTCATCTCTTGCCAGACTTCGCGACTGAGACCAGCATTAATCTCGGTCAATTCGGTAATGCCTTTGCGTTCCAATAAACGCTTAGCCATGGTGCAATAGGGGCAGATGGTAGACGTATAAATAACAATGGGGTTCATACCGAAAGGCCTTTTATTTTTTCTTGCCGTGTTTCACAATCGGCAAATTGGCACCGCGCCATGCGCTGATACCACCCGACAAATTATGCAACTGCTCAAAACCCGCTTTACGCAAGATGCCGCAAGCACGCGCAGAGCGCATACCACTTTCACAGTAAACAATCGTTGGACCAGCTTTATGCGCTTCTAACGACTCTAGCTTGCTAGGCAAATCCGCTACTGATAGGTTTTTCGCACCCGTTAAATGACCACTGCGGAACTCATCAATAGATCGGACATCCAGAACAAAAGCACCGTCATTCATCATACGCACTGCTTGCTCTGGGGCAATGCTGGCATAACCAGAAAGTTTATCGCCAAAATGACTTTGGAATAGCATAAACAGCACAATCATCAGTGCCAACATTAACAACCACTGTTGCTGCATAAACTCTATAACTAAAGCCGATTCCATGCGCTCATACCCTTTTAATCATGTCTGTGTGTCAAATAATGGTCATGATTCTAACCGATTTTTTCGCTATAATGAAAAGATTAATGTTAATTCTATGATAGGACTTGCACCGATGAGCGACTTACGCCCCCAACACAAACCAACTGGTCTGATTATTCTTGATGGTTGGGGCTACCGCGAATCCAGCGACTATAATGCCATTGCTTTGGCTAATACGCCCAATTTCGATGCGCTGTGGCAGTCTTATCCGCACACCCTCATTAACACCTCTGGCATGGTGGTAGGACTACCCGATGGACAAATGGGTAACTCGGAAGTGGGTCACTTAAACCTCGGTGCAGGTCGAGTCGTTTATCAGGAATTAACGCGCATCTCTAAAGCGATTAGTGATGGTGATTTCTTCACCAATCCAACCTTTGTGCGCACCTTAGATACTCTTGCTAACAATGGTAAAGCCCTGCATCTGTTGGCGTTGCTGTCTGATGGTGGCGTACACGCACACATTTACCATCTAAAAGCAGCGATTAAAATGGCCAGTGATCGTGGCATTCAGCGCATTAACATTCATGTGTTTAGCGATGGGCGTGATGTGGCACCAAAAAGTGCGCTAGAGTACATTGAGCAGCTGAATCACTTTTTACAGGATCACCCCAATGCTGCCATTGTCAGCATCATTGGGCGCTATTTTGCCTTAGATCGTGATAACCGCTGGGAGCGCGTGAGTAAGGCCTATCATTTGATTTGTGGCGGCATGGCGGAACATCAGGCCGACAGTGCCTTAGCAGCGGTTGAAGAGGCTTATGCGCGTGGTGAAACCGATGAATTCATCGCTCCTACCTGCATTGGTGAAGGCGTGCGCATGGAAGATGGCGATGCGCTGATTTTTGTGAACTACCGCTCGGATCGCGTGCGTCAGATCAGTCGCGCCTTTATTCAACCCGATTTTGATGGCTTTGAACGTCAGTGTAAAGTGCAATTATCGCACTTTGTTACCATGACCGAATACCATAAAGACTTTGCGCCTTTGTATGGTGCGGAAGTCGCCTTTGGCTCAACGAGCTTGGCTAATACCTTCGGTGAATATGTCTCTAACCTAGGTTTAACCCAGTTACGTATTGCAGAAACCGAAAAATACGCTCATGTGACTTTCTTTATGAATGGCGGTATTGAAGTGCCTTACCCCGGTGAAGATCGTATTTTGGTGCCATCACCCAAAGTGGCTACCTATGACTTGCAACCCGAAATGAGCGTGGCTGAAGTGTCGGATAAATTGGTGGAAGCCATTTTATCGGGCAAATACGATACCTTTATTTGTAACTTCGCTAATCCCGATATGGTCGGTCATTCGGGTATCTTGCCCGCTTGTATTCAGGCGGTGGAAGCAGTCGATACAGCGTTAGGCAAGGTGATGGCGGCAATGAAACAAATCGGTGGCGAGATGATCGTTACCGCCGACCACGGCAACATCGAACAACTACGCGACCCTGTCACGGGTCAACCACACACAGCACACACCACCAACCTAGTGCCGCTGGTGGTAATGAGTGATCGCCCTTTCCAAGTGCGCGCTGAAGGCGGTTCATTACCCGATGTGATGCCGACCATTTTGCACATGATGGGGATTGAGCAACCCAAAGAAATGACCGGAACCAGTCTCGTTCATTAATCTAATGGCAACTGCCCCCACCAGCTTCTGGGATGTGATTGTAATCGGTGCAGGCGCATCGGGCATGATGTGCGCTGCAACGGCTGGCTACCGCGGTAAACGGGTATTGATACTCGACCATGCGCCCAAGGCGGGCGCTAAAATTCGCATTTCCGGTGGTGGTAAGTGCAACTTTACCAATCGGCAAGTCACACCCAGCAACTATCATTGTCAAAATCCGCACTTTGTTAAATCTGCCTTAGCGCGCTATCCTTCCACGGCATTCATTGAACTGGTGGAGCGTCATGGTATCGACTATGAAGAGCGCGAACATGGTCAGTTGTTTACGCTGAATGGCGCGGGTAAGATCATCGCCATGCTGCGCACCGAATGTGAGTGGGCAGGGGTTGAATTCAGCTTGAATTGTGCGATTCATCAAGTCACCTCTTACCCCAACCCTCTCCCAACAGGAGAGGGAGCTGATACAGGTTATTTGCTGCACACCTCGCAAGGCATTTTCAGCACCGATAAATTGGTGATTGCCACGGGTGCTTTATCTTTTCCCAAGCTGAAAGCGAGCGATTTTGGCTATCGCATTGCCAAACAATTCAACTTGCCGCTCATCGCTCCCAGACCTGGCTTAGTGGGCTTAACCATTGATCTGCCAAACTGGTCGGAATTGTCTGGTATTGCCTTACCCGCAACATTAACGTGTGAGGGACGAAGCTGGACACGTAATCTGCTGTTCACCCACACGGGTATTAGTGGTCCTGCCACGCTGCAAATTTCTAATGTTTGGCAAACGGAACGCTCAATTCAACTCAATTTACTTCCTGACGTTGATGTGGTTGCTGCCGTGCTGAACTTAAAAGCACACAACAAAGAACTTCGTCCTTGGTTACGCACTCAGCTACCCAAACGCTTGGCCGACTATTATTGGCAGCTTTATCCGCTTGATGGCAAACCAGCCGAACTGTCCGACGACAGCCTACGCCAATGGGCGCATAATCTACAACGCTGGACGCTCACCCCCAGTGGCACCGACGGTTACCACAAAGCTGAAGTGACGGTCGGCGGTGTTGATACGCAAGCCATTTCCTCGAAAAGCATGGAAGCCTTAACACAACCTGGGCTGTATTTTATTGGTGAAGTGTTAGACGTAACGGGTGATTTAGGTGGCTTTAACTTTCAATGGGCTTGGGCGAGCGGCGTCGCTTGCGGCATGAGCATTTAACACCCACACCACAAGCAACCAGCTACAACTACTTCTTCACCGTATTCAGCACACTCATGGCGCTGGCTAACATACCTGAGACATCGGAAACATTGGCGGGGACAATAATGGTATTACCGGTTTTCGCTAGTTGAGCGAAGGCTTGCACATACTGTTCTGCCACTTTTAAATTCACTGCTTGCATACCGCCCGCTAACTCGGTGGCGGCAGCAACTTTAGCGATAGCGTCAGCATTAGCCTCAGCGACTAAACGTAAAGCTTCGGCTTCGCCTGTGGCGGCGTTAATGGCGGCTTGTTTTTCACCCTCTGACTGAGCAATCGCCGCTTGTTTCTCGCCTTCAGCACGGGCAATAGCGGCACGTTTTTCGCGCTCTGCGGTAATTTGTAACTGCATTGAAGCGAGTACCTCATGCGGTGGATTAATGTCTTTAATTTCGTAACGCAAGGTTTTCACACCCCAAGTAATCGAGGCTTCATCTAAGGCACTGACTACCGCCACGTTTATGGTTTGACGGTCTTCTAGCAACTTATCTAACTCGCGCTTACCGACTTCCGAACGCAAACAAGTTTTAGCCAGACTTTCAATTGCCATGCTGTAGTTTTCGTTACCATAAGAGGCGAGCTTAGCGTCGGTCACTTGGTAGTACAAAATACCGTCGATTTGCACTTGCGTGTTATCACGCGTAATACAGACTTGAGGTGCAACATCCATCGGTATTTCTTTTAACGAATGACGATAAGCAATGCGATCAATCATCGGAATGATGATATGCAAACCCGCATCCAGCGTACCGTTATAACGCCCTAGTCGCTCAACAACAAACGCCATTTGCTGTGGCACAATGACAATTCCCTTGGCAATCACCACCACAGCGACGGCAATCAACATAAATAAAGCAAAAATAGTCGGTTCCATGATATTGTTCCTCTTAAGATGAATAAGTGAAATGGCTGCCGATCACCAAGCGATTGGCATGTTTGGCAATAATGCAATATTCTGCGCCTACTTGCGCTTCTGGGGGCTGATTAAGATGCCACTCCGCTTGCCAATCAGCACCTCGATAATGCACCAATAAGGGTGTTAGGGAGACCACCACCACTGTCTGACCAACATCAGGATCATCCGTCGCTTCGGACTTAGTTTGATTACTGCGTCGATTAAGCCAAACAATCCATGCCGCTAACGATGACAAACCAAAAGCCGTGAGTAATTGCCAAGACAGCCCATACTCCCAATAAGCAACCAGACCCGCTGCCAAAGTGCCTGAACCCAATGCCAACAAATAAAGACTACCGAGCAATAACTCTGCAATAACCAGTAGTCCTGTTAACGCAAACCAGATAATCGCTGCCATGTTGATCACTCCCACAAAAAGCCTAATTCGCGCCTTCCTGACGCCACCATTCACCCAAAATTAGTGCGGTGGCAACACTGACATTCAAGGATTCTACCGCACCTGTACCGGGAATTTTGATCGGCAAGTCACCCATGGTCGCTACTTTTTTCGACACACCGCTTTGTTCTTCACCAAACACAATCACCGTTTTAGCAGGCAATTTGGTACGGTACAAATCTTTACCACGATGGCTAGACGTGGTTAACAAGGTATAGCCTGCTTTGCGAAATAAGGATAACACCGCAATAAAGTCCTGACCTTGAATGGGGTAAAGCACCTCAGCACCGCCTTCGGCAACACGCGCTGCGGCACCCGAAAACAGCAAGTCGGGATCGGGCAGAATAAGTCCTTGCACACCAAAATGCGCTGCTGAGCGCATAATCGCGCCTAAATTGTGCGGATTGCTAATGCCATCGAGCGCCACCACACAGTCATGACTGGCTTCACTCATAGCATCGAGATAATCCAGTGCGCTGATAATTGGAGGCTTTTTTACCACCAAAGACACACCACCATGATGATTACTGCCGGTAATGCGCTCTAATTCGGCTTCATCCACCACTTTATAAGCTTTGCGAGAAGCTGCCAGAGCGCGCATGGCGTCGGCAAAACGAGGGGCAGTTTCATCGGTAAAAAAGGCTTTCACCACATCGTCAAAACGACTAAGTAAAGCGGCACGACAAGCATTTTCGCCATAAATGGCGGCTTCTTGGGCGCGTTGTTCGCGTACTTTTTGGGCAGGGGGGCGGTTTTTAACCATAAATCACCTTTGGCAACCAAGTCGCCAGTGCAGGGAATAAGCTTAACAATAACAGCATCAACAGCTGCAGTCCAATAAAAGGGATCACGCCCTTGTATAAATCGGACGAAGGAATATTGGGCGGTAACACACCGCGCAAATAGAATAACGCAAAACCAAAGGGTGGGGTTAAGAAAGATGTTTGTAAGTTAATGGCAATCATAATGCCTAGCCAAACAGGATCAACGCCCATCATCAGCAGAATGGGGGCGACAATCGGTACGACGACAAAGGTAATTTCGATGAAGTCAAGGAAAAAGCCAAGAATGAACAAGAACAGCATCACCACAATCATCACCGTCACCACACCACCAGGAATCGATTCCAGCAACTCGCGCACCGCATCGTCACCACCCAAGCCACGGAAAACTAAGGAGAAGAAAATGGCACCAATCAGAATGGCAAAAATCATGCTGTTAACTTTCACCGACTCTAAACCCGATGCCTGCAATGAAGCGAGGTTCAAACGACCACGCACCAATCCCAGCAAGAGTGCACCCATCGCACCGACAGCGGCCGATTCGGTCGCCGTGGCATAGCCAGCAATAATCGACCCCAATACCAATACCACCAACAGTAGCGGCGGCACCAGAGAGGTCATGATTTCTGCAAAGCTGGGTTTAGCGGGCAGGTCTTCGACAGCAATAGGTGGCTGCTTACGCGCGTGCCAAACCATAAACAAGGCATACATTAATGCCAAGAGCACACCAGGAATGAGTGCGCCAGCAAATAAATCCCCTACCGACAAGGTTTCTGGGCTGAAGTTACCCATTTTTAACTGGGCTTGCTGATAAGCCGACGACAAAATATCGGCCAGCAAAATCAGGATAATCGACGGCGGGATAATTTGCCCCAGCGTACCTGAAGCACAAATCAGTCCGCAAGAGAGTTTCGGATCGTAGCCTTCTTTCAGCATTGCAGGCAAGGCGATTAAACCCATTGCCACCACCGTCGCACCGACAATACCCGTACTAGCCGCCAACAACACGCCTACACCCACCACAGCCAACGCCAGTCCGCCGCGCACGCCCGCTAAGAGTTTCGAGGTGGTGACCAATAAATCTTCGGTCAAGCGCGATTTCTCTAGCAGTACCCCCATAAGCACAAACAGTGGAATCGCCAACAGTTGTCCATTGGTAATGAGCGACCAAATACGGCTAGGTAGTGCGGCTAAAAAATCGACATCAAACACGCCGATAAGCAAAGCAAACACAGAAAAAATTAACGAAGCCCCTGCCAAAGTGAAGGCAACGGGAAATCCCATTAACAAGAGCGCAAAGGTAAAGGCAAAGAAAACGAGGGCTAACCATTCCATCACATCGTCTCCTTAACCCAATTGCGCATGATTGGCAACGGGGGCTGCTTTGCCGCGCCACACCTGAAAAGCGCGATACGCAAATACCCAAGCCGCCACAAACAGGAGAGCGACACCAACCAAAATCAGCGATTTAAACCAATAAACACCCGCCAAGCCGCCCGCATCGCCAGAGCCTTCGCCCATTGCCCATGCACGCGCCACATAGTCCCAACCATGCCAAGCGATAACCGCCAACATGGGCATCAGTAAAAAAATCACCCCCAGTAAATCGCGCAACGCCTGTAAAGGGGTTGGCCAACGATCCGCAAGGACATCAACGCGCACATGAGCATTTGCCAGCAAGGTTACTGACAATCCCAGCATCACCAAGCCCGCATTGAGATAAATCACCGCATCTTGCACCGCCGTGGTACTGATACCCAAACCATAACGCAATACCAACACGCTGGTTGCCAATACCGCTAACCCAATCATCAGCCAAGCCAATAAGGTGGCTAGACCCTCAAAAGCGCGCTCAATCACTCGCACCATTTACGTGTTCCTTTATCTTATGGGAACCTCTAAAAACCTCGCTTTGCTCGTTTTTAGACATTCCATGTATATTTTTTAGCTGGCGTAAGGGGTTTAATCAATGAGTTACAAGCTGTTTTCAGCCCCCCTTCCTCCAGACCTCCTACCCATTCAGTTATTAAATGTGCTCTTATTTTTTTAATTTGTTGATAATTTTACCGCAAAGTGTCGATGACTCAACGCATTAATTGCGCAGACCTGTGTGACTGGCTAGAATGGTGACATCATGAATCACCATTATTTGGTCGCTGTCAGCGGCACGCCCCTCCCCGCGCTTACCTATGCCAGCAATGACCTGATTGCTGCAGGAACGCGTGTGCTGGTTCCCTTAGCACAACGTCAATTAGTCGGCGTGGTGTTAAGGGCAATCGAAGCGCCAACCGATGGCAACTATGCCATCAAATCCATTGTAACCACGCTCGATGAGCATCCACTCTGGCAAGCAGCAGAACTCAAGCTGTTGGCTTGGTGCGCACGCTATTATCACGCCGACTGGGGCAGATTGCTCGAAACAGCGCTACCACCACAACTGCGCATCAGCAAACAACCGACACGCCCAGCGAAAATGCTCAACCCGCCGACACGAGGGCAAGCCGCACTCGTGAGCTTAAACGAAGAACAGCAACACGCCAATGACAAGATAGCCGAGTCATTCGGACAATTCAAAGCTTGGTTATTAATGGGTGTAACGGGCAGCGGCAAAACTGAGGTTTATGCCCAGCTAATTGACCAAGTACTGCAACAAGGTCAACAGGTGTTAATGCTGGTACCCGAAATTGGTCTCACTGCACCGATGGTCAGTCGATTGGCGCAACGACTCAACACCCAACCCGTGGTATTGCATTCTGAACGCACCAACAGTCAACGCGCCCAAATATGGCAACTAACGCGACAAGGACATCCGTTATTATTGATCGGAACGCGCTCTGCCATTTTTGCCCCACTGCCCAAGCTGGGGCTAGTGATTGTCGATGAAGAACACGACAGCGCCTACAAGCAACAAGACAGCATCCGCTATCATGCCCGTGATGTGGCGATTATGCGTGCTAAGCAACAGACCTGCCCGATTGTGCTCGGCAGTGCCACCCCTTCGCTAGAAAGCTTAGCCAATGTGGACGAAGGCAAACTCGCCCTGCTGCGACTAACGCAACGCGCTAATCAGCAAGCACTCCCCAAGATGCTGACCATCGATATGCGCCAACAACGTCTAGAAGCGGCACTATCACCACAACTATTCAGTGCCATCGAAGGCACACTGGCAGAACAAGGGCAGGTATTACTCTTCTTGAACAGACGCGGGTACTCGCCCGTGCTCATGTGTCACGATTGTGGTCATACGCTCGACTGCCCCGCCTGCGAAGTGCCTTATACCTTTCATCGCCATGCGCCCAATTTACGCTGTCATCATTGTGGCAAGGTTGAACATACCCCGACTGTCTGCCCTAGCTGTGGCTCCAGTCACTGGCATTTGGTAGGACAAGGCACGCAAAAAGTGGAAGAAGCCTTGCAAACCCACTTTCCCAATACCCCTGTACTGCGCATCGACCGGGACAGCACGCAAGGCAAAGACAAGCTGAACAATTTATTTGCACAAATTCGCACAGGAGAACCCTGCATTATTTTAGGCACGCAAATGCTGGCAAAAGGTCACGACTTTGCTGGCATTGCGCTCGTTGGGATTATTGATGTCGATTCGGCTTTGTTTGCACGCGATTTTCGCGCATTGGAACGATTGGCACAATTGGTGGTACAAGTATCTGGACGTGCTGGACGTGGCACCAGTGCTGGACAAGTGCTGTTACAAACCCATCAGCCCCATCATGCCTTTGTGCAAGCACTGTTAACCAAGCCCTATGCCGATATCGCTCAACAACTGCTGAGTGAACGCAGCGACACACAACTGCCACCGTTCAGTTTCAGCGCTTGGTTATTAGCCGAAGGCAAGCAATTAGATCGGGTGCAAGCGCAGTTAGAAAAGCTCTTACCGCTATGTCAACAGCTTGGCGTGCAAGTAGCAGGCCCGATGCCCGCACTAATGCACAAACGCCAGCATCACTATCGTGAATTGCTGTGGCTACAATCCGAACAACGCGCCGCCCTGCACGCCACCATCGACGACTTGCTGACCTTTTTGCAGCAACCCGAAGGTAAAGTAGCAGGCGTTAGGGTGTTTTTAGACGTTGACCCGCAGGATATGCCTTAACAATTTAAACGCCAGATACAAAAAAGACATCCGAAGATGTCTTTTTCTCAGTTCAACCCATGAATTAGAAAGTATAACCCACACCCAATTTTAAGATTGGGAAGAAACCCATTGCATTATCACGCACTTTATTACGTTCAGAATCAATATCACCTTGAGAAGGAGCAGGTCCTCCACTAGTTGTCGTTGTTAGTGTAACGTCTGGTTTACCGGTTAACATCACGCCTAACTCAGTATTAAAGAACAAACCGCCTTTACTCGGTGCATGATTACCCCAACCTAAAGATACGTAAGGTGCATTACCGTAAGTAACTTTACCAACTGCATTACCGGTATATGCAGTGTTGTTGATAGTGTACGAACCAGTGGCATTGATATCTAAGCTAATATCCGACCATGCATAACCAGCAGACACACGGAAAGCTCCACTGAATGGGTGCCAATCTAAACCTAATGTTTTATAACCCGTGTCCAACTTGTAGTCATATTTAGTTGCATCAGGCGTAGTAGATCCAGATACATTTAATCCCGCATTCAATCCAGCGCGTACATTTACCGTATCCTGAATCAATGCATAGCCTAAGTCAGCACCAACACCGCCCAAGCCATAGTTGACACTCGCGCCAAAGTTAGCCGCTAAGGCACCACCAGATACCATCATTGCTGCCGTTGCAGCCATCATAGCCTTACGCATGATCTCTTCCTTTTATTATTGAATGAGAATATTCGCTCAAAATCTTAACAGACCCATAACGATGCTGCAACCCCGTTTTAGCTTCATTTAAAATACTGGATTCTACTGTTGATTCAACGCCCAATCGCGCTTTCCTCGCCACTGAGTAGGCGCTGAATATTGCTTTTATGTCGAATCATTAAAATCACACTCATCAACGCCACCCCCAAAGTCCAGCTGAGTTCACCACCTGTCCAAAACCACACCATTACCGGCGCCAGCGTCATCGCGACCAAAGCGGCTAATGAAGAAATCTTCAATCCCTTCGCAATCAGCAACCACACACCAGCAATGACCAAGCCGATAACAGGATGCAAGCCAAACAGCACCCCCAATTCCGTCGCAACCCCTTTTCCGCCCTGAAAGCCAAAAAATACGGGCCACAAATGACCGACAAATGCCGCAACACCGATGGCAATAATCACTTCAGGCGCCAAGCCAAACCAAACAGCTAAAGCCACGGGAATATAGCCTTTGAGCATATCGCCCAACAAGGTCAAAGCAGCCGCTTTTTTACCGCCAATACGCAACACATTGGTTGCTCCCGGATTACCCGAACCTTCTGTCCTTGGATCTGGCAAACCCATTAATCGACAAACAATAATCGCACTAGAAACCGATCCCAACAGATAAGCCAATAATACCCAAATCAGATCTAATACCACGCGCCATGTCCTAATTAATTAAAAAATATTGTGTTATGCTAACGCAAATTAACGCCATAACATAGATAAGTGTGACATGAACGACCAAATTTTCATTCAACAACTGAAACTGCCTGCTCGCATCGGAGTTTACGAACATGAAAAACAGGCAACGCAAGACATTGTGCTCGACATTCAATTGGACATTGACATTCGCCCTGCTGCACTAAGTGACCAACTTGCCGATACACTAGACTATGCCCAACTCACTCAACAACTCGCACAGCGTTGTGTCACAACCCATACCGAATTGGTTGAAAAACTGGCAGAAGACTTAGCACACATTTGCCTGAATGATACCCGCGTGCGATCAGTTACCTTAAAACTCGGCAAACCTCACGCCATTCCAGCAGCCAATAGCGTTGGCGTACAGATTAGGCGTCACGCATCATGAGCGCGCCCTCAACTCAACCGACATCCCCACGCTGGAAAGGCTGGCTAAGAGATGCCGTCATTATTTTAGTGATTATTCTCGCTGTTCGCGCTTGGCAACATCAAGATGTGGTAACGGGTGAACCACCTGCATTAGCTGGAATCAGTCTAACGGGTCAGCCTATTGCCTTATCTGACTTTGCTGGACAACCCCTACTCATTCACTTTTTTGCGCCTTGGTGCCCTGTCTGTGTCGCCAATCATGGCAACATTACCCATATTGCGGAACACTACCCCGTGCTGATGATCGTGGTACAAACCGAAGCCGACGAATTGGCACAATGGTTGAAAGATCATCCTGAAGACAACCCTGCCATGATGATGAACGACCCCAATGGTCAATGGTTGGCCGCCTTTGGCGCAAAGGCATTACCTACCTCTGTTTTTATCAATTCAAAAGGCAAAATCAGCACCACAGAACTCGGCTATATCAGCACCATAGGACTATGGCTGCGCTTTCTGTGGAGCTAAGCCTCTGAAATTGGCATGTTTTATGCTTTTACCGTTTCACTGTTTTAGCTTTGTTCAGGAGTGGGAAAATGAACCCTATCAGCCACTGGTGGCAAAAATTAAGTATGCAAACGCGCTTACAAGTCATGACGCAACTATCCGTTGCCATTATGACACTCAGCGCACAGGTATTAAT
>CAZYER010000037.1:0-15735 GCA_964646525.1 uncultured Francisella sp. | reverse complement strand
CCTATATAGCGTCAACAATATTTAGTTAAGTAAATATTGAAAAATTACTGTCATCTGTTCTTAACCTGTACCATTAAAAAGGTTGATACAATAGTTATAACACATTTTAACGCTTTTCAAAAATTTGCCGCTTTCACAAATTAGGTCTTACGCAAGATGGAACTAGAAGCCTTACAGAATATCCAGTTAAAGTCATTATTCGATAGCCTCATCAGCCTATTTGTTGCCTTTAGCCTTGGCGCGTTAGTGGGCTATGAAAGACAATACCGACAACGCACTGCTGGACTTAGAACTAATGTGCTGGTTGCGATTGGTGCCGCTGCTTTTGTGGATATTGCTAACCGTCTACATGGTCATGAAGGTGCGGTTCATGTGATCGCTTATGTGGTTTCGGGTATTGGTTTTTTAGGTGCAGGCGTGCTCATGAAAGACAAGGGCAATGTCAGCGGACTAAACACCGCGGCTACCTTATGGGCTTCGGCAGCAATTGGCGCGGCTGCAGGTGCTGATTTAATTATTGAAGCAATAGTCGTTACCTTGTTTGTGTTGGCTGGTAACACGGTATTGCGACCTATTGCCCAAAAAATCAATCGTCAACCGATTAGTTCTGAAGAAACAGAATTGGGGTTTGTGATCTACTTAATTGCCGATAGGCACGAACAACAGAAAACGATGCACAGCTTTGAACAACTGCTCGAGCACTATCAACTACCCATCTTACGACTTAACATCCACCCATTTGCAAACAACGAGATTGAAATTGAAGCCACTCTGGGTAGTCAAAGCACCACTGAAGCGCAACTGGATAGCTTTGTAGCAGAAATTTCGCAATTCGCACATGTCAAACAGGCATTTTGGTCTCAATCACTGGAAACATAAGTGATTGTGAGTCTCAACTGATTATGGTGTTCATAACACATAAACATGGTGATAACGTAATTCAGTAGCCAGTAGCTAGCTACCCGTCATTAGATTGAGTATCTGTGCTGTTTGCTCATTGTGTTAGCGATTACTCTGCATTGAAACCGTTAGGCGTCAACAGCCAGCAACACATGACTGGCTTTAATTAGCGCACAGCAAGCTGATCCTTCTTGCAGATTCAGCGCTTGCGCACCCTCATGCGTTACCACTGCGGTTAGGGTATTACCGCCTGTCAGTTGCAACACCACCTCCGAGTTCACTGCTCCATGCACCATGCGAGCGACTTGCCCACACAGTCGATTACGCGCACTGGTTTTCATACTGGCATCGGGTAAGGCTAAAATGACCCAACTGGCTTTAATCAACCCCCAAGCCTGTGATCCGACTTTTAACTGCATACGTTCAACACTGTCATGAGTGACTGTTGCCACCAACTCATCACCGCCTTGCAGGGCTAACACCACTTCCGCATTCACACTGTCTTGTTTAATGTGTTTGACATGACCGACGAAGGCATTACGCGCGCTGGTTTGCATGGTGAGTCTCCTAAGCATGGGTAAAACATCGGCATCAACGCCTTCTAAACTGGCTGTCCACATGGCTTGCATCGCCGACAGACGCTCGTGCATCATGACAATTTGCAACCCCGCATGGGTAAGATGCGCGCCACCACCGCCTTTACCGCCGTGCTGACTCACCACCAGCGGTTGCCCAGCCAAATTGTTCATGGCATCAACAGCATCCCAAGCCGCTTTATACGTAATACCCACTTGCTTGGCCGCTTGACTAATACTTCCTGTTGCATCAATCGCCTGCAGTAAGAATAAGCGACGTGGACTAATTTCGCCCGTACCTAAACGCACATGCCAAGGGGCAAAAAATTCAGGTTGTGCGGCCACCAGAGTTGGCGACTCGACTGTTGCTTGAGACACGCTATTTCCCTTTTTATCGCTAATAACTCGACACTATAACGCCATCAGGAATGGGAATCAACATAGCCACCTCAAGCCACTTAAGCGGTAATAAAAAGCCCCGAATTTCGGGGCATTCATAAGGGCTGATTGGGTTACTCACTTAACACCAAATTGTCGCGATGAATGAGACAATCATCATCCATATAGCCCAAAATCGATTCGATAGCATGTGTGGGTTGTCCCATCAGTTGTTTGGCTTCGTCGGCGGCATAATTCGCTAAGCCACGCGCAATTTCCACACCCTTGGCATCGACACAAATCACCACATCGCCACGACTAAATGTGCCCGACACCGCAATCACACCCACGGGCAATAAACTCTTCCCCTGTTCGCGCAAAGCTTTGGCAGCACCCCCATCGAGCATTAAGGTACCACGCGATTGCAATTGACTGCCCAGCCATTGCTTTCGTGCTGGCATGGGGTCAACATCAGGTTCAAACAGCGTACCCAGCACTTCGCCCGAACGCAGACGCTCTAACACGCCAGCCTCACGACCCGCAGCAATCAGCGTGACCGTACCCGAACGCGCGGCACGTTGCGCCGCGCGCACTTTGGTCGCCATACCGCCACGCCCTAAAGCACCACCTGTTGGACTGGCCATTTCAACAATGGCAGGGTCAGATACCTTAACGCCGTGGAGTAAACGTGCATCAGGGTTTGAACGCGGGTCGGCGGTAAACAGCCCTTGCTGATCGGTTAAAATCGCCAACACTTCTGCACCGACTAAATTGGCCACGAGAGCACCCAAGGTGTCGTTATCGCCCAAGCGAATTTCATCGGTAGCAACGGTATCGTTTTCATTAATAACGGGAATCACGCCCTGCTCTAACAAAAAATTTAACGTACTACGGGCATTCAAATAACGACGACGATCCGATAAGTCTTCATGTGTCAGCAATACCTGTGCGGTCATGATTTGGTCATTGGCAAACAAGCTTTCCCAAGCTTGTGCCAACCCCATTTGGCCGACAGCCGCTGCCGCTTGCAACGCAGGCAACTCTTTCGGACGAGACTTCCAACCCAAACGCTTAATGCCTTCGGCCACCGCCCCCGAAGAGACCAACACCACCTCTACGCCAGACTGACGCAAAGCCACCATCTGCTTCACCCAACCAGCCATGGCCTCTCGGTTCAGACCCTGACCATCATTGGTGAGTAAAGCCGAACCGATTTTCACTACCCAGCGTTTGGCGTTCACTAATTCTGCGCGTTGCATCACTCTGCCGTCCCCCAGTCCTCGCGTGTTTCGGGTAAAGGCTCTAAGGGCGCGGCTTTAGGTGCGTTCGCTAAGGCCTCTGCTTCGCGTTGCTCGTCAAGGTACTGCATAATCGCCCAAGTGAGTTCGGGCAAGCCTTGCCCTGTGGCGGTAGAAATGCGGAAAGAAGGCGCTGTCCAACTCAAATCAGCAATCAGCTTATCACAAGCGGCTTGGGCATCTTCTTCTAGTGCCAAGTCCAACTTATTCATCACCAACCAGCGTGGTTTGTCCGCCAATTCTTCAGAGTATTTCGCCAACTCGATTTCTACAACGCGCACACTCTGCGCTGGATCAGCATTTTCTTCATCTGGAGGGAACATATCCACCACATGCAACAGCAATCCCGTACGCGACAAGTGTCGCAAGAACTGCACCCCCAAGCCTGCCCCTTCTGCTGCGCCTTCAATCAATCCTGGAATATCGGCAATACAGAAGCTTTTATGATTAGCAACTTTAACCACACCCAAATTCGGGTAAAGGGTGGTAAACGGATAATCTGCCACTTTAGGACGCGCCGCCGAAACCGCACTAATCAGGCTCGATTTACCGGCATTGGGCAGTCCTAACAAGCCCACATCCGCTAAAATCTTGAGTTCTAAAATCAAATTGCGCATTTCACCCGCTTTACCTGGTGTGCACTGACGTGGCGCACGGTTGGTACTGCTCTTAAAGTGTAGGTTACCAATACCATGCACGCCGCCACGCGCCACCAATAAACGCTGACCAATGCCCAGCACTTCGCCAATGCACTCTTCGGTGTCGGCATCCCAAACCACTGTACCAACAGGAACTGACAAAATCTTGTCTTTACCACGATGACCGGTTTTGTTATTGGGCTGACCATTTTCGCCATTTTGCGCTTCGAAAATGCGCTCAAAACGAAAATCGATGAGCGTATTCAGGCTGGCATGTCCTTCTAGGTAAACATCACCACCATCGCCACCATCACCACCATTAGGACCACCAAAAGGAATGTATTTTTCACGGCGAAAACTGGCAATGCCATTACCACCCTTACCAGCTTTCACTTCGATGCGTACTTCATCGACAAATTTCATCATTCATTCCTTTAGATTCCTTATGGCTAATGCCAACCCAACAAACAAAAACGCCCCGCTGCAATATCTTGCGCGAGGCGTCTTTCGCTCAAAACCGAAAAGCTACTGAATTAAGCCGCTTCGATTGAGACGTACATACGTTGATTTGGACCTTTGCGAGCAAATTTTACAAAACCGTCTGCTTTCGCAAACAAAGTGTGATCCACACCTAAACCAACGTTTTCGCCGGCGTGGAACTTAGTACCACGTTGACGCACTAAAATGTTACCTGCAACAGCAGCTTGGCCACCGTACATTTTAACACCAAGACGCTTACTTTCTGAGTCGCGTCCGTTGCGAGAGGAACCCGCGGCCTTTTTATGTGCCATGTTTAATCACTCCTATTAACGATTAAGCACTGATACCAGTGATCTTAACCTGTGTGTAATACTGACGATGACCTTGTTTTTTACGGTAATGCTTACGACGACGGAACTTGATGATAATCACTTTATCACCACGACCATGGTCTTCAACTGTAGCCTTAACCACAGCGCCAGCAACCAGTGGTCTACCCACTTTAACGCTGTCGCCAGAACCGACTAACATTACTTCGTCAAAAGAAATTTCACTACCAGCTTCAACGTCAAGCATTTCAATACGTAGGCGATCACCCTCGCTTACGCGGTACTGCTTGCCACCAGTTTTAATTACGGCGTACATGTTTCCAAACTCCTGGAAATCAAAAAATTCGATAAGAACCTAGCATTATAGAGATTTACAGAAATAAGGTCAAGGCATTAATGACATTTGCTTCAGGAACTTCATTAAAGCGACATCATCGCTGAACTGCTTGGCCTCTTGTTTGGCAAGCGCCTTGGCTTTAGCCTCTTGCTTCATCGCCAATAACACCGCTAATCGATGACGTAAAATTTCTGCATCTGCTTTAATGGCATAAGCCTTATCCAACAAGACCAGTGCTTGCTCATATTGCCCTTCCTGATAAGCCAACCAACCCAAACTGTCTAGTATGTAGTGTTTGTTCGGTGAAAGGCGATCCGCTTTTTCTAACAGCTGACGCGCTTCGACCAATGAACGCCCCTGGTCCGCCAAATAAAAACCCAGCGCATTCAATACATCTGCATTATCTGGTGCTAAAGTCATTGCCTCACGAATATCGCGCTCAAAAGCAGCGCCATCTCCTAAGTCATAATGAATATTGGCACGCTCTTGCCATAAAGCGACCACTTGCGGGTAAGAAAAAATGGCTTTGTCCAACACAGGCAAAGCCATCTTCGCTTTTTTCTGCATCACCAGCAATTTAACTTTCGCCTGCACCCAACGCACATACTCCTCATCGTTAGCTGATTCAAAAGCGTTCAGCAAAGCTTCCGCTTCCGCATAACGCTTTTGCTTACTGAGCAATTGCACACGCCACACCAAAGCATCTAAACGATAATTACCTTGAACAACCTGCTTCCATTGCACAACAGCAGCTTCTGGTTGTTGTTGAAAATAATAAGCCTGACCTAAATAATAACGCGCCATATCAGACAAACGACGATCATCCACTAGCGGCAGCAATAACTTTTCAGCCGACGCAGCATCGCCCAACTCCAACTCAATTAACGCTAATGACATGGACACTGAAGTCAAACGCGGATTTTGCTGCAACAGACGCGCAAATTGGGCTTTAGCCAAAGGCAACTGCTGTAGGGTGACATACAAACGCCCCAACTGCTCAGCCACCACCACATCTTCAGGATGACGTTGCACGTAACCCACCAACCAATCCACTCCTCGCCCATCGGCTAGGCGCGTGGATAACGAGGCAAGCATCTGGGCGAGTTCTGGCTGATCAGGATAGCGCTGCAAAGCTTGAATCAGTCGATCATAAGCTTCAGGCAAGCGGCTCGCCGAAGCTAAAAACATCACCTGCAAAAACTCCGCATATGCTGAAGGCTGTTCTTGTGCAATCCGTGCACTAAATGCAATCAAGGTATCAATAGCCAGATCATCTTGCACCAAGGTGGCTGTCGCCATATACAAGCTTTTTTCGCTACTGCCTTTGGCTAAACCCTGTTGATAAAAGGAACGCCATGCTTGCCAGGCTTTTTCAACATCGTTAGCACGCAGCGCCAGCACCACCTGCACTTGCCAAGACTCAATGCGATTGGGATTCAACTCCGTATTCAGCTGGCTGGCCTGCCCCAATAACTGACTATTACCAGAACTTGCCGACAAATCATAAGCGCGCTGTGCCAAACTTGCATCACCATAGCGCCGAGCTAAGTCAATATATACCTGTGCCGCACTCGCCGTCTCACCCCGCAAATAAAGCGATTCCGCTGCCAACACACGATAAACTTGATCTGCCGTTAATTTCACGACCGCTGTCTGAGTCAAAGGTGCCACCACGGCATCACTGACCGACACTTCAATCTGTCGCGGTGCATGGGTTTCAATAGCGCTACAAGCAGACAACATCGACACGGATAACCAAGTTACCCCTAAACGCCAAGCGTTAGTGCGGAACGCGATTAACGACATTTTGCGCATAATTCTTGCAAAGCCCACCTTAATTCTGGACAATTAGTCATTTACATTATTTTATAGGGTTCATGTTATCATGATACTCCGCTCAAGTGGCAGTACCTGTGTCATGATGTTAGCACATTAACCACTTGGCAAGTTAGGGAACTTCAACAAGAATATACATACCCATGCCCCATACCGCTCTCAATCAAACCTTAACTACGATCGGCATCAACCATCAAACTGCCCCTGTTGATGTGCGCGAACAAGTCGCCTTTCCGCCCGATCGCCTCATACAAGCGCTGAAATCATTGCGAGAGTCTGGCTTGGCGCAAGGAAGCGCTATTTTATCGACCTGTAACCGTTCCGAACTTTACCTAACGCATCGCCAACAGGACATTGCGCCACTCCAAACCTGGTTGCACGACTTTTTTCATTTAACCCATCACACGCTCACGCCATACACCTATACTTATTCAGGACGCGAGGCCGTCTTGCACATGAATCGGGTTGCAGCTGGCTTAAATTCGCTGGTGTTGGGCGAGCCACAAATTTTGGGTCAAATGAAAGATGCTTACGCCTTTTCGCGCGAAGCCAACACCCTGAATGGCCTACTCGATCGTCTCTTTCAACACGTTTTCAATACAGCTAAACTCGTTCGCACCGAAACAGCCATTGGCAGCAATCCCGTTTCCGTCGCTTTTGCCGCCGTTACCCTAGCACGGCAAATTTTTGGCGACTTAAAAACACAAAATGTATTGCTCATTGGTGCTGGACAAACCATTGAACTCGCAGCACGTCATTTAAAAGAGCAGGGCGTGAAACAAATCACCATTGCCAACCGGACTCTAGCTAATGCCAGTCTGTTAGCGCAAGAAGTAAACGGTTATGCCATCAATTTGGCTGACATTCCACATCATTTGCATGAAGCCGATATTGTTATCTCCTCTACCGCCAGTACGCTCCCTATCTTAGGCAAGGGTGCAGTTGAAAGCGCCCTAAAAAAACGTCGCAACAAACCCATGTTACTGGTCGATATCGCCGTGCCGCGCGATATTGAAGCAGAAGTCGCCAAGCTAGATAACGTTTACCTCTATACCGTCGATGACTTAGTGGGTATTGTTGAAGAAAATCGCAAAAATCGCGCGCAAGCGGCACAAGAAGCGGAAGATATTGTTCAACTCAAAACCGATCACTTTATGCAACAATGGCGACTTATGTCGGATGCGGCACCACTGATTCGCGATTATCGCCACTATGCCGAACTACAACGCGATGAAGCGTTAACCCATGCGCTACGCGAGCTTCATGCAGGTCACGACACTGAGGCCGTGTTGCGCAAACTAGCGCATCAACTGACCAACAAGTTAACGCACACCCCTTGCCTTGCCATTCGTGAAGCGGGAAACCACGGTGGCGACAATCTACTACAGCAAGCACGTACATTATTATTGCCTGAGAAATCATCTGCATGAAAGACTCTATTCGTCAACGACTCGAACAAGCCAGTGAACGCCTACAAGAGCTTGACCATTTACTAGCCGATCCCGATGTCCACAATGATAATAAGCGCTTTCGCACCCTAAGCAAAGAACACGCACATCTCACCCCTTTAGTGGAACAATGGAATGCCTTTCGCCAAGCGGAACAAGACCTAGCCGATGCTTTTGACTGGATTAACAGTGGCGATAGTGACCTCAAAGCCATGGCACAAGAAGAACTGCCCCAACTTAAAGAACAGCTAGAAAGTTTAGAAAATAGCTTGCGTACATTGCTCATCCCGCAAGATCCAAATGATGATGCCAACTTGTTTTTAGAAATTCGTGCTGGCACTGGTGGCGATGAAGCAGCTATTTTTGCTGGCGACCTCTTTCGCATGTATTCTCGCTACGCCGAACGTCAAGGCTGGCGCGTAGAAGTGATTAGCGAACAAGAAGGCGAACATGGTGGCTACAAAGAGATCATTGCTCGCATCGAAGGTGAAGGCGCCTATCGTCAACTGAAATTTGAATCGGGTGCACATCGGGTACAACGTGTTCCGACTACCGAAACACAAGGCAGAGTACACACTTCAGCAGCAACCGTAGCCATACTACCTGAAGTCGAAGCTGTGCAAGGCGTGGAATTGCGCCCCGAAGATCTGAAAGTGGATACCTACCGTGCTAGTGGTGCGGGTGGTCAGCACGTTAACCGTACCGAATCCGCCATTCGCATTACCCACATACCTACTGGTGTGGTGGTTGAATGCCAAGAGGAACGCTCGCAACACAAAAACCGCGCCAAGGCGATGGCATTACTTGCCTCACGCATTAATGCGGCACGTGAAGCCAAGCAAGCACAAGAAATTTCAGCTGCACGCAAGAGTTTGGTCGGCAGTGGCGACCGTTCTGAACGCATCCGAACCTACAACTTCCCCCAAGGCCGTTTAACCGACCACCGCATTAACCTCACTCTGTATCGCCTTGATTCCATTGTGCAAGGTGATCTAGACGATGTGATCACGGCATTGCTCAATGAATATCAAGCCGAACAGCTCAGTGCGCTAGAAGATTCACTATAGAACATCTCTAAGAACCTAACTTTGTTAGGTTTTTAGAACTTAGCTATAAATAATAATTATCTACTAAAATAAATTCTATCTATGATTAGATAGAAAAATTCAGCTGTTTTTCGCCCAATATCCCTCTTAAAATGACATTTATACCCCAGCTAATTTAATTCGCATGTTAGGAAGACAACCATGAATGACCCCCTTTACCCAGCCCTCTTAGGCGGTTTTTTACTTGGTCTTTTCGTTCTACTGCATTTCTGGGTTACAGGGCGTGCCGTTGGCTGCTCATCGGCTTATGGCAACTTTTGCGCTTACACCTTCAATACCCCGTTTTTTCATCGCGGCGAATTCGCTGTACGAAACCACCCTAGGCTTTGGCTATTGTTCGGCTTACCCTTAGGTGGCTTCTTGCATGTTACTTTGTTTGGCGATGGCTTCCGTTTTAGCTTCAGTATGGGCATTTACGATGCCATTCTACCTAGCACACCCTCAGCGAAAGGACTCTGGCTGCTATTAGCTGGATTCTTACTCGGTTTTGGTGCACGCCTTGCGGGGGCTTGTACCACTGGACATGTGTTAGTAGGCGGTGCTTTACTTAACCCTGTTAGCTTAATGGCTGGTGCGATTTTCTTTGTTTCGGCGCTCATCACCACGCAACTACTGTTTTTGGGGTAAATAACATGCATAATCATCTCGTTTCCTTGTTATTAGGCACCTTGTTCGGCTTTTTACTCGCTTTCGCTGGTGCCACCAATTTTAGTTTACATGCCGAATTGTTTTTATTTGAAAATCTATGGCTATTGTTTGTCATTGGTTCAGCGGTCGCAACAGGTATCACCGGCGTTTATTTATTAAAGCACTGGCAACCCAACGCACTACTCACTCACACATCCATTGACTTTAGCCCCAAGGGCATGACACCCAACTTGATCATGGGAGCCGTATTATTTGGCATTGGCTGGGGCATGTCAGCAGCCTGTCCAGGCACAGCGCCTACCATGATTGGTGAAGGCAAATTAGAAGGCGTATTTTTAGTCACGGGCATTATTTTAGGCACGGCTGCCTACGGTAAAATAGAGCAATCCTTACGATAATTCGATTCTCATCTCACTCACAAGAGCAAACAAAAATAGGATTCTTCATCAAAAGTTCAACTTAGCCCTTGTTATTCGCGTATAATGTAGGGCTTTGTTTTATTGAATTATTTGAGTCCTACACCATGACGCCTATCGATCGCATCCGCAATATCGCCATCATCGCCCACGTTGACCACGGCAAAACCACACTGGTTGACCAACTGCTTCGCCAATCTGGCACTCTCGACGCACGTAAGGATACGGGCGAGCGCGTCATGGACTCGAACGACATTGAAAAAGAGCGTGGCATCACCATTTTGGCGAAAAACACCGCTATTAACTATACCGATGCGCGTGACGGTCAAGAATACCGCATTAACATCGTTGATACCCCAGGCCATGCCGACTTCGGTGGCGAAGTAGAGCGCGTATTGTCGATGGTAGACTCAGTGTTGCTGTTGGTTGACTCAGTTGAAGGCCCTATGCCACAAACGCGTTTTGTGACACAAAAAGCCCTAGCATTAGGCTTAAAGCCGATCGTTGTGGTGAATAAAGTAGACCGCCCGCAAGCGCGTACCGCTGCCGCACTTGACGAAACCTTTGACCTATTCGTGCGCTTGGGTGCAACCGATGAACAGTTAGACTTTACGGTTGTTTATGCTTCGGGCTTAAATGGCTTTGCTGGCATGGATGAAAGCGTCCGTTCAGGTGACATGACACCCTTATTCCAAACCATTATTGATAAAGTTGCTCACCCTGACGTCGATATGGACGCCCCTTTCCAGATGCAAGTTACCCAGCTGGACTATGACACCTATAAAGGCATCATCGGTACAGGTCGCATTCAACGTGGAACGATTAAAACCAACACGCAAGTCACGGTTATCGACCGTCAAGGCAATAAACGTAACGGTCGTATTTTGGAAGTGTTGCGTTCTAACGGTTTGGATCGTGAAATTGTTGCCGATGCACAAGCGGGTGAAATCATTTCGTTCACGGGCCTTGATCCGTTATTCATTTCGGACACCATTTGTGACCCCACCTGTGTTGAAGCTATTCCCGCACTCAGTGTTGAAGAACCAACCGTTTCGATGACCTTCCAAGTTAATACCAGCCCGTTTGTGGGTAAAGAAGGCAAACTGCTCACCAGCCGCCAAATTCGTGATCGTTTACACAAAGAACTGATGACTAACGTCGCTTTGCGTGTTGAAGACACCGAAGATGCGGAGAAATTCCGTGTTTCTGGTCGTGGTGAATTGCATTTGTCGGTATTGATTGAAAACATGCGCCGTGAAGGTTTCGAGTTGGGCGTTTCTCGTCCTGAAGTGATCTTCCGTGAAGTTGATGGCGAAATGCAAGAACCTTACGAAACCCTAACCATTGACGTTGAAGAAATTCACCAAGGCTCGGTAATGGAGCAGTTAGGTAAGCGTAAAGCCGAAATGAAAGACATGATCCAAGATGGTCATGGTCGTGTGCGTTTAGACTTCGTTATTCCTTCGCGTGGTTTGATCGGTTTCCGTGGCGAATTCCTAACGCTGACGCAAGGTTCAGGCTTACTCTACTCGACTTTCTCTCATTACGGTCCTCGTATTCCAGGCACCATGGGACAACGTCACAATGGCGTACTCATTTCGATGGATACAGGTAAAGCCTTGGCTTATTCATTAGATAACCTGCAAGAACGTGGTCGTTTGATGATTGGTCACGGTGACGAAGTTTACGAAGGCCTGATCATCGGTATTCACAGCCGTGATAATGACTTAGTGGTTAACCCATTGAAAGGCAAAAAACTGACCAATATGCGCGCTTCAGGCACTGACGAAAACGTGGTACTCACGCCACCGATTCGCATGACGCTGGAACAAGCACTCGAATTTATTGACGACGACGAGTTAGTCGAAGTCACTCCAAAAAGCGTGCGTATTCGTAAGAAATACCTCACTGAATTGGATCGTAAGCGTTTTGGTCGTAAAGACTAAATCCTGCTTTATCAGTGATGACGAAAAATACCCAGCTTCGACTGGGTATTTTTTTACAAAAACATCAACATTATGGTCTATTCATTCTATAATGCCATTCAAGTCATCCAGAGTTTGCGCTATGCCAGATCAACTATCACAACACTATGAACAACAGTTAGCTTATTTAAGCTTGCATGATACAATCACAGACCTACCCAATCGTAACTTTTTCATTGAAAGCCTGCATCAGCAGCTGGAACAACTCAATCACCAACAACACCCCCAGCATCTCGCAGTCGTCAGTTTAGATGTTGACCGTTTCAAATTGGTCAATGAATCGCTCGGCTCAACTGCTGGCGATGCACTGCTCAAACAAATTGCAGAAAGGCTAAAGCGCATTGCACGCAATGGCGACATTATTGCACGCTTCGGTTCCAATGAATTCGCGCTATTGATTGCCATGCGCGAACACGACGACATCGAGGTTATTGCACAACGCTATTATCGACTGCTCAGCGATCCTTTCATTGTCGCGCAACAAAACTTATTCGTTGCCTTATCGACGGGTATTGCCATTGCACCACAAGATGGACAAGATGTACAAACCCTACTGAATCACGCCAATCAAGCACGACTACAAGCCAAACAGGCGGGTGGTAACCAATTTCAATTCTATCGCGCCAGTATGACTCAGGCCGTACACAAAAGACTTGCTCTCGAACAGGATCTGCGTATTGCCATCGCTCAAGATCAACTACAAGTGCTTTACCAAGCGAAAATCAATGCGCAAACTGGCCAATTAGCGGGAGCAGAAGCACTAATTGTTTGGCAACACCCTCAACTCGGACAACTAAACCCAGAAGTCTTTATCCCCATTGCAGAAGAAACGGGGCTGATTGTAGAAATTGGCGCTTGGGTTCTTTTCGAAGCCTGTCGTCAAACTTGTTTATGGCGACAAAAACACGCCCATTTTCATATCAGTATTAACCTATCCGCTCGCCAATTTTTATCTGGTCAGTTAGTTAATCAGGTTCGGCGAGCCATTGGGCTCTGCCAATTTCCTGCTGACGCCTTAGATTTAGAAATCACCGAAAGCCTCGCTATGGTCGATATTGAACATAGCACAAAAACGCTTCAACAATTAAAGGCTTTGGGTGTACAGCTATCTTTAGATGACTTTGGTACCGGTTACTCCAGTCTCGCTTATTTACATGCCTTTCCCGTTGATACATTAAAAATTGATCGCAGTTTTATTATGCGCATTGGTACCGAAGAGGCGACCCAATATGATGAAAAAATCGTTACGGCTATTATTGCCATGGCAAAAAGCCTAGCACTCAATGTTGTGGCAGAAGGGGTTGAAAATGCCTATCAAATGCAATTCTTGTGCGAACATGCCTGTAACCTACTGCAAGGCTACTACTGTGGACGTCCATTATCCGCGCACGACTTTGAACAACTCGCTCTGCAACGCTATAATGTGAATTTGGCTTCCGAATAATCATTTCGCGTGATGGTCACGCTGCAAGGTAACTATGCAATATCAAATTTCTCCATCGAGCAGCCGAAGTGCTACCTATCCCCACAGCTGGTTTATTCTCAATTTAATCATCGTACATTTGTTTGCTTTTTTGATCATTCTAGAAATAGGCACTGCAATGACGATTTTGCTCATTCCAGTGGTTTCAATGATCATTCTGGCTGTACTGTGGCGCGTTGCACAGCAAAAACAACAGTCAGATGACTGGTTTGTTGCAGCACACTGGTTACTGATGACCAAACGTTCAAAAATGCTACTTATTTTCTATGCTGTTGGCTTTACATTGGGCGTATTTAGCTACTTAATGGTTGGCCTCAGCCCGCTTAAAGGCGACAATATCACCACTATTGCCCTTCGTATGGGTGCAGTTCCCATCTTTTTAGGTGTGCTCGCCACTTTTGTCCTCTCAGGAGGCTCTATTTTTGATGCGCAACGTGGCATGATTGGCGACAAACTCGTTGAATCCTTCCCTCCAAGTGATGCCTGGCTGGCAGCCAACCCTGAGCTCGCAGCAGAAGACCCATCAGGTACTAAGGTATGAGCGAAACCACGCAGAAACGCCCTGTGTTTTATTGGGGCTGGCTGACATTGGGTTTAGCTGGTCTCATTTGGGTAGCGAGCTACTTCTTCGTTGATCCACCCAACAACAATCAAGATGGATCGGCCTTGCCTTGGAATGCTAGCCTGAATACGCAAGGTCAGCTGACCGTGTTAGGGTTAACCTTGAATCAGAGCACAACCAAAGACGCTATGGCGCTTTACGGTAAAGAGACCAAAATCATTCTGTTTAGCGATAAACAGCATCAACCCGTCAGCGTTGAAGCCTTTTTTGAAGACATGTACATTGGTTACAGCTTACGTGGACGATTGATCTTAACGCTTGAAACCTCGCCTGAACAGTTAGAAGCCATGTTTAGCCGCGGTGGTCGGGTTAAAAGTGCCGATTCGGGCGCACATGAGATTACCTTAGCAGGCAGTGATCTGAGTGAGGCTCTCAATCTGACCATACGTCATCTAACGTACATTCCCTACCCTAAACTGGATGAAGACACCTTAATTCACCGCTTTGGTCAGCCGAGCCAAGACACGGTTGGCGACGACGGCATTCGTCGTTGGCATTATCCAGAACGTAAACTGGTCATCCTATTTGATGAAACAGGACGCAAGGTGCTGGAATTTGGTCATTGAATTTCTAAAAGTGCCATCAAAAAACATTTATCCAATCCATGACCACCACTAACGATCAGCAACAGCCTTCAATTTCCTTTATAATGCACCGATAATCTTGAATTACCTACGGAGTTCCCATTGCATGAGCAGCCTCATTTTTACCTCAGAATCGGTTTCGGAAGGTCATCCAGATAAAATCGCCGATCAAATATCTGATGCGATTTTAGATGCCATTTTAGCGCAAGACCCTAAAGCACGCGTCGCCTGCGAAACCTTCGTTAAAACGGGTATGGTATTGGTCGGTGGTGAAATCACTACCTCTGCTTGGGTTGATATTGAAGATCTCGTCCGTTCGGTGGTCAAAGACATTGGCTATGACCGTGGCGAACTCGGCTTTAATGGTGACGACTGTGCTGTCTTATCAGCCATTGGTAAGCAATCGGTGGATATTGCGATGGGTGTTGATGAAGACCCAGAAGCGGCGAAAGAAATGGGTGCAGGTGACCAAGGCTTAATGTTTGGTTACGCCAGTAACGAAACTGAAACGCTCATGCCTGCTCCGATTTACTATGCGCACCGTTTGGTTGAACAACAAGCACAGATGCGTAAACAAGGCGTGTTAGCTTGGTTACGTCCCGATGCAAAGAGCCAAGTCACGCTACGTTACGAAAATGGTGTTCCTGTTGGTGTAGATGAGATCGGAAGAGC